>NZ_JBVVPL010000038.1:0-61118 GCF_055807615.1 Bradyrhizobium sp. MV1.5 | reverse complement strand
AAATGACCATGGGGCGCCGGCCTCTCCTTCCCCGGCGGGTGTAGCCGTCACTATCCTTTGCTCGGGCGCGTCTTTTCCCCAACCGGCCGGCCGGGGTGAAGTTGCGCGCCGGCTTGCGGGGGCGATGACGGCGGAGTATGTGGTCCGGGCTTAGCCGCGACGGCCGCGCGAAATCCTGCTAGGATTTAGCTCGAAAAAGCCAAAAGGAGTCCACATGAGCTGGCAACCCTCGAACGATCCCGTGCTCGGCGATCCCATGTCCTGCGATGCGCTCGATCTCGTCATCGTACCGCGCACGCGCGATCTCGGCGATGGCTTCGCGGTCCGGCGCGCATTGCCGCACGGCAAGCGCCAGATGGTCGGTCCCTTCATCTTCTTCGACCATTTCGGGCCGGTGCAATTCGTCTCTGGCAAGGGCATGGATGTTCGGCCGCATCCGCATATCGGGCTTGCCACCGTCACCTATCTGTTCGACGGCGCTATCATGCATCGCGACAGTGAGGGCAACATCCAGGAGATCCAGCCCGGCGCGATGAATTTGATGACGGCCGGCCGCGGCATCGCGCATTCCGAGCGCACCCCGGATGTACAACGCGCCTCGGGGCAGAAGATGCTCGGCCTACAAAGCTGGATCGCGCTGCCGGCCGGATCGGAAGAGATCGCGCCGTCGTTCCAGCACTACGGCGCTGGTGACTTGCCGATGGTCTCCGAGCGCGACTTCACCGCGAAGGTGATCGCGGGCTCGGCCTTCGGCGTCACCTCACCTGTTTCGATGGTGTCGCCCTGGTTCTATACCGAGGTCACGGCGGTCGCGGGCGCGATCGTGCCGCTCGATCCTGATCACGAGGAGCGCGCCATCTACGTCGTCGACGGCGAGGTCGAGATCGCGAACGAGCGCTACGAGGGGCCGCGACTGCTGATCTTCCGTCCGGGCGACCGCATCACGGTGAAGGTGCTCAAAGCCACACGGATGATGTTTCTGGGCGGCGACGCCCTGGAAGGCCCGCGCCACATCTGGTGGAATTTCGTCTCCTCCAGCAAGGAGCGGATCGAGCAGGCCAAGCAGGACTGGAAAACCGGCCGATTCGCGGCGGTTCCGCAGGAACATGAGTTCATTCCGCTGCCGGAATAGGCTATCCCGGTTTCCGGTCGCGCGATCAGGCGCGGCCGGATGTCCTGTCGCAATGCCTTGCTCCGAAAGTTCTGCCGATGACCACCATGCTCTCCAGCGACCTGCCGCTGCCCAAGATCGGGCGCGGCAAGGTACGTGATATCTACGCCGTCGACGACGACCGCCTGCTGCTCGTCACCACCGACCGCATCAGCGCCTTCGACGTCGTGATGGGCGAGACCATCCCGATGAAGGGCGCGGTCCTGACGCAAATCAGCGCGTTCTGGTTCAACGAGCTCGAAGGCGTGGTGCCGCATCACATGATCAGCGCCGACACCGACGAGATCATCGCCGCCGTGCCGGCCTTGAGACCGCATCGCGCCGAGATTCTCGGCCGCGCCATGCTGTGCCGCCGCACCACGGTATTTCCGATCGAATGCGTGATCCGCGGTTATCTCTCGGGCTCGGCCTGGAAGGAATATGCGGCAAGCGGCACGCTGGCCGGCGAAAAGCTGAAAGCGGGACTGGTCGAGAGCGAGAAGCTGGAGCCTTCGATCTTCAGCCCGGCGACCAAGGCCGAGACCGGCCATGACGAGAACATCACCATCGCGAAGATGCGCGAGGTCGTCGGCGACGAGACGGCCTATACGCTCGAGAGCATGACGCGCGCGATCTACACGCTCGGCGAGGAGCTCGCCCGCGAGCAGGGCATCATCATCGCCGACACCAAGTTCGAATTCGGCCGCGACAAGGACGGCCGCATCATCCTGATCGACGAGGTGATGACACCTGATTCCTCGCGATTCTGGGCCGTCGACGCTTACAAGCCCGGCCAGCCGCAGGCGAGCTTCGACAAGCAGCCGCTGCGTGACTATCTCGACGTCGAACGCCGCGCCGGCCGCTGGAACGGCGACGCCCCGCCGCCGCCTTTGCCCGCAAGCGTGGTGGACGCGACCAGCAAGCGGTATCTGGAAGCGTATCGCCGCGTGACGGGGGGTGAGCTGAAGATCTAGCTCGGCTGTTTCGTCCCGCGCCATCATTGCCCGCCGGCACGATGCCTCCCCGGCGTCGTCCTGGTGAAAGCCAGGACCCATACCGTGAGGTCTATCCCGTGCGTTCGGTGCAAATCCCGAAGGCACAATCATCGCCAAACTGCTCCCTGGGGTAATGGATCCTGGCTTTCGCCAGGACGACGCCGAATGGCGGGCGCTCCAGTTTCTTCCATCTGCCGTGTATGATTGGCCGTTCACACACGATAGATCGCGTCCGCTCGGAGCGGAACCTGCTGATGGTTGAAGCAATAAGCGCCGCCAGACCTGTCGGATAGCTCATACTTGCAAGAATCCTGTTGCGCTAGGCTCGCAGTCGTCTACGTCTCGAACAGGAATTTTCATGAGCGAGTGTCACGGCGTGACCGATCCCGCAATTGGCTTCACTCCGTCGACCGGGCTTAATCCGGCGCTCAAGCGCGCGCTGAACGATATATTGGGCGGCAGCGCCGCCAGTGTCCTGACCGTCACGTTCGGACTGTCCTATTCGCTGCTGATCTTCGCGGGGCCGCTGTCGCCCTATCTGTCCTACGGCATCACGGCAACTTTCGTCAGCTCCGCGGTACTTGCGGCCGTCGTCGCGCTCGGCAGCTCCCTGCCCTTCGCGATTGCAGCCCCCGACAGCTCGACTGCCGCGGTGACGGGTATCCTGGCCGCCTCGGTGGTCGAACGTATCGAGATCGCGAACCTGTCGACGCCGTTGCTGTCACCGATCCTGATCACGCTCGGCCTGTCGACGATGCTGACGGGATTGGTGCTGTGTGGCCTCGGCTTGACGCGGCTTGGCCGCGCCATCCGCTACGTGCCTTATCCGGTGGTCGGCGGCTTCCTCGGCGCAACCGGACTTCTCATTGTCATGGGTGCGGTCCGGGTGATCACCGACCATCCGCTGCAATTCGCGACGCTGTCGCACTTCGCCAACCGCACCATCGTGCTGGAGCTCGGTGCCGCCTGCGCCATGGCGCTGGTGCTGTATCTCACCTGGCACCGCTCGCGCAGCCCGTTCGGACTGCCCATCATCCTGGTCGGCGGCGTGCTCACCGCGCATCTGGCGTTCTGGCTCACCGGCGTTTCCTTCGATGAGGCGCGCACGCTGGGCTGGACCTTTCAGGCCCCGCCGCAAGCGGTCTTCATGCTGCCCTGGCACACCGACGATCTCGTCCGCTATCCCTGGTTTGCCATCCCGGACCTGCTTGGCAATGTCGTTGCCGTCATCTTCGTCACGGCCTCGAGCACGCTGTTCAACACCACCGGCATCGAGGTGGCCACGCATCGCGAAGCCAATCTGGAGTGTGAGCTGAATGTCACCGGCGCCGCCAATATCCTGACCGGCATGCTGGGCGGCTACCCCGGCTGCAGCTCGACCAGCCGCTCGATGCTCAATTTCTCCAGCGGCGGCCGCGGGCGCCTGTCCGGCCTCACGGCCGCAGCGCTGTCGCTGCTGGTGCTCGCCGTCGCACCCGAGCTGCTCGGCTTCATCCCCAAATTCGTGCTCGGCGGCCTGTTGCTCTATCTCGGCGCCGACCAGTTGCACAAATGGATCATCGAGTCGCGCAAGCGTCTGTCGAAGCTCGAATATCTTTCGCTGATCGCCATCATCGCGATCATCGTGGCCTGGGGTTTCGTCCCGGGCATCCTGATCGGCGTCATCATCGGCTGCGCAACGTTTGCGTTCAGCGCCGCGCGGGTCGAATCGATCAAATACAGTTTCGACGGCTCGGAGTACCGCTCCTCGCTCGACCGCTCGCGCGACGACCAGGACGTGCTGCTGGCCCATGGCGGCAAGATCCAGGGCCTCAATCTCCAGAGCTATCTGTTTTTCGGCTCCGCCAACCGGCTCTACCAGCACGTCAAGCGACTGCTTCAGGAGCGCCCCGAATGCCGCTATCTGTTGTTCGACTTCAAGCTCGTCACCGGCGTGGATTCATCGGCTGCCTATAGCTTTGCCCAGATCAAGCGCAGCGCTGGCGAACTCGGCGTCGAGCTGATCCTGGTGCATCTGTCGGCTGCGGCCGAGAAGGTGCTGCGCTCCAGCGACTTCGTCGGCGACGGCGTCACCATCATCCCCGAGCTCGATCGCGCGCTGGAATGGTGCGAGAACGAGCTCATCTCGCAGCATCAGGAGCTGGCGCAGGAAGAAGCCAGCCTGCGCGACTGGTTCACGCGAATGCTCGGCAGCGAAGACGGCGCCGACGAGCTGATCCGCCGTTGCCAGCGCATCGAGGTCGAAGCCGGCGAGGTCATCGTGCAGGCCGGCGATCCCGCAGATTCCATGCATTTCATCCTCGACGGCCGCGTCGGCATCATGATCCCGGCCGACGACGACCGCACCACGCGCGTGCGAAGCCTCGGCCGTTACACCACGATCGGCGAGATGGGGCTGGTGTCACAGACACCGCGCAGCGCGACGATCCAGGCCGAAGTCGATAGCGTGCTCTACGTGTTGAACACACACCAGTTCGACGCCATCAAGACCGAGGATCCGGAGCTCAGCCACAAGCTGCTGACCTATTTCGTGTCGGTCATGGCGGAGCGGCTGACGTTTGCGAACCGGACGATCGCGGTGTTGAGGCGCTAGCGAACGCCGTAGGGCAACGAGCGCACCACACATTGGATGTCGTCCTGGCGAAAGCCAGGACCCATACCGCGGAATCTATCTATCGCAGGCGGCGGAAGTACCGGACCACCAATCTTCGCCAAACGCCTCCCTGGGGTAATGGGTCCTGGCTTTCGCCAGGACGACCAGGGATGGCGAGCCCTACACCCCCGCCATCATCACGTATTTGATCTCGACATATTCTTCCATGCCGTGATGCGAGCCTTCGCGGCCGAGGCCGCTTTCCTTGACGCCGCCGAAGGGCGCGACTTCGGTGGTGATCAGGCCGGTATTGACGCCGACCATGCCGGATTCCAGTGCCTCGGCGACACGCCAGACGCGGCCGAGATCGCGGGAGTAGAAGTAGGAGGCGAGCCCGAACGGCGAGGCGTTGCACATCGCGATGACGTCGGCCTCGTCCTTGAAGCGGATCACCGGCGCGAGCGGGCCGAAAGTCTCCTCCTGCGCCACCAGCGAGTCCGGCTTGACGTCGGAGAGCACCGTCGGCTCGAAGAACGAGCGTCCGAGCTCGCTGCGCTTGCCGCCGGTGACGACCTTGGCGCCGCGCTTCACGGCGTCCGCAATGTGGCGCTCGACCTTGTCGACCGCTTTCAGATTGATCAGCGGGCCCTGCGTAACGCCGCTTTCCGTGCCGTCGCCGATCTTCATCGCCGCGACTTTCTTGGACAGCTTCTGGACAAACTCGTCGTAGATCTTGTCCTGGGCGTAGAGGCGGTTGGCGCAGACGCAGGTCTGGCCCATGTTGCGGTATTTCGAGACGATCGCGCCCTCGACCGCCGCATCGATATCGGCGTCGTCGAACACCACGAACGGCGCATTGCCGCCGAGCTCGAGGCCGAGCCGCTTCACGCCGACTGAGGCCTGCCGGTAGAGAATCTTGCCGACCGCCGTCGAGCCGGTGAAGCCGACGAAACGCACGGCCGGATGCTCGCACAGCACCTTGCCGATCGGCGCTGCATCGCCGGTAATGATGTTGAGCACGCCCTTGGGGATGCCGGCCTTCTCGGCAAGCACGGCCAGCGCCAGGGCCGAGAGTGGCGTCTCGTTGGCGGGCTTAAGCACCACGGTGCAGCCCGCAGCCAGCGCCGGCGAGACCTTTCGGGTGATCATCGAGTTCGGGAAATTCCACGGTGTGATGGCGCCGCAGACGCCGATCGGCTGCTTGATCGCGAGCAGGCGCGCATCCGGCCGCTGGGTCGGGATGGTCTCGCCGTAGACGCGGCGGGCCTCCTCGGCGAAAAACTCGATATAGGCGGCGCCGATGTCGACCTCGCCGAGGGCTTCGGTGAGCGGCTTGCCCTGTTCGGAGGTGAGGATCAGCGCGAGGTCCTCGCGATTGGCGACAATCAGCTCGAACCATTTGCGCAAGATGTTGGAGCGCTGCTTGGCGGTGTGCTTGGCCCAGGCCGGGAAGGCGCGCTCGGCGGCCTCGACCGCCCTGGTGGCGTCATCGGCCGAAAGCTGCGGAACCTTTGCGAGCTCGACGCCGGTCGCGGGATTGTTGACGGCGAAGACCGGCGATCCGACCCAGGCGCCGTCGATGTAGCAGGCCTCCTTCAGAAGCGACGGGTCCTTCAACCGGTCGCGCAGATTGGACGTGGCGTGCTGGGCACGAGCGGTGGCGGTCGGGGTCATGGCGTTACTCCCAAAGGCTTTTGCGGGCTGTTCCGGTTCGGCCGGAATATAGGGAGAAGCGGCGCGCAATGCACCGTCCCGCAACGCACATCTGCTGGGAGCCAGGCTGGGAGCGGCGCGTCCTTACGCCGCGCCGCTCAGATAGGTCTCGCGCCGCCCGATCATGCGCTCGGCGGCGGCCTTGGCGTCCGCCTTCGAAGAGGTCGCGCAGGTCCGGTATTCGAGATCGGGGACGTCGGAGGCGTTGCGGCGGCCGAACCAGGACTTTGAACCGACCGGCAGCAGCGCAAGCGCCTGCGCCAGATTGTCGACCGCGCCGAACGAATAGAGCGCACCGGTGCCGGCGATGCGGACTTCAAAGATTCCAGGCGCAATCGGCGCTTCCAGGTTCTCGCCCCGTCCGGGACGGGGATAGCGCTTCCATTCGCTCCAGGTCGAAATCATCTGAGGTCCCCATCACGGCCGGTGGGCGGCCGCCAAAATTGCATCAAGTCTTAACGTTGGCCGTCGATCGGCCGAGAACTGAACGCCGCAGCTCACAAAATGTTTCAAGTGCTTCAAACAGTCGAAACATATCGCCAGGAGCCATCCACGGTCACCGCTGGCTGCGGCCATCCACCGCAGATTGTGACGGAGTGTTGTAGTTCAGCCGCCTTGTCGTCGGGCGCAGGGAGCCGACCGTCAAGTCACGACATCGCGACCGCGGCAGGTATGTGGATGTGCTTGCCGCGCGGCGCACGCGGGAGGACAATCGATCGCTTCCAACAATAATCAAACCGGAGGAAACGCGTATGCAAGGCAAAGCTGAGATCGATCAGATTCTGCGCCAGAAGAGCGAAGCCAGGGAGATTCCGGGCGTCGTCGCTATCGCCGCCAGCGGTACCGACGTGCTGTATCAGGGCGCGTTCGGCAAGCGCGACCTGTCCAAGCCGGATGCGATGACCGCCGACAGCGTGTTCTGGATCGCATCGATGACGAAGGCGGTGACATCAGCGGGCGCGATGCAGCTTGTCGAGCAAGGCAAGCTGTCGCTGGATGCGCCGATCGGCGAGGTGCTGCCCGATCTCGCCAAGCCGCAGGTGCTCGAAGGTTTCGATGCCAAGGGCGAACCAAAACTGCGGCCGGCCAAGGGGCCGATCACGCTGCGCCAGCTCATGACCCACACCGCAGGCTTCTGCTACAACATGTGGAATGGCGATCTCGCGGTCTATCTGGACAAGAACGGCATCCCCGCCATCACTACGTGCCAGAACGCGGCCTTGAAGACGCCCATCATGACCGACCCCGGCACGCGCTGGGAATACGGCACCAATATCGATTTCGTCGGCAAGGCGGTGGAAGCCGTCAGCGGCAAGCGCCTCGATGCCTATCTGCGCGACAATCTGTTCGCACCGCTTGGCATGAGCGACACTGCCTTCAAGATCACCGACGACATGCGCAAGCGTCTGGTCGGCATGCATGCGCGCGGCGAGGATGGCCAGCTCGCCGCGATCCCGTTCGAACTCGAGCAGGAGCCCGAATTCCACATGGGTGGCGGCGGCCTTTATTCGACCGCGGCCGACTATATCAGGTTCACTCAGATGATCCTGAACAAGGGCCGCGGCAACGGCAATCAAGTGCTGAAGGCCGAGACCGTCACGACGATGGGGCAGAACCACATCGGCGACCTCGCCATGGGCAAGATGACCACGGCGGCGCCGATGTACACCAATGACGTCGATCTCTACCCCGAGCAGGTGAAGAAGTGGGGCCTCAGCTTCATGATCAACACCGCGAAGACCGCCGAGGGGCGCAGCGCGGGCAGCCTCGCCTGGGCGGGCCTCGCCAACACCTATTACTGGATCGACCCGGCGCGCGACGTCACCGGCGTGATCCTGATGCAGTTGCTGCCATTCGCCGACGCAAAGTGTCTCGAGGCTTTTGCCGGCTTCGAGCGCGGCGTCTATGCCGGGCTCGATGCCGGCAGCGGGCAGAAGGCGGCGTAACGCGCGCCTAACTCTCACGACGCGTCGCGGCCGGGCCTGTTGTCCCGGCCGTCCACGCACCTGGCTGGAGGATATGATCTTGGCAGACAAAGCCGACAGTTACGTTTGCGGCATCTCCGACACGCCGCTGCTCGGCGACACGATCGGGCGCAGCCTCGATCAGGCCGCGCGACGCTGGAGCGATCGCGAGGCGCTGGTCTCGCCCAGCCACGGCGTGAGATGGACATGGAACGAGCTTGCCGCGCGGGTCGACGCGCTCGCCGCCGGATTTGTCGCACTCGGCCTCGAACGCGGCGAACGGATCGGCATCTGGTCGCTGAACCGGCCGGAATGGACGCTGACCCAGTTCGCCGCCGCCAAGGCCGGTCTCATCCTGGTGACGATCAATCCGGCCTACCGGCTGAGCGAGCTGGAATTCGCGCTGCACAAGGTCGGATGCAGCGCCATCGTCACCGCGACGGCGTTCAAGACCAGCAACTACATGGACATGCTCAACACGCTGTTGCCGGAGCTTGCGAGCGCCAAGCCCGGGCAATTGCGCGCCGCGCGGCTACCGGCCTTGCGCATCGTGATCCAGATCGGCGGCCCCGCCTGCCCGGGCACGATCCCGTTCGAGGAGGTCGCCGGCATGGGCGGGACCCTGCATAGCGAGCAGCTCGCCACGCTCGGTGCCTCCCTGCAATTCGACGATGCCGTCAACATCCAGTTCACCAGCGGAACGACGGGATCGCCCAAGGGCGTGACGCTGACCCATCACAACATTCTCAACAACGGCTATTTCGTCGGCCGCGCCATGCGCCTGACCGAACAGGACCGCATCTGCATTCCGGTGCCGCTCTATCATTGCTTCGGCATGGTCATGGGCAACCTCGCCTCCGTCACGCTTGGCGCAACGATGGTCTATCCCGGCGAGGGGTTTGATCCGCTCGCGACGCTGCGGACGATCGAGCAGGAAAAATGCACCGCGCTGTACGGCGTGCCGACGATGTTCATCGCCGAACTCGACCACGGCGAATTCTCGAACTTCGATCTGACATCGCTGCGCACCGGCATCATGGCCGGTGCACCCTGCCCGATCGAAGTGATGAAGCGCGTCAATAGCGAGATGAACATGGGCGAGGTCACGATCGCCTATGGCATGACCGAGACAAGCCCGGTCAGCTTCCAGAGCGCCGTCGACGATCCGCTCGATCGCCGCGTCTCGACGGTCGGACGAATCCATCCACATGTCGAGGTCAAGGTCGTCGATCTCGACGGCAAGATCGTCAAGCGCGGCGAACGGGGCGAGCTCTGCACCCGCGGCTACAGCGTGATGCTGGGCTATTGGGAGGAGGCGGAGAAAACCGCGGATGTGCTCGACGCCAACGGCTGGATGCATACCGGCGACATCGCCATCATCGACGACCAGGGTTATTGCAACATCGTCGGCCGCATCAAGGACATGGTGATCCGCGGCGGCGAGAACCTCTATCCGCGCGAGATCGAGGAATTTCTCTACCGTCACCCCAAGATTCAGGACGTGCAGATCTTTGGCGTTGCCGATACCCGCTACGGCGAGGAGCTCTGCGCCTGGATCCGCGTCAGGTCCGGCGAGACGCTGACGATGGAAGAGGTGCGCGCGTTCTGCGATGGCCAGATCGCCCACAACAAGATCCCGCGTTACGTGGAATTCGTCGACGAATTTCCGATGACCGTGACCGGAAAGATCCAGAAATTCCTGATGCGCGATGAGGTCGAGCAGCGGCTGGGGCTGAAGTCGGCGAAGACGGCGTAGGTTGCCAACCCAATCGTCATTGCGAGCGCAGCGAAGCAATCCAGACTCTTTCCGCAGAGGCAGTCTGGATTGCTTCGTCGCTGCGCTCCTCGCAATGACGGGAGAGAGACGAGCGTTACACCGTCAACCCGCGCTGCTCAGCCAGCTCCTTCAGCGACACAAGCGGACGAGCGCCGATGTGCTGGATCACTTCGGCGGCCGCAAGTGCGCCGAGCTCGCCGCACTGCTTGTAGGGCAGGTTGCGCGCCAGACCATACAGGAAGCCGGCCGCGAAGAGGTCGCCGGCGCCGGTGGTGTCGACCAGACGGGCAATGGGGAATGCAGGGGCGGCGACGGCGTCTTCCACTGACACCACCATGCAGCCCTTTTCGCTGCGGGTGACCACCCCGAGATTGACGTCGTTGCGCAACTGCTTGAGCGCGGTGTCGAAATCCGAGGTCTGGTAGAGCGAATGCAGCTCGGACTCGTTGGCGAACACGATGTCGACGGTGCCGTTGCGCATCAGCCCCAGGAACTCGTCGCGATAGCGATCGACGCAGAAGGAATCCGACAACGTCAGCGCCACCTTGCGCTTGGCATCATGGGCGATCTTGGCCGCCTTGACGAAGGCGTCCTTGGCGTTCTTGGGATCCCAGAGATAGCCCTCGAGGTAGACGATGCCGGCCGCGGCGATCTCGGCCGGGTCGATGTCGGCGGGCGACAAATCCTGCGCGGCGCCGAGATAGGTGTTCATGGTGCGCTCGCCGTCGTCGGTCACCAGGATATAGGAGCAGCCGGTCGCAGGACCGTCCTTCGCCGCGGGCGTGTTGAAGGCGACACCGGCAGCGCGGATGTCATGGACGTAGAGCTTCCCGATCTGGTCGTCCTTGACCTTGCCGACATAGGCTGCGCGCGCCCCGAGGCTGCCGATGCCGACGATGGTGTTGGCGGCCGAACCGCCGGAAACTTCCGTCGCCGGGCCCATGTCCTCGTAGATGGCGGCGGCCCGCGCCTCGTCGATCAGGGACATGCTGCCCTTGGTCATGCCGTGCTTGCCCAGGAAGGCTTCATCGGTCTTGACCAGCACGTCGAACAGCGCGTTGCCGATGCCGAGAACGTCATATTTCACGTCAGCCATTCACCTTGATCCTGTTTGGCGGATTGCGATACCCGCGAAAATCCGCTTCCTGTCGGTCTGAAATCTGGCTCGCGGCCTATCACGACCGGCCCTTCGCGGGCAAGCAACGGTATTATGCAGTTCCGATGATCCGCTCCTTCCTGACCGTCTCGACGGGGACACTGGCTTCACGGCTGCTGGGCTTTGCACGCGATTCCCTGATCGCGGCGCTGCTCGGCACCGGCGCCGTGGCGGACGCGTTTCTGGCGGCATTTCAGCTCGTCAATGTGGTCCGGCGTCTGCTCAGCGAGGGCGCCCTGAATGCGGCGTTGATCCCGGCCTGGCTGCGCGTTCGTGGACGCGATGGCGAGGCGGCTGCGGCGGCGTTCGCGGGACGCGTGCTCGGTACCGTCAGCGCGGGCCTGATCGCAATCTCGATCGTGATTGCACTTCTGATGCCGCTGATCATCATGATCATCGCGCCGGGCTTCGTCGGCAGCGCATCGCTCGATCTCGCCGTCCAGAATGCACGGCTGATGCTGCCTTATCTCGCCTTCGCGGGACCCGTCACGGTGCTGATGGGCCTGCTCAACGCGCAGGGGCGCTTTGCACTTACCGCGTTCTCGCCGCTGCTGTTCAACATCGCCTTGATCGCCGCGATCGCAGCAATCCTGCTGTGGCACGCCAATGAAACCGTCGCCGCGTGGATGCTGGCGGCCACCGTCGGCATCGCCGGCCTGCTGCAGCTCCTGATGCTGCTGTCGCAGCGAAGTGCGCGTCTGGCGACACCGCTGCGCGTGAGCTTCGACAAGGACATGCGCGGCTTCTTTGCCAAGGCGATCCCGGGCATGATCGCAAGCTCCGGCCCGCAATGGCTGATGGTGGCCGGCGCGATCATCGCCTCCGGCACGCCTGCCGCGGTCTCCTGGCTCTATTTCGCCAACCGCCTGATCGAGCTGCCGCTTGGCATTGTCGGCGTCGCCATTGGCACGGTGCTGGTCCCGGAGCTGACGCGCGCGGTGAGGAGCGGCGATCGCGATGCGGTTGCGCATGCGGAATCGCGCGCGCTGGAACTCGCGACCGGGCTGGCACTGCCGGCGACGCTCGGCCTGATCGTGCTGGCGGAGCCGATCGTGCGGATGCTGTTCGAACATGGCGCCTTTGGCGCGGAGGACAGCGCGGCCACGGCGCGCGCCCTGATGTGGCTGGCGCTGGGCCTGCCGGCGCATGTGCTGATCAAGGCGCTGTCGCCAGCCTATTTTGCCCGCAGCGACACGATGACGCCGCTGCTGGCGACTGCCAAAGGGTTCGCGGTCGCGGTCGCGCTCGCGATCCTGCTCGGTCATTTCTTCGGCGCGAGCGGGATCGCCGCCAGCATTGCCGCCGGCGCCTGGAGCAGTGCGATCTCGCTGCTCCGGAAAGGCACGCGTGAATTCGGCTTCTCGGTCGATGCCGCCGCCCGCAACCGGCTGCCGCGAATCGTGCTCGCGGCGGTCGCCATGGGCGGCCTGCTGTGGCTGACCACGGGCCTCTTGCCTTCGGAGGCCCACGGGCTCATCCGCTTCATTGCGCTGGGATCACAGATCGCCGCCGGAATCGTCGTCTATGGCTTGCTCCTGCAAATCCTCCGCGTCGCGTCCTGGCGCGAGGCGGCCGGTGCCTTGAAGCGCCCCGCCCAGCCCGATCCCGGCGCCTGAGGTTAGCGAAATACCCTTGACGGGGCAGCGCCGCTGTTGGAAACGACGCCCCGTATCTCGCAGGAAAGCTGCCATGCCATTCGTTGAACGGGTTTTTTCGGGCGTCCAGCCGACGGGCAATCTGCACCTCGGCAATTACCTCGGCGCGATCGTCAACTTCGTGAAGATGCAGGAAACCCACAACTGCATCTATTGCGTCGTCGACATGCATGCGATCACGCAGGGCGTGGACGTCTGGGGTGGACCGGTCGAGCTCGCGCGCAACACCCGCGAGGTGACCGCGGCGTTCATCGCCAGCGGCATCGATCCGAGCAAGCACATCGTGTTCAACCAGAGCCAGGTCTCGGGCCACGCCGAGCTCGCCTGGATCTTCAACTGCGTCGCGCGCATGGGCTGGCTGGGCCGCATGACCCAGTTCAAAGAGAAGGCCGGCAAGGACCGCGAGAACGCGTCCGTCGGGCTGTTCGACTATCCCGTGCTGATGGCGGCCGACATTCTGCTCTACCGCGCCACCCACGTGCCGGTCGGCGAGGACCAGAAGCAGCATCTCGAGCTCTCGCGTGACATCGCGCAGAAGTTCAACAACGACTTCGCTGACTCGATCCGCAGCCAGGGCGCCAATGACGGCCTGTTCTTCCCGCTGCCGGAACCCTTGATCACGGGTCCGGCGACGCGCGTGATGAGCTTGCGCGACGGCACCAAGAAGATGTCGAAGTCGGACGCGTCGGATAATTCGCGCATCAATCTGACCGACGACGCCGACACCATCGCGCAGAAGGTGCGCAAGGCCAAGACCGACCCGGAGCCGCTGCCGACCGAGGAGAAGGGTCTGGAAGCGCGCCCCGAGGCCGACAATCTCGTCGGTATCTTCGCCGCACTCTCCGGCCGCTCCAAGGCCGACGTGCTCAGGGATTTCGGCGGCGGACAGTTCTCCAGCTTCAAGAACGCGCTGGTGGATTTGTGCGTCACCAAGCTCGCGCCGATCGCCGGCGAGATGAAGCGCCTCGTCGCCGACCCCGGCCATATCGACACGATCCTGAACGACGGCGCCGACCGGGCGCGCACGATCGCCGACGAGACCATGAAGCTCTCGAAGGACATCGTCGGCTTCATCCGCCGGCGTTGATTTCCGCGTTCAGGACACGGCCTGCGCCACGGCGCCGGCCGCTTCCGCTCTCCCCAAGCGCGACGGAGTGTGGCAGCATGTCAGCCGTGGACATTCCGGGACATGCATGACCAGCAAGCGACTTTGCTTCGAGCCGGGTCACAAGCCCAAATGCCTCGTCATCGTCGACGACACCGCCGAATGGGATCGCGCGGTCTATTACGCCAGCCGCTGGGCGATCCGCGCCGGCGGCGGCGTGGTGATGCTCCGCATCATTGAGCCCGAACAGCAGAGCCAGGAATGGCTGGGGGTCGCCGACATCATGCGCGCCGAGGCGCAGGAGGCGGCAGAAGCCGCGCTCGATCGCGCCGCCGGCCGGGCCAACGGCATCGCTGCGATCACGCCGGAACGGGTGATCCGCGCGGGCGCCGCCATGGAACAGCTGCTGGCGGTGATCGACGAGGACCCTGACATCGCCATGCTGGTGCTCGCCGCGAATCCGGGCGCGGAAGGCCCGGGGCCGTTGGTCAACCTGCTGGCGCACGCGCTGGGCACGTTCCCGGTGCCGGTGACGGTCATTCCCGGCGCGCTGAGCGACCAGAGCGTGGATTCGCTGTCCTAGACCGCTGCTCTTCACCTCGCGTTGATGGCCGGGAGAGGGAGAAGCGGGCGCCGTAACCCGCTGATATACCAGGTGAACGGCCAACTTACCCCTTGACCGTGCGTTCGCCGTCGCCATCTGCTAGTGGATAGAGCACGCGCCGGCCTTGAACCGGCGACGTCTGGAGAAAACCATGTTCATTCAAACCGAAGCCACTCCCAATCCCGCCACGCTGAAGTTCATTCCCGGCCGCGTCGTGGTCGACGGCGGACCGATGGAATTTGCGAACCGCGAATCGGCCGCACGCTCGCCACTCGCCGAAAAGCTGTTCGAGGTTCCCGGCGTCACCGGCGTGTTCTACGGATCGGACTTCATCACCGTGACCAAAGCGAACGGTGAATGGCAGCAGCTCAAGCCCGCGATCCTCGGCGCCATCATGGAGCACTACATGTCCGGCGCGCCGCTGCTCGCCGACGGTGCGGCCGCGAGCGATGTCGATCTCGATGACGAGGACGAGTTCTTCGACGAAGCCGATGCCGAGACGGTCGACATGATCAAGGATCTGATCGAGACCCGCGTGCGCCCGGCGGTCGCCAATGACGGCGGCGACATCACCTTCCGCGGCTTCAAGGACGGTATCGTCTATCTCAACATGAAGGGCTCCTGCGCCGGCTGCCCGTCATCGACCGCGACGCTCCAGCACGGCATCCAGAACCTGCTCAAGCACTTCGTCCCCGACGTGGTCGAAGTCCGGCCGATGTAAATTGCACGCGCGACCCATCAATTGGACTCCGTCATGCCCGGGCTTGTCCCGGGCATCCACGTTCTTGGGGCGCAAAGTCGTGGATGGCCGGGTCAAGCCCGGCCATGACGACCGGGATGATGCTATGATGGCTCCATGCTGATCCTTGCCATCGATACCGCGCTGGAAGCGTGCGCGGTCGCCGTTCTCGACACCGATTCCGGCCAGCTCCTCGCGCAGGAGCAGCTTCTGATGAAGCGCGGCCACGCCGAAGCGCTGATGCCGATGATTGCGCGCGTGATGCACTCGGCCAATCTCGCCTTCACCGCGCTCGACCGCATCGCGGTCACCATGGGCCCCGGAAGTTTCACCGGCCTGCGCGTCGGCATCTCGGCGGCCCGCGGCCTTGCGCTTGCTGCGAAGAGGCCCGCCGTCGGCCTGACCACGCTGTCGGCCTATGCCGCCGCCGTCGTCGGCCAGAGCGGAGCGGCGCCGGTGATCTCGGCGATCGACGCGCGGCACGACCACGTCTATTTCCAGATCGTGGCCGGTGACGGCAGTCAGCTGGTGCGGCCGGGCGTCGCTCCCATCGACGAGGCAATCGCGGCTTCGCAATTCGGCGCGCCGCATCTGGTCGGCAATGCCGCAAACATCCTCGCCGAGCGCTGGCCGAAAGACATGCCACAGCCGGTCGCGGTGGACGCGCAGCCCGCGCCCGACATCGGCTGGGTCGCATGGCTTGGTGCCGCGGCCGATCCCGCGACTAATCCGGCGCGGCCGTTCTACCTGCGAGCGCCCGACGCAAAGCCGTCCACACAACTGCCGCTTGCAGCACAAGCCGCAAGCTCATGATGAGTTGGTTCTCGGAATGGTGGCGCGGCGGCACGGCCGTCGTCGAGCCGGCTGTCGCGCGCGACGTCGCACGGCTCGCGCAGCTCCACGGCGCCTCCTTCGCGCGCGGTTGGGGCGAAGGCGAGTTCGAGAGCATGCTCAGCGAGCGCAACACGCTGGTGCACCGGTTGCGCCTCGGCCGCAAGACAGTGGGCTTCGCGGTGTCGCGGATCGGCGCGGACGAAGCGGAGATCCTCTCGATCGCGGTCGACCAGGCCCATCGCGGACGCGGCCTCTCTCGCACGCTGCTGATGACCCATCTCGGCCACCTGGCAGGACGCGGCGTGCGCACGATATTTCTCGAGGTCGAGGAAAATAACCAGCCGGCGCGGCGGCTGTACGACCGAGCCGGATTCATGGTGGTCGGACGCCGCGAACGCTACTATAAGCAGCCGAACGGGGAACAATTGAACGCACTTCTGATGCGACGTGACTTGTCGTAACATTGATGGCAGAAAGCGCCCCGTCAGGCGGACATCACATGACTGGTCTTAAACCTTCCCCCGCTTCCAAGGCGTCCGGCATCGAGGCGCGCTGTGCCGCCACCGGCATGCGCATGACCGAGCAGCGCCGTGTCATCGCCCGCGTTCTCGCGGAGGCGGTCGATCATCCCGATGTCGAGGAACTGTACCGCCGCTGTGTCGCCGTCGACGACAAGATCTCGATCTCGACCGTGTATCGTACCGTCAAGCTGTTCGAGGATGCAGGCATCATCGAGCGCCATGATTTCCGCGAAGGCCGCGCGCGCTACGAGCAGATGCGCGACAGCCATCACGACCACCTCATCAATCTGCGCGACGGCAAGGTGATCGAGTTCACCTCCGAGGAGATCGAGAAGCTCCAGGCGGAGATCGCCCGCAAGCTCGGCTACAAGCTAGTCGATCATCGGCTCGAACTCTATTGCGTCCCGCTCGACGACGACAAACCCACAAGCTAAGTGCCTCTCGATCTCATCATCTTCGATTGCGACGGCGTGCTCGTGGACAGCGAGGTGATCTCCTGTCGCGCGCATGCGGATGTGCTGTCCAGACACGGCTATCCGATCACATCGGAGCAGGTGCTGGTCCGCTTTCTCGGCGTATCCGAGAAAGATGCACGGCGAATGGTCGAACAGGAGATCGGCCGCAATCTTCCCGATGATCTCGAGAGCCAGGTGAATGCGGCGACGCTGCAATTCTATGCCAGCGATTTGCAGCCGATCACCCATGTGGCCGCAGCGATTGGCGCAATCGATTTGCCCAAATGCGTTGCGTCGAGTGGCACGCCGGAGAAGATCCACCACGGCCTGACCTGCGCCGGTCTCTACGATCTGCTCGCTCCAAACATCTTTTCCGCGAGCCAGGTCGCACGCGGCAAGCCCGCGCCCGATCTCTTTCTGTTCGCCGCCGCGCAGATGAATGTCGCGCCGGAGCGGTGCCTTGTGATCGAGGACAGCGTCCCCGGGGTGACCGGTGCGCATGCCGCCGGGATGACCGTGCTGGGCTTTCACGGTGGCAGCCATTGCCCGCCAGGCCACGCTGAAAGACTACGGGCCGCCGGGGCCGGATTGACGTTCGACGATATGCGGCAATTGCCGGAGCTGGTCCGGCAGGTCGCGGCGGACACTCTGGCGGGCTGAATCCCTCCTCTCGGCGTCATTCCGGGGCGATGCGCCAGCATCGAACCCGGAATCTCATGCCAAAACCTCTGGATTCCGGGTTCGCGACTGCGTCGCGCCCGGAATGACGACCGAAAAGCCCCCCAATCGCTGGATTTTCGCCTCCCCAGCCTATATCTGAGGGCGGTCCTCCCACCTCAATTCCGGATTCCATGACGCCGCCGCGCAAGCTGCACATCAAATCATATGGCTGCCAGATGAACGTCTACGATGCCCAGCGCATGGTGGACACGCTGGCCCCGGAAGGATTCGTGGAGACGGCCAGCGCTGATGACGCCGACCTCGTCATCCTCAATACCTGCCATATCCGCGAGAAGGCCTCGGAAAAGGTCTATTCGGAGCTCGGCCGCCTGCGCGTCGCCAAGGACGCAGCCGCGCGCGATGGGCGCACCATGCAGATCGCGGTCGCGGGCTGCGTGGCACAGGCCGAGGGCGAGGAGATCGTGCGCCGTGCACCCGCGGTCGACGTCGTCGTGGGACCGCAGAGCTATCATCATTTGCCGCAGCTGTTGAAGCGCGCAGGCAATGAAGGCCGCGCCATCGAGACCGAATTCCCGGCTCAGGACAAGTTTGGCTTCCTCGCCCAGCCCAAGCCCGGCGCGATCCGCGCCCGCGGCATTTCCGCTTTCGTCACGGTGCAGGAAGGCTGCGACAAGTTCTGCACCTTCTGCGTCGTGCCTTACACGCGCGGTTCGGAAGTCTCGCGGCCGGTGGCAAAGATCGTCGACGACGTGAAGCGGCTCACCGAGAACGGGGTGCGCGAGCTCACGCTGATCGGACAGAACGTCAACGCCTATCACGGCGAGGGACCGGACGGAAAAAGCTGGCCGCTCGGCAGACTGCTGGAGCACCTTGCGGCGCTCCCGGGGGTCGCGCGGCTGCGTTATTCGACCAGCCATCCCCGTGACGTCGATGACAGTTTGATTGCAGCCCATCGCGATCTCGATGCCTTGATGCCGTTCGTGCACCTGCCGGTGCAGTCGGGCTCGGACCGGATTTTGGCCGCCATGAACCGGAAACATACCGCCGATGATTATCGGCGGGTCGTCGACCGTTTCCGGTCCGCACGCCAAGACATTGCTTTCTCATCAGATTTTATCGTCGGCTTCCCCGGCGAGAGCGAGCAAGATTTTCTCGCCACCCTCGCGCTTGTCACGCAAATCGGCTACGCTGCGGCATATTCGTTCAAATACTCCGCCCGGCCGGGAACGCCGGCCGCGGACATGCAGGAGACGGTGTCCCCCTCCGAGATGGACCAACGATTGGAGCGGCTCCAGGAACTGATCGACAGCCAGCAATCGGCCTTCAACAAGGCTGCGATTGGCTCAACGGTCGATGTGCTGTTCGAGCGTCCGGCCCGCAAGGACGGCCAGATCGTCGGCCGCACCGCCTTCCTCCAGCCCGCGCATGTGATGGCCTCGCCCGACATCATCGGACAGATCCTGCCGGTCCGGATCGACAGTCTCGAACGCTACAGCTTCCTCGGCGAGCTCGCCATGGCGCGCGTGCCCGCTTTATCGCCCATCGCCACTGGAGCCTGAACCCTTGCCAAAAAGCGCATCGGATTCGTCTTCTTCCATCGCTCCCAGCCGCAAATTTGACCGCGACATGCAGGTTCCGCCCGAGACCCAGGTCGTCATCGACTTCGACGACAACCGCGCCGCGTCGGCGCTGGTCGGCCCTTACGGCCAGCATCTGGCACAGATCGAACGGCGGCTCGGCGTCGTCGTCGATTCCAAGGGCAACCACATCACCATCGGCGGCTCGCGCGACGGCTGCGATGCCGCGCGCCGCGTGCTGGAGGCGCTCTACGCCCAGGCCGTGAAGGGACAGGATCTCGACCAGGGCGAAGTCGAGGGCGCGATCCGGGCTGTGATCGCGCAGGGCTCGCTGTTCGAGTTCGACGCCAAGTCGGCCAAATCCACCTTCGACAGCATCAATTTGCGCAAGCGCCCAGTGCGTGCGCGCACGGCGGCGCAGGATTCCTACATCCGCGCGCTGAAGCGGCACGAGCTGGTGTTCGGCATCGGCCCCGCCGGCACCGGCAAGACCTGGCTCGCGGTCGCGCATGCCGCGCAACTGTTCGAGCGCAAGGAAGTCGACAAGATCATCCTGTCCCGCCCGGCGGTGGAAGCCGGCGAGCGGCTCGGCTTTTTGCCCGGCGATCTCCGCGAGAAGGTCGATCCTTATCTTCGCCCGATCTACGACGCGCTCTATGACCTGATGGACGCGCGCATTGTCGAGCGCGCGCTGCAGACCGGCGAGATCGAGATCGCCCCGCTCGCCTTCATGCGCGGTCGCACGCTGACCAACGCGGCCATTATCCTGGACGAGGCGCAGAACACAACGTCGATGCAGATGAAGATGTTTTTGACCCGCCTCGGCGAGAACAGCCGCATGATCGTCACCGGCGATCCCTCGCAGATCGACTTACCGAACGGCCAGACCTCGGGCCTCGCCGAGGCGACGCGCCTGCTGAGCGGCGTCGAAGGTATTGCGCAAGTTCATTTCAAGGCCGAAGACGTGATCCGTCACGAACTGGTGGCGCGGATCGTCTCCGCCTACGAAGGGGCGCCGCAGCGGCCGGCCGCCGGTAAATCCTGACGAGGCAGCAACCGGACCATATGGGCGCGGACACGGCGCCCCTTCGTTCGGAACAAGGACAATGTCACACCCCAACCTTCCCATCACTGAGGTTCTCGTCGTCGCCGATTGCTGGCAGCGGGAGCCCGATTCCGAGACCGTGATCCAGCGCGCCGTGGCGGCCGCCGCCGAGAATGTCGACGAAGACGTTGCGGAGGCGGAAGTGGCGGTGATGCTGACCGATGATGCCGGCATCCGTACCCTGAACAGCAACTGGCGCGGCATCGACAAGCCGACCAACGTGCTGTCGTTTCCCGCGCTGCAGCCGGAAGGCGACTGGAAGCCGGGCGATGCGCCGCGCATGCTCGGCGACATCGCGATCGCCTACGAGACCATGCGGCGTGAGGCGGACGAGGATCAAAAGCCGTTCGATCATCATTTGAGCCATCTCGCCGTGCACGGTTTCCTGCATCTGGTCGGCTACGACCACGAAAACGAAGACGACGCCGAGGAAATGGAAGCGCTCGAACGAGAGATCCTGGCTCATCTCGGCATTCCTGACCCCTATGCCGACCGCCCGGGGACGCATTGAGATGCCGGATTCGGACCCGATTCAGGACAATCCGCGCAACACGGCCAATTTACCGGTCGTGGTGACCTCAGGCGAGGTGATGCGCCCGACCGCGGAAGGCTGGCTGCTACGTGCCATTCGCAGCCTGTTCGGCTGGAAGGCGGGTTCGGTACGCGACGACCTCCAGGTCGTGCTCGACGCCACGACGCCCGACGACACCGGCTTCTCGACGGTCGAGCGCACCATGCTGCGCAACATCCTCGGCCTGCACGAGCGTCGCATCGCCGACGTCATGGTGCATCGCGCCGACATCATCGCGGTGAAGCGCGACATCCCGCTCGGCGAGTTGATGGACCGCTTCGAGAGCGCCGGCCATTCGCGCCTTGTGGTCTACAACGAGACGCTCGACGATCCCGTCGGCATCGTCCATATCCGCGATCTGCTCGCCTTCATGACCGCGCGTGCGCGCGTGTCGGGGGTCACGAAAACCAAGCGCAAGAAACCGCTGCCGGCCGGGCTCGATCTGCGTACGGTCGATCTCGCGCTGCCGCTCGAGGAAGCGCGCATCATCCGCAAGCTGCTCTACGTGCCGCCGTCGATGCGGGCGATCGACCTGCTCGCGCAGATGCAGGCCACCCGCATCCATCTGGCGCTGGTGGTCGACGAATATGGCGGCAGCGACGGGCTGGTCTCGCTCGAGGACATCGTCGAGCAGATCGTCGGCGAGATCGACGACGAGCATGACAGCGACGAGCCGCCCTCGATCGTGCGGCTGCCCGACAACGCCTTCATCGCCGACGCCCGCGCCAGTCTCGACGACGTCCGCACCGTGATCGGCGAGGACTTCGTCACCGGCGAGGCCGGCGAGGAAGTGGAGACGCTGGGCGGCTATCTCGTCAGCTTCGTCGGCCGCCTGCCGGTGCGCGGCGAGGTGATCTCGGGCCCCGGCCATTACGAGATCGAGGTGCTCGATGCCGATCCGCGCCGGGTCAAGCGGCTGCGGATCTCGACGCGGAAGGAGCGTCCCGCACCGCGCACCCAGCGCGAGAGCCGACGCCGCGAGGCTGCGCCGGACGGCAGCCAGCCGGCGGCCAGCGACACGCCCACCCCGCCGCCAAGCGACGGGACCGGTCCGCAGTGAGCCCGTTCCAGCGATTTCGCCAGATCGCGCTTGCCATCATCCTGACCTGGGGATGGAAGCGCGCGCTCGTCGCGATGGCTGCCGGCGCGCTCTCGGTGCTGGCGCTGGCGCCGTTCAACGCCTTCCCGGTGCTGTTCATCACCTTCCCGGTGCTGGTCTGGCTGATTGACGGCGCCGGCGCCGGCCGATATCGCGGCGTCCCGGCCGCGGCGCTGACCGGCTACTGGTTCGGCCTCGGCTATTTCGTGCCCGGCCTCTACTGGATCGGCTACGCCTTCTTCGTCGACGCCGACGTATTCGCCTGGCTGACGCCGTTCGCCGTGCTGGGCCTCCCGGCCTATCTGTCCATCTTCACGGCAATGGGCTTTGCGCTCGCCCGCCTGCTCTGGACCAAGAACGCGACGCGCGTGCTTGCGCTCGCGGCAAGCCTCACCATCACCGAATGGCTGCGCGGTCATGCGCTGACCGGCTTTCCCTGGAACGCGTTCGGCTATGCGCTGTCCGAGCCGCTGCCGCTGGCACAAACGGCGTCGCTGATCGGCCTGTGGGGCATGACGTTCCTGACGGTCGCGATCTTCGCGAGCCCGGCGGCGCTGATCGACCGCACGCCCGATCGCCGCCTGGCGTGGCGCGCACCGGCCGCGGCCCTGGCGCTCCTGCTTGTGATGAGCATCTTCGGCGCGATCCGCCTGTCGCTGCATCCGACCACGATGGTCGCGGGCACCAAATTGCGCCTGATGCAGCCCGATCTCCAGCAGGACGCGAAATTCAACTACGCCGCCAAGGCGGAGGTGATGAAGAAATATCTGGCCTTGTCGGACCGCGCCTCCGGACCGCAATCGACCGGCGTGCGCGATGCCACCATCCTGATCTGGCCGGAATCCGCCTTTCCGTTCTTCCTCGCTCGCGAAGCCGATGCGATGGCGCAGATCGCGGAGCTTCTGCCTAAGGGCACGGTGCTGATCACGGGCTCGGTCCGCGCGCCCGACCTGCCGCGGGGCACGCCGATCACCCGCGCCTATAATTCGATCTACGTGATCGACCACGACGGCAGCGTGCTCTCTGTGTACGACAAGCTGCATTTGGTGCCGTTCGGCGAATTTCTTCCCTATCAGGGGTTGATGGAGAAGCTCGGTTTCGAGCAACTCACGCGTGTGCGCGGCGGCTTCATTGCCGGCACCGTGCGGCATGCGCTGCCGGTCCCCGGCGCGCCGTCCGCGTTGCCGCTGATCTGCTACGAGGCAATCTTTCCCGGCGAGGTGGCTGGACGCAATGAACGTCCGGGCTGGATCGTGAATCTCACCAATGACGGCTGGTTCGGAATCTCGACCGGCCCCTACCAACACCTCGAACAGGCGCGGATGCGCGCGATCGAGCTCGGATTGCCGCTGGTTCGCTCCGCCAATACCGGCGTTTCCGCCGTGATCGATCCGGTGGGACGCATCGTCGCCAGTCTCGGTCTCGGGATCGAAGGCATTTTGGATGCAAATCTGCCCGCCGCGATCCCGCCGACTGTCTATGCGCGCGTGGGCGATGTACCCGCGGCCATGCTTGTCGCGCTCGCCGTGTTTTGGGCGGTCCGCCGACGTGTTGCCAAACGGCATCCCTGATCACGCAGCCGCGGCCGATAACTTTTGACAACCGTAGTCCCACGGTTGACAGACTGCACGCGGCCTCCTCATTCTGCACCGGCTGCAAAAGACAGTGGGTATTGCTAAATTTCTCCGCAATGTTTCCCAATAACAGGGTCTGATTTTGACGTTGCTTACACCTGAGGCATTCCTGATTGCGCCGAAGGTGATGTTTGGAGGGCTGAGGAATGTCGAAAGCGCCCAACCCTGTTGACAAATATGTCGGCAGTCGCGTGCGGATGCGCCGCATCATGTTGGGCATGAGCCAGGAAAAGCTCGGTGAAGCTTTGGGCCTGACTTTCCAACAAGTTCAGAAATACGAGAAGGGCACAAACCGGGTCGGCGCGAGCCGCATCCAGCAAATTGCCGAAATTCTCCAGGTGCCGGTGTCGTTCCTGTTCGAGGGCGGTCCGAGCGGCGTACCGGGGCCGGATGGCTTCAGCGAAGGCGCATCGCCGTCTTACGTCTCGGACTTCCTCGCGACTTCCGAAGGACTCGCCTTGACCAAGGCGTTCACCCGGATCACCGATTCGAAGATGCGCCGCTCGATCGTCGATCTCGTCGAGCAGATCGCGGCCCGCGAAGGCCCCGACAAGCGCTGACGCGCCCTCTCAATCCGATTTGAGACTGCGTCAAATCTGGCCTATGTCGTCATTTGTGGCCGCGTTTTGACGCGCGTCCTCCCTGATGATGCGATTCAAAGGCACAGATGCGCTCATGGTCAGCTCCAATTGGTTCGATTCTCAAACTATTCTCGATGGCATCCGTCGCTGGGTGGAGGTCGAGACGCCAACGGATGCGCCTGAACAGGTCAACAAGCTGGTCTCGATGGTCGCGGAGCAATACCGCGATCTCCCCGTTACGCTCGAGCGCGTCGCCGGCGTCGATGGCTGCGGCGATCATCTCGTGGCGCGCTCGACCTGGGGCCAGGACCGGCCCGGCATCCTGGTGCTGAGCCACCTCGATACCGTTCATCCCATGGGATTCATCGAGCGCCTGCCGTTCAAGGTCGAAGGCGACAGCGCGTTCGGTCCCGGCATCTACGACATGAAGGGCGGCGCCTACATCGCCCACCACGCCTTTAGCGCGCTTTGTGCCACGGCCGATCGCTCGCCGCTCGGCATCACCCATCTGTTCACCTCCGACGAGGAGATCGGCAGCCCGACCTCTCGCGCACTCATCGAGACCGAAGGGCGCAAGGCCAAATACGTGCTGGTGACGGAGCCGGCGCGCGACGGCGGCAAGATCGTCACCGGCCGCAAGGGCGTCGGGCGATTCGAAGTCTTCATCAAGGGCGTGCCGGCGCATGCCGGCACGCGGCCCCAGGATGGCCGCAGCGCGATCCGCGAGCTCGCCAACGTCATCCTGGCGCTGGAAGCGATGAACGATCTGGCGCGCGGCGTCACCGTCAATGTCGGCGTGGTGCGCGGCGGCACGCGGCCCAACGTGACGCCGGAAGAAGCCCATGCCGAAATCGATCTGCGCGTGCTGAGCCTCAAGGACGCGGATGAATTCGTCGGCAAGATCCTCGCCCTGACATCGAAGACGGATGGCGTCACCGTCAAGGTCACGGGCGGGCTCAATCGTCCGCCTTACGAGAAGAGCAATGCAGGCGCCTCGCTGTACGAACATGCAAAGACCGTCGCCACGGAGATCGGCTTCGAGCTGGTCGACGTTCACACCGGCGGCGGCTCGGACGGTAATTTCACCGCCGCCCACACCGCGACGCTCGACGGGCTCGGCGTCGACGGCAAGGGCGCGCACACCCATTATGAGCAGCTCTATGTCTCGTCGCTCGAACCGCGCGCGCGGCTGCTCCATCGCCTGTACCAGACTCTACGATGAGTGAGCGCAAATCAGATCCCGATCGCGAGGACAGCGAGCGCGCCTTCTTCGGACGCCGCAAGGGCCACAAGCTCAGGCAGCACCAGGCCGAGCTGATCGATCAATTGCTGCCGCGTCTTGCGCTCGCCATCGACCGCGCAGCACCGGCGGATGCCCGCGAGATCTTCGGCCCCGCAGCCGACGATTTGCGGCTTGAGATCGGCTTCGGCGGCGGCGAGCATCTTGCGGCGGAAGCGCAAAACTTCGCCACAACCGGCTTCATTGGCTGCGAGCCTTACGTCAACGGCATGGCGAAGATCCTCGCGCAGATCGAGGCCGCCGAGATCGGCAACATCCGCCTGTTCGCGGGCGATGCCGCCGAGCTCTTGGCCTGGCTGCCGGAAGCTTCGCTGTCGCGGATCGACCTGATCCATCCCGATCCGTGGCCGAAACGGCGGCACTGGAAGCGGCGCTTCGTCCAGGACCGAACCATCGCCGCGATGGCGCGCGTGTTGAAAGCCGGCGGCGAATTTCGTTTCGTCTGCGACATCGACGATTACTGCGCCTGGACGCTGTCGCATCTGTCGCGCTCGCAGGACTTTGTCTGGCTCGCGGAGCGCGCCGATGATTTTCGCCTGCCGTGGGACGGATACACGATGACGCGCTACGGCCGAAAAGCCACCCGCGAAGGCCGCAAGGCCGCGTATCTGCGATTCAGGCGGGTCTAGATCGTCTGCCGGTTGCGCCAGAAATTCACGACGCGCTCGGCGGTCGTCGGCATCAGCCGCGTGAAGTTCGCGCGCGCCTGCTCAAGATCGGCATCGGCTGGCGTGCGATTCGGGCCGTACCACATCAGGATCAGCGCCCGCACCGTCGGCCAGCTGACATTCAGCACACGCCCCAGAACCAGGATTGGATCGTAGCGGTCACCCGTGATCAGGCGGTCGAGGACCGAGAGGCGGACGCCGGACATCGCCGAGAGCGAAGCGATCGCCTCCTCGTATTTGTAGGCCTTCGCGAAGCCAAACAGCGCGCTCTCGCCAAGATGGCCCCCACGATGCAAGGCCAGCACCGTACGTTGCGCTCCCGAGAAATCGCGACGCGGGCCCGGCGGCAGCGTGGCTTCCTCGATGGCCTCCATGGCGCGCTTGATCTCGACCTGACGCACGGGATTGACCACGCTCGAGAGGCGGCGGCGGATGACGTCGAGCGTACCGTCGAGAAGCTGTTTCAGGTTCTCACCCGAAAGATCGCTACGCTGGCCGATCCTGAGCGTCAGCACACCATCCTGCGCGGCACGCTTGATCAGCTCGGAATAGCTGCCAGGCGAGAACTCCGCGCCGGCATTGCCCGCGGCGCGGCGTACCACGTCGCGATCGCCACGCTCGACCAGCACGTCGGTGATGACAGCCGACAGCGTGGGTCGCTCGCTCATCGCCAGCAGATGGCCCTGGCCTTTCAGTCGCGCGATCTCGACGAGAGCGTCGTCGTCGAGCACGGGGGAATGGCGCAGCACGGGGCCTGCCACCGCGATTTCGTTTTCGCGCGCGAGCTGACTCACGAGATGCCGCGGCGCGTTGTTCAGGCGCGAGAAGCGTTCGGCGAGATCGACGCGCGAGGCGAGCTCGGCATGCGGGACGAGATTGATCAGCAGATTGTCGAAGAGATCGACGACATCGGGACGGAGGTTCGCGGCGTCCTGAAAAAACAATTGGGAGATGGCGTGCGCGATCTCGCCGCGACGCCGCGGGTCGCCGCGTTTGACGATATCGTCCAGTCCGGGAATGAGCGACGTGGCAACGGTCATGAAAACGCAAACTCGTACGAGGCACGCCGCGGGTGCGCCCTGGTCCAAGCCGCCCCACAATCAGGGAATTTAGGCCTTGGAGGTGAAGGAAGCGTTGCGCCGGCGGGCCGCACAGCCGGCGCAAAAAGCCTCGCGCGCCCCGCAATGGGCCTTGTCCGAGAGGGCGGAAGGCGCTATATCACCGCCAATTCATCTTCTCATACGATCCGCGTAGTGAGAGTGGGCCCGAAAGGACCCGCTCTTTTTTATTACCTGAACGCGGCTTGGTGGAAGATGTGCGGCCCGGCGATCTGTCGGGAGAGTTCCGAAGCGAGCTTTGAGATCTTAAACCAAGCCTTAACCATATCGAGCGCCTTGACCTCTGACATGACCGAACCGAACCCTGGTTCCACGGATGCCGAATTGCTGGCCGAGCCGAGGCTCGTGGTCGAGCCGGGCGTCGCGGCACGGGTGTCCGCGGTCGCCGGGCCGGTGCTCGAAGGCATGGGCTACCGCCTGGTACGGATCCGCATTTCCGGGGAATCCGGCTGCACCGTGCAGGTTATGGCCGAGCGGCCGGACGGCTCCATGCAGATCGAGGATTGCGAGGCGATCTCGCGGGCGCTGTCGCCCGTGCTCGACGTCGCCGATCCGGTCGATCGCGCCTATCGGCTGGAAATCTCCTCACCGGGGATCGACCGCCCGCTGGTGCGCCGCTCCGATTTCGAGCGTTATGCCGGCCATCTGGTGAAGGTCGAGATGGCGGTCGCCCATGAGGGCCGAAAGCGGTTCCGCGGCACGATCGGCCCCGTCGAAGGCGACCGCGTGCATCTGCATCGCGACGACGTCAAGGCGGGCGAGGCTGCCGACGTTCTCCTGACGATGGAGGACATCGCCGAGGCACGGCTGGTGCTGACCGACGAGCTGATCGCGGAATCCATGCGCCGCGGCAAGGCCCAGGCACGCGAAATGCGCCGCAATCTCGGCCTGGAGCCGCCGGCGGCACCGCACGCCAGCATCAGCGAAAAAACGACCAAGAACACCAAGCCGACTAAGAAGCCGGCGCCGGCCCCTACGAAGAAGCCGGCCCCGACCAACACCAAGAAACATCGCCTGGCCGCCGAACGCGCGCGACGGGGCGAAATCGATCCTGACGAAGGAGACTAGCCATGGCAGTCAGCGCCAATCGACTTGAATTGCTTCAGATCGCCGACGCCGTTGCGCGCGAGAAATCGATCGACCGCGGCATCGTCATCGCGGCGATGGAGGATGCCATCGCCAAGGCGGCGCGGGCCCGTTACGGCAGCGAGACCGACGTTCATGCCGAGATCGACCCGAAGAAGGGCGAGCTCCGGCTGTCGCGCCACATGCTGGTGGTCGAGACGGTCGAAAACCATTCCAACCAGATCTCGCTGGTGGATGCGCAGCGCGCCAATCCCGGTGCCCAGGTCGGCGACACCATCGCCGACACCCTGCCGCCGCTGGAATATGGCCGCATCGCCGCGCAGTCGGCCAAGCAGGTGATCGTGCAAAAGGTGCGCGAAGCCGAGCGCGACCGGCAATATATGGAATTCAAGGACCGCATCGGCGACATCGTCAACGGCGTCGTCAAGCGCGTCGAATATGGCAGCGTGATTGTCGATCTCGGCCGCGGCGAGGCCATCATCCGTCGCGACGAGATGCTGCCGCGCGAAGTGTTCCGCAACGGCGACCGCGTCCGGGCCTACATTTTCGACGTCCGCCGCGAGACCCGCGGCCCGCAGATCTTCCTCTCCCGCACCCATCCGCAGTTCATGGCCAAGCTGTTCGCGCAGGAAGTGCCGGAGATCTATGACGGCATCGTCGAGATCAAGGCGGTCGCCCGCGATCCCGGCTCGCGCGCAAAAATCGGCGTGATTTCCCGTGATTCCTCGGTCGATCCGGTCGGCGCCTGCGTCGGTATGCGCGGTTCGCGCGTGCAGGCGGTGGTGAACGAATTGCAGGGCGAGAAGATCGACATCATCCCCTGGTCGCCCGACATCGCGACCTTCGTGGTCAACGCGCTGGCGCCGGCCGAGGTCTCCAAGGTCGTCATCGACGAAGACCGCGAGCGCATCGAGGTCGTCGTGCCCGACACCAACAACCAGCTCTCGCTGGCGATCGGCCGCCGCGGCCAGAATGTGCGTCTGGCCTCGCAGCTCACCGGCTGGGATATCGACATTCTGACCGAGCAGGAGGAATCGGAGCGCCGCCAGGCCGATTTCGAGAACTCCACCCGCGTCTTCATGGAATCGCTCAATGTCGACGAAGTGGTCGGCCAATTGCTGGCGTCCGAAGGCTTCACCTCGGTCGAGGAACTCGCGATGGTGGACGTCAAGGAACTCGCCGGCATCGAGGGGTTCGACGAGGAGACCGCGCAGGAACTCCAGAACCGCGCCCGTGAATATCTCGAACAGCTGGAAGCCGAGCTCGAGGCCAGGCGCAAGGAGCTCGGCGTCGAGGACGCCGTGAAGGACGTGCCCGGCGTCACCTCGAAGATGCTGGTGAAGTTCGGCGAGAACGACATCAAGACGGTCGACGACCTCGCCGGCTGCGCCACGGACGATCTGGTCGGCTGGACCGAGCGCAAGGAAGGCGGCGAGCAGACCAAATATCCGGGCGCGCTCGATGGCCTGGAAATTTCCCGTGACGATGCTGAAGCGATGATCATGCAGGCCCGCGTCAAGGCCGGCTGGATCACCGAGGCCGATCTCGCCAAGCCCGCCGAAGAGGCCGAGGCGACCGAAGATCAGCCGGCTTAAGGCGAAGGAGGATGTCACCCGGATGCTCGCCGATACTGACCCCGAACTCGACCATGGACCGCGGACCGAAAGGTCCGCGACCGTGCGGATGTGTGCGGTCAGCCGCGAGGTCCGGCCGATCGACGAGCTGATCCGCTTCGTCGTCTCGCCCCAAGGGCACATAGTTCCCGATCTCAAGCGCAAGCTGCCCGGACGCGGCATGTGGGTCACCGCCTCGCGCGAGGTGGTTGCGGAAGCCGTTCGGCGTCACCATTTTACCAAAGCCTTCAAGCGCGAGCTGCGCATCCCTCAGACGCTTCCCGCCGACCTCGAGGCGCTCCTGGTCCGGAGCGTGGTCGAAGCCCTTGGGATTGCCGCCAAGGCGCGCCAGATCGTGGCCGGTTTCGGCAAGGTCGAAAGCGCGCTTCGGGAGGGTACGGTCGAGGTCCTGATCCATGCCAGCGACGGGGCCGCGGACGGAATCCGCAAATTGGACATGCTGGCGCGTCAAAATGAGGGAAATCGCGGCGCCAAGCCGCCGATTCCCGTCGTCACCGCACTAAAATCGACAGAATTGGATTTGGCACTTACCCGGTCAAATGTGATACATGCTGCCGTGCTCGCGGGCCCGGCGAGCAAGTCATTCCTGTCACGTAGCCAGATGCTGGTCCGATACCGGATGGCGGACGCTGACAGGACTGCCGAAAAGCCCGGCCAGGATTTCTGAGAGACAACGACCACCCGATAGCACGGTGCGGCAACGCACAAGACAACAAGATCAGGATTAGGACTGCTTAATGGTTGATACCAAGACCCCTGGCGACAAGAAGCTGAGCGTTCCGAGCAAGACGCTATCGCTCAAGCCGCGCGTCGAAACGGGCACCGTGCGCCAGAGCTTCAGTCATGGCCGTAGCAAGCAGGTCGTGGTCGAGAAGCGTGGCAAGCGCCGTGTCGACGGCAGCCCCGAGCCGCAGGTGGCCGAGGTGGCGAAGCCCGCGCCGGCCGCCGCCGCGCCCAAGCCTGCTCCGGCCCGCCCCGCGCCGCCGCGCAACGCCGGCTCCGGCGTGGTGCTGCGCACGCTGACCGAAGACGAACGTTCCGCCCGCGCCAGCGCGCTGGCCGATGCCAAGGTGCGCGAAGTCGAAGAGCGCCGCCATGCCGAGGAAGAGGCCCAGCGCCGCGCGGTCCGCGAAAGCGCCGAGCGTGCCGATCGCGAGGCCGCCGAGGCCCGCCGCAAGGCCGAGGAGGAGCGTCACCGTCACGAAGAGGAAGCCAAGCGGAAGGCCGAAACCGAGGCCAAGAAGCGTTTTGGCGAAGGCGAGCAGCCGCAATCCGCGGTGCGTCCTGCAACCGCGACCTCGGCCGCTCCTGCAGCGCGCCCCGGAGCGCCGATGGCGCGCCCCGGCACAACCACCACGGCACGCCCGGGAACAACGACCGCGCGGCCCGGAACGACCACGCAGCGGCCGGGAGGCCCGGTTGGCCGCGCCCCTGCTGTCGCAGCCGGACCGGACGAGGACGAGGGTCCGCGCCAGATCCGTCGCGGCCCCGGCGGCGCTGCGCGGCCTGTGGTCGCTCCCAAGCCCACCCACAAGCCCGGCCCGCAGAAGGAGCGCGGCCGCCTGACGGTCGTCACCGCCTTCAATGCCGACGACGTCCGCGAGCGCTCGATCGCCTCGTTCCGCCGCCGCACCCAGCGCCTGAAGGGCCATGCCGCGAACGAGCCGAAGGAAAAGCTCATCCGCGAGGTGGTCATTCCGGAAGCGATCACGATCCAGGAGCTCGCCAACCGCATGTCGGAGCGCGCGGTGGAAATCATCCGCATGCTGATGAAGCAGGGCGCGATCCACAAGATCACCGACGTGATCGATGCCGACACCGCGCAGCTGATCGCCGAGGAGCTTGGTCACACCGTCAAGCGCGTTGCCGCGTCCGACGTTGAAGAAGGCCTGTTCGACGCCATCGATGATTCCACCGATACCGAGCCGCGCTCGCCGGTGGTGACCGTGATGGGTCACGTCGACCACGGCAAGACCTCGCTGCTCGACGCGCTCCGTCATGCCAACGTGGTCTCCGGCGAAGCCGGCGGCATCACCCAGCATATCGGCGCCTATCAGGTGCTGTCGCCCGAAAGCGGCAAGAAGATCACCTTCATCGACACGCCCGGCCACGCCGCGTTCACCGCGATGCGCGCCCGCGGCGCCAAGGTGACCGACATCGTCGTGCTGGTGGTTGCAGCCGACGACGGCGTGATGCCGCAGACGATCGAAGCCATCAACCACGCCAAGGCGGCGCGAGTGCCGATCATTGTTGCCATCAACAAGATCGACAAGCCCGACGCCAAGCCCGAGCGCGTGCGCACCGAGCTGCTCCAGCACGAGGTGCAGGTGGAATCCTTCGGCGGCGAAGTCGTCGACGTCGAAGTGTCGGCCAAGAACAAGACCAATCTCGACAAGCTGCTCGAGATGATCGCGCTCCAGGCCGACATCCTCGACCTCAAGACCAATTCCGATCGTCCGGCCGAAGGCACCGTGATCGAAGCCAAGCTCGATCGTGGCCGCGGTCCGGTCGCGACCGTTCTGGTCCAGCGCGGCACGCTCCGTGTCGGTGACATCATCGTCGCCGGCGCCGAAATGGGCCGCGTCCGCGCGCTGATCTCGGATCAGGGCGAGACGGTGCAGGAGGCAGGTCCGTCAGTGCCGGTCGAGGTGCTCGGCTTCAACGGTCCGCCGGAAGCCGGCGATCGTCTCGCCGTGGTCGAGAACGAAGCCCGCGCCCGTCAGGTCACCAGCTACCGCGCGCACCAGAAGCGCGAGAACGCGGCTGCCTCGATCTCCGGCATGCGCGGCTCGCTCGAGCAGATGATGTCGCAATTGAAGACGGCGGGCCGCAAGGAATTCCCGCTGATCATCAAGGCCGACGTGCAGGGCTCGCTGGAAGCGATCCTCGGCTCGCTGGAGAAGCTCGGCACCGACGAAGTCGCCGCGCGTATCCTGCATGCGGGTGTCGGCGGCATCTCGGAATCGGACGTGACGCTCGCGGAAGGCTTCAACGCCGCGATCATCGGCTTCTCCGTTCGTGCGAACAAGGAGGCCGCTGCGGCCGCCAAGCGCAACGGCATCGAGATCCGTTATTACAACATCATCTACGACCTCGTGGACGACGTGAAGAAGGCTATGAGCGGCCTGCTCGCGCCGACCCTGCGGGAAACCATGCTCGGCAATGCCGCGATCCTGGAGATCTTCAACATCTCCAAGGTCGGCAAGGTCGCCGGCTGCCGCGTCACCGACGGCACCGTGGAACGCGGCGCCAACGTGCGCCTGATCCGCGACAACGTCGTCGTGCACGAAGGCAAGCTGTCGACGCTGAAGCGCTTCAAGGACGAAGTGAAGGAAGTCCAGTCCGGTCAGGAATGCGGCATGGCTTTCGAGAACTATCACGACATGCGCGCCGGTGACGTCATCGAGTGTTACCGCGTGGAGACGATCCAGCGCTCCCTGTAAGTCCAAATCTTACCGAAGCGCCTGGATCTTTTTTGAACTGAATTGCGGGAGTGCGATGGCCGGATTTTTCCGGCCATCCACCCCTCTTCGTTTCAGCAAGACAAATGACAATGCCCGTGTCCCAAAAGCGGGCATGACGAGGTGATTTTCAGACCATGCCCCGCCATCATCAGAAAAAGAGTTCCGCGTCCGGCGGCTCGCAACGTCAGTTGCGGGTCGGCGAGCAGGTTCGCCATGCGATAGCCGAGATTCTGGCGCAAGGCAGCGTGCATGATGCTGACCTCGAAGGCCACATCATCACCGTGCCGGAGGTGCGGATGTCGCCCGACCTGAAGCTCGCAACAGTCTATGTGATGCCGCTCGGTGGCCGCGACACCGAGATCGTCCTCGCTGCGCTCGAGCGCAACAAGAAATTCCTGCGCGGCGAGGTCGCGCGGCGCGTTAACCTGAAATTTGCACCTGACCTTCGCTTCCGCGTCGACGAACGATTCGACGAAGCGGAACGGATCGAGAAGCTTTTGCGAACACCCGCGGTGCAGAAGGACCTCGAACAGGACTTGGAACAGGATCCGGATACGGATCGGGAAGAAGAACGATGACGATGGACCCGGCTCACGGCACGATCGGCGGCGAAGAGGCCGATCAGCTCGACGTGCAGAAAAATAATTCTGCGGACATGAGCGGCAATTCTCAGCCGCATCAGGAGCCGCGCCGCGTCAACAACGATCCGCGCGCCAACAAGCAGAAGGGCAACCAGCCGCGCCGCGACCGCCGCGACGTCCACGGCTGGGTCGTGCTCGACAAGCCGATCGGCATGACCTCGACGCAGGCCGTTGCCGTGCTCAAGCGGCTGTTCAACGCCAAACGCGCCGGCCATGCCGGCACGCTCGATCCGCTGGCCTCCGGCGGTCTGCCGATCGCGCTCGGCGAGGCCACCAAGACCGTCCCCTTCGTCATGGACGGCCGCAAGCGCTACCGGTTCACGGTGTGCTGGGGCGAGGAGCGCGACACCGACGACATCGAGGGCCGGGCGACCGCGACCTCGGACCAGCGCCCGACCCGGGAGGCCATCGAGGCCCTGCTGCCCCGTTTCACCGGGGTGATCCAGCAGATCCCGCCGCGCTACTCCGCCATCAAGGTCCAGGGCGAGCGCGCCTACGACCTCGCCCGCGACGGCGAGATCGTGGAATTGGCCCCCCGTCCGGTCGAGATTCATCGTTTAAGCCTTGTAGATCAACCGGATAGCGACCGGGCCGTGTTCGAGGCCGAGTGCGGCAAGGGCACCTATGTCCGCGCGCTGGCCCGCGATATGGGCCGGATTCTCGGCACTTACGGCCATATCTGCGCGCTGCGGCGGACCCTGGTCGGCCCATTTGGCGAGAACGACATGATTCCGCTGGATCAGTTGGAGGCTTTGTGCGATAGAGCCGCGTCCGGCGAGGGTAGCCTCGCCGACGCGCTTATGCCCGTTGAGACCGCGCTGGACGACATCCCGGCACTGGCCGTCACTCGGGCTGATGCGGCAAGGCTCCATCGGGGCCAAGCCGTTTTGTTGCGCGGACGGGATGCGCCCACTTGTAGCGGCACAGTCTATGTCACGGTGGCAGGCCGGCTTCTCGCGCTTGCCGAAGTCGGCAATGGCGAAATCATCCCCAAGCGTGTGTTCAACCTGACCGGCCTGACTGCCAGCGCCGATCGCAACGAGAGAAATTGACCGATGTCGATTGCCGCAGAACGCAAAGCGGAAGTCATCAAGACGAATGCCAACAAGGCCGGCGATACCGGTTCGCCAGAGGTTCAGGTCGCGATCCTGTCGGAACGCATCGCCAACCTCACGAACCATTTCAAGACCCACGTGAAGGACAACCATTCGCGTCGCGGCCTCTTGAAGCTGGTCTCGACCCGCCGCTCGCTCCTCGACTATGTGAAGAAGAAGGACGAGGCGCGCTACAAGGCGCTGCTCGAGAAGCACAACATTCGTCGTTAAGAGTTCTTGCGCGCGCCAACCGGCGCGCGTTTTCGCGCGTGATTTCGAACGAAAGCGTTTGTTTAAAGGTTTTTCGTCGAGGCTGCGTGCGCGTCGGATGCGAGCCGTTGACGGCGAGCATCCGGGCATGATGGGCAAACACCGCGCTTCGGTGTTCGCGTTCGTGCCGACTGACAGTCCAGCAGCAATCCGGCGGCTGGGCACAACGGGCAAGGCGCCCGTATGACCCGAAGGGATGGACGCCATCCGAAATCCAAAAACCATGGCAGGATCGCAGGACGCTGATCGCCCGTTTCGATCAACGTCCCGCAATCTTGCGCATGGTTTTTGTTTTTCGACCCGTCCTTCTTTCGAGAACCCATGAAAGAAGACCTCTATGTTCAATAAGCATTCAGTCGAGATCGACTGGGGTGGACGCCCTCTCAAGCTCGAAACCGGCAAGATCGCCCGCCAGGCTGACGGCGCCGTCGTCGCGACCTACGGCGAGACCGTGGTGCTCGCCACCGTCGTTGCCGCGAAGTCGCCCCGCGAAGGCGTCGACTTCCTGCCGCTGACCGTCGACTACCAGGAGAAGACCTACGCAGCCGGCCGCATTCCCGGCGGCTATTTCAAGCGCGAGGGTCGTCCGACCGAGAAGGAAACGCTGGTCTCCCGCCTGATCGACCGTCCGATCCGTCCGCTGTTCGTCGATGGCTGGCGCAACGAGACCCAGGTGATCGTGACCGTGCTCTCGCACGACATGGAAAACGATCCGGATATCGTCGCGCTGGTGGCCTCGTCGGCTGCGCTGACCCTGTCCGGCGCGCCCTTTAAGGGCCCGATCGGCGCCGCGCGCGTCGGCTTCGCCAATGACGAGTTCATCCTCAACCCGACGCTCGACGAGATGGTCGACACCCAGCTCGACCTCGTCGTCGCCGGCACCGCGGACGCCGTGCTGATGGTGGAATCGGAAGCCAAGGAGCTGAACGAAGATATCATGCTCGGCGCCGTGATGTTCGGTCACCGCCACTTCCAGCCGGTGATCAACGCAATCATCGAGCTCGCCGAAAAGGCCGCGAAGGAGCCGCGCGAGGTCACCACGATCGACAATTCGGCGCTCGAAAAGGAAATGCTCGGCATGGTCGAGCAGGAACTGCGCGCCGCCTACGCCATTCCGGTCAAGCAGGATCGCTACGCCGCGGTCGGCAAGGTCAAGGAAAAGGTGATCGCGCACTACTTCCCGGAAGGCCAGGAGCCGAAATACGACAAGCTGCGCATCGGCGGCGTGTTCAAGGAGCTCGAAGCCAAGATCGTTCGCTGGAACATTCTCGACACCGGCAAGCGCATCGACGGCCGCGATTCCAAGACCGTGCGCAACATCGTCGCCGAAGTCGGCGTGCTGCCCCGCGCCCACGGCTCGGCGCTGTTCACCCGCGGCGAGACCCAGGCGCTGGTCGTGACCACGCTCGGCACCGGCGAGGACGAGCAGTACATCGACGCGCTGTCGGGAACGTACAAAGAGACGTTCCTGCTGCACTACAACTTCCCTCCCTACTCGGTCGGTGAGACCGGCCGCCTCGGCGGCACCAAGCGCCGCGAGATCGGCCACGGCAAGCTCGCCTGGCGCGCGATCCACCCGGTGCTGCCGCCGCACCACGAATTCCCCTACACCACGCGCGTGGTGTCGGAAATCACTGAATCCAACGGCTCCTCGTCGATGGCATCGGTCTGCGGCGCCTCGCTCGCGCTGATGGACGCCGGCGTGCCGTTGAAGCGGCCGACCGCGGGCATCGCGATGGGCCTGATCCTCGAAGACAAGCGCTTCGCGGTTCTCTCGGACATTCTCGGTGACGAGGACCATCTCGGCGACATGGACTTCAAGGTCGCCGGTACCGAGCAGGGCATCACCTCGCTCCAGATGGACATCAAGATCGAGGGCATCACCGAGGAGATCATGAAGGTCGCGCTCGGCCAGGCCAAGGATGGGCGTATCTACATCCTCGGCGAGATGTCGAAGGCGCTCACCAACGCCCGTGCCGAGCTCGGCGAATACGCGCCGCGCATCGAGACCTTCAAGATCGCTACCGACAAGATCCGCGAAGTGATCGGCACCGGCGGCAAGGTGATCCGCGAGATCGTCGAGAAGACCGGCGCCAAGGTCAACATCGAGGACGACGGCACCGTGAAGGTTGCTTCCAGCGATGGCGAGGCGATGAAGGCCGCGATCAAGTGGATCAAGTCGATCGCCTCCGATCCGGAAGTCGGCCAGATCTATGACGGCACCGTCGTCAAGGTGATGGAGTTCGGCGCTTTCGTGAACTTCTTCGGCTCCAAGGACGGCCTCGTGCACATCAGCCAGCTCGCCTCGGCGCGCGTGCAGAAGACCTCCGACGTCGTCAAGGAAGGCGACAAGGTCAAGGTCAAGCTGCTCGGCTTCGACGACCGCGGCAAGACCCGCCTGTCGATGAAGGTGGTCGACCAGGAGACCGGCGAAGACCTCGAGGGCAAGGGCGAGAGCCAGCAGCCCGCGCGCGAAGCGGCCGGCGAGTAAATCTCGCTACCTGCCAGAAACACGAAGGGCGGCCTCGCGGCCGCCCTTTTTATTGGTCGCTTGCTGGGCCTTGGGATCAGGCCGCGATGTCGTACCGGTCGAGGTTCATCACCTTGGTCCAGGCCTTGGCGAAGTCCTTGACGAACTGCTCCTTGGAATCCGACGTGGCATAGACCTCGGCGTAGGCGCGAAGCTGCGAGTGCGCGCCGAAGATCAGGTCGACACGCGTGCCGGTCCACTTGACCGCATTGGTCTTGCGGTCGCGGGCTTCATAGGTGCCGTCGGTGCCGGCCGGCGTCCACTGCGTGCTCATGTCGAGCAGGTTGACGAAGAAGTCGTTGCTCAGCGTTCCCAACTTCGAGGTGAGGACGCCGTTCTTCGAACCGTTCGCATTGGCACCGAGCACGCGCAGACCGCCGACGAGCGCCGTCATCTCCGGGCCGGTAAGCCGGAGCAGCTGCGCACGATCGACCAGAGCCTCCTCGGGCATCATGAACTGCTGCCGCTTGCCGATGAAGTTGCGGAAGCCATCGGCCCGCGGCTCCAGCGGAGCAAACGAAGCGGCGTCGGTCTGCTCCTGCGAGGCATCCATGCGGCCCGGCGTAAAGCCGACCTTGACGTCGACGCCGGCATCCTTCGCAGCCTTCTCGACCGCGGCGGTGCCGCCGAGCACGATGAGGTCCGCCAGCGAGACCTTCTTCGCACCGGATGACGCGTTGAAGTCCTTCTGGATCGCTTCGAGCTTGCCCAGAACCTTCGAGAGCTGAGCCGGCTCGTTCACCTCCCAATCCTTCTGCGGGGCGAGGCGGATGCGCGCGCCGTTGGCGCCGCCACGCTTGTCCGAGCCGCGGAACGTCGAGGCCGACGCCCATGCGGTCGAGACCAGCTCCGAGACCGACAGACCCGAAGCCAGGATCTTGGTCTTCAGAGAGGCGATATCCTGCTCGCTGGCCAGCTCGTGATTCACGGCCGGGATCGGATCCTGCCAGATCAGCGTTTCCTTCGGCACCAGCGGGCCGAGATAGCGCTGGATTGGACCCATGTCGCGATGGGTGAGCTTGAACCAGGCGCGGGCGAAGGCGTCCGCGAACTGATCGGGATTCTCGAGGAAGCGGCGCGAGATCTTCTCATAGGCCGGATCCATACGCAGCGAGAGATCCGTCGTGAGCATCGTCGGCCGATGCTTCTTCGACTTGTCGAAGGCATCGGGAATGATGGCCTCGGCGCCCTTGGCCGTCCACTGCTGCGCACCGCCCGGGCTCTTCGTCAGCTCCCATTCGTACTTGAACAGGTTCTCGAAGAAGTTGTTGCTCCACTTCGTCGGCGTCGTCGTCCAGGTCACCTCGAGACCGCTGGTGATGGAATCGCCGCCAATGCCCGAAGCGTGCTTGCTCTTCCAGCCGAGGCCCTGATCCTCGAGCGCGCCCGCTTCCGGCTCCGGTCCGACCAGCGACGGATCGCCAGCGCCATGGGTCTTGCCGAAGGTGTGGCCGCCGGCGATCAGCGCGACGGTCTCTTCGTCGTTCATCGCCATGCGGGCGAAGGTCTCGCGGATGTCCTTGGCCGCGGCGACCGGATCCGGCTTGCCGTTTGGGCCTTCCGGATTGACGTAGATCAGGCCCATCTGCACCGCGCCGAGCGGCTCGGCGAGCTGGCGTTCGCCGCTGTAGCGCTCATCGCCCAGCCACGTGCCTTCCGGACCCCAATACAGCTCTTCCGGCTCCCAGACGTCGACGCGGCCACCAGCAAAGCCAAACGTCTTGAAGCCCATCGACTCCAGCGCGACGTTGCCGGCCAGCACCATCAGATCGGCCCAGGAAATCTTGCGGCCGTATTTCTGCTTGATCGGCCAGAGCAGACGGCGTGCCTTGTCGAGATTGGCGTTGTCGGGCCAGCTGTTGAGCGGCGCAAAACGCTGCTGTCCGGCGCCGGCGCCACCGCGACCGTCGGTGGTGCGGTAGGTGCCCGCGCTGTGCCAGGCCATGCGGATCATGAGGCCGCCGTAGTGACCGAAATCAGCGGGCCACCATTCCTGCGATTCAGTCATCAGAGCGGTCAGGTCCTTGATGACCGCGTTCAGGTCGAGCGACTTGAACTCCTTGGCGTAGTCGAAGTCCTTGTCCATCGGGTCGGACTTGGCCGAATTCTTGTGCAGCATCTCGATGCTGAGCTGGGTCGGCCACCAATCACGGTTCGCCGGCACACGTTTTCCACCCGAAAACGGGCACTTTGAAGTGTCGTCCATGAATACCTCCTCTGGTGGCGTCGAACTCGCGCCTTTGACCAGGTAGAGGCACTCTAAGCTTCGCGTTCGATCAGGGGAAGTTGACTTTAATGATCGTAGCGATAAGATTTTCTGATGCTAAACCTCACCCTGCGCCAGCTCCGGTATTTCGACGCCCTGGCGCGTCACAGTCATTTCGGGCGCGCGGCTGAGTCTTGCTCGATCTCGCAGCCAGCCCTGTCGATGCAGATCAAGGAGCTGGAGGAGGCGCTCGGCGGTCTGCTGCTGGAGCGCAGCGCCCGGCAGGTGGCGCTGACCCGATTTGGCGAGGAGCTCGCGCAGCGCGTCCGCGATATCTTGCGCTCGGTCGACGAGCTCGGCGATTTCGCCCGCGCCTCGCAGGACCGGTTCTCCGGACGGCTGCGCATCGGCATGATTCCGACGATCGCGCCCTATCTGCTGCCGACGATCACCAAGAATCTGACGCGCATGCATCCGGAGCTCGACATCCGCGTGCGCGAGACGATGACGCCGCGGCTGATCCAGGAACTGGTGGAAGGCCGGCTCGATACCGCCATCGTTGCGTTGCCGGTGTCCGAGCCCTCGCTCACCGAGGTCGCCCTGTTCGAGGAAAAATTCCTGCTGGTGCGGCCGAGCGCGGATGAGGGAACGCCGGCACCATCGCGGGAGATGATGCGCGAGATGCGGCTGCTGTTGCTCGAAGAGGGGCACTGCTTCCGCGATCAGGCGCTGTCATTCTGCAACATGCAATCGGCGCCCCCGCGCGAGATGCTGGATGCCAATTCGCTGTCCACGCTGGTCCAGATGGTCAGCGCCGGCATCGGCGTCACCCTGATCCCGGAGATGGCCGTGTCGGTGGAGACGCGATCGGCCTCGGTCTCGCTGGCGCGCTTCCGCGACCCGCAGCCGTCGCGCACCATCGGCATGGTCTGGCGCAAGACCAGTCCGCTGGCGCGGCAACTCCTGCAAATCTCCGAGGTGGTGTGCCTGTCGGCGGGCAAGGTGCGCGCACGGCCATCCGTGCGCAGCCCGCGGACCTGAGGCCTCGATGTCCCATCCCATCATCCGCCCGGCCCGCGCGGACGAATACGACGAGATCGGCCGTATCTGGATGGAGAGCTGGATCTCGACCGGGCTCGGCGAGGCGAGCGACTTCCTGCTGGCAAACTTGCGTGCGCGCATCCGGCGCGAGATCGGGGACGGCTGGAGCCTGTTCGTCGCCGACGACAACGGCACGATCGCCGCGATGCTGGCGCTGCATTTGCCAAAACTCTATCTCGACATGCTGTTCGTCGCGCCCGCCTATCAGGGCCAATCGCTCGGACGAAAATTGCTCGCCTTCACCCGCACGCAAATGCCGGATGAAATGTATCTACGCTGCGTCCGCGAGAACGAGAAAGCCTGGCGCTGGTACGAGCGCGAGGGCTTTGTGTTCGAGAAGCAAGAGATCGAGCCCTCGAACGGTTTTGTGATGAAGTATTATCGGTGGAAGAAAGACGGAAAAGCTCGATGATCAAGCTCTACTGGTCGCCTCGCTCGCGCTCGTTCACGACGCTCTGGCTGATGGAGGAAAGCGGCCTGCCCTATGAGCGCGTGCTGACCGACATTTCGACCGGCGCGCAGAAAGCGCCGGATTTTCTCAAGGTCAATCCGATGGGCAAGGTTCCGGCACTGACCGACGGCGATGCCGCGCTCGGCGAGGCTGCCGCCATCTGCGTCTACATTGCCGATCGCTATCCCGAGACCGGGCTGGCGCCAGCCGTGACGGACCCGCGCCGCGCGCGTTACCTGCAATGGTTGTTCTTCTCGCCGGGCTGCATCGAACCCGCCATCATCCAGATCTTCACCAAGATCGAGATCCCGACATCGACCGCGGCCTGGGGCAGCGCGACGCAGGTCTTCGACGTGCTGGAAGCCGTGCTTGCGAAGGGGCCGTGGATTCTCGGGGAGGAATTTTCGGCCGCCGACATCACGATCGGATCGGGCCTGAACTTCGCGGTGCGCCTGTTCAAGATGGTGCCGTCGCGCCCGGCCTTCGATGCCTATCTCGCGCGCTGCATGGCGAGGCCGGCGTTCCAGCGCGCGGAGAAGATCGGGGCCGGTTAGAGCATGATCCAGAAAAGTGCGAAGCGGTTTTCCGAACAGATCGTGCTCACACTTCAGTCTTCCGTCTTCATATCGTCCGGCCGCGGCATCAGGACGATGTTGTAGCCGGAATCGACATAGTGGATCTCGCCGGTCACGCCGCCGGAGAGATCCGACAACAAATACAGCGCCGAGCCGCCGAGTTCGTCGAGCGTGACGCCGCGGCGGAGCGGCGAATGTTTTTGCATGAAGGCGAACATCGCGCGCGCCTCGCCGATGCCGGAGCCGGCGAGCGTGCGGATGGGGCCGGCGGAGATCGCGTTGACGCGGATGCCGCGCGGTCCGAAATCGGATGCAAGATAGCGCACCGAGGCTTCCAGCGCCGCCTTGGCCACGCCCATCACGTTGTAGTTCGGCATCGCGCGTTCCGAGGCGCCGAAGGTCAGCGTGATCATGCTGCCGCCCTCCGTCATCAGTTCGGCAGCGCGTTTTGCCACTTCCGTGAAGGAGAAGCAGGAGATCACCATGGTGCGCGAAAAATTCTCGCGGCTGGTGTCGGCGTAACGGCCCTTGAGCTCGTTTTTGTCGGCGAAGCCGATCGCGTGGATCACGAAGTCCAGCCGGCCCCACTCTTCGCGCAAGGCCGTGAACGTGGCGTCGACGCTGGCGATGTCCTCGACGTCGCAGGGCAGCACCATATCGACGCCAAGCTGCTCGGCCAGCGGCTTGACGCGCTTGCCCAGGGCCTCGCCCTGGAAGGTGAAGGCGAGCTCGGCGCCGTGGGCATGCAGCGTCTTCGCCATGCCCCAGGCGATCGAATGATCATTGGCGATGCCCATGATCAGACCGCGCTTGCCTTTCATTAATTCCTGCATCGTTTCGATCGCTTTCCGCTTTCGTCATGCCCGGGCTTGTCCCGGGCATCCACGCCCTTCGAAGCCGGAGGCCAAGACGTGGATGGCCGGGACAAGCCCGGCCATGACGAGAAAATTACCAGCGCGTCCGCAAGGACGTCACGCGTCCAGCCGGCTGAACACCAGCGTGGCGTTGGTGCCGCCGAAGCCGAAGGAGTTCGACAGCACGGTGCCGATTTTGACGTTGTCGATGCGCTTGCGCACGATCGGCATGTCGGCGAACACGGGGTCGAGTTCCTGGATGTGGGCGCTCTCGCAGATGAAGCCATTGTTCATCATCAGCAGCGAATAGATCGCTTCCTGCACGCCGGTTGCGCCGAGTGAGTGACCGGTCAACGCCTTGGTCGCCGAGATCGGCGGGCACTTCTCGCCGCTTCCGAACACCCTGCGCAGCGCGTCGATCTCCGGCGGATCGCCGGCCGGCGTCGATGTCGCGTGCGGATTGATGTAGTCGACCTTGGTCTTCACGGTCGACATCGCCATGCGCATGCAGCGCTCGGCGCCCTCGCCTGACGGTGCGACCATGTCGTAGCCGTCGGACGTCGCGCCGTAGCCGACGATCTCGCCGTAAATGCGCGCGCCGCGCGCCTTGGCGTGCTCGAGCTCTTCCAGCACCAGCACGCCGGCGCCGCCGGCAATCACGAAGCCGTCGCGGTTGACGTCGTAGGGACGCGAGGCCGTGGCGGGCGTGTCGTTGTACTTCGAGGACATCGCGCCCATGGCGTCGAACAGCACCGACAGTGACCAGTCCAGCTCCTCGCAGCCGCCGGCGAAGATGACGTCCTGCTTGCCGATCTGGATCGTCTCATAGGCGTTGCCGACGCAGTGGTTCGACGTGGCGCAGGCCGACGAGATCGAATAGTTCACGCCCTTGATCTTGAACCAGGTCGCAAGCGTCGCGGAGGCCGTGGAGGACATCGCCTTCGGCACTGCAAAAGGCCCAACGCGCTTCGGTCCCTTGGTGCGGGTGATGTCGGCGGCCTCGACGATGGTGCGAGCGGACGGGCCGCCGGAGCCCATGATGATGCCGGTGCGAATATTGGAGATTTCGTCAGGCGATAGACCGGAATCCTGGATCGCCTGTTCCATCGCGATGTGATTCCACGCCGCGCCCTGACCGAGGAAACGCATGGCGCGGCGGTCGACCACCGTCGAAGGATCGAGCGTCGGCGCACCCTGCACCTGGGAACGGAAGCCGAGCTCGGCATATTTCTCAGCCCGCGAAATGCCCGACTTCGCCTCGTGAAGGCTCGCAAGCACTTCCTGGGTGTTGTTTCCGATGGAGGAGACAATGCCCATCCCGGTGACCACAACCCGCCTCATGACAGCCTCGCCTCAATCGTTGTCTTCGTGGTGATGCGCTCAGCCCAGGCTCGTGCCCTGCTTGAACAGGCCGACCTTCAAATCCTTCGCGCGATAGATAATCTGGTCATCGACCGAAAGCCATCCGTCGGCGATACCGAGCACCAGCTTTGAACGCATCACGCGCTTGATATCGATGTTGTACACAACCTTGCGGGCCTCCGGCAGCACCTGACCGCTGAACTTCAGCTCGTTCAGGCCAAGCGCGCGACCGCGACCTTCACCGCCGCTCCAGCCCAGATAAAAGCCGACCATTTGCCACAGCGCATCGAGCCCGAGGCAGCCGGGCATCACCGGATCGTTCTTGAAGTGGCAGCCGAAGAACCAGAGGTCGGGCTTCACGTCGAGCTCGGCGCGCACTACCCCCTTGCCGAATTCACCGCCGGTCTCGCTGATGTCCGTAATGCGGTCGAACATGAGCATCGGCGGCAGCGGCAATTGCGCATTGCCAGGGCCGAACATCTCGCCGCGGGCACATGCCAGCAGATCCTCATATTCGTAACCGTTGCGCCTGTTCAGCATGCGGAAGCCTTTGTGTTCAAACCCCGATTGAGCGGCGTTTCCGGCGAAAATGGGCCCCATCCTGTTCGAAAGGCAACATCTGTTGCCATTGTCAGACGAGAATACTGAAAGACCCTGGATGGATAGCGAGCGGCCCTCAATGCCGGGTCGCGCCAAAATCGGTTAAGCGGAACCGCGGGCTCTCTAACACAGGCCATTTCGGGTAGCAAAGCGCTCTCATGAAGGTAAAATGACGGGCCGCGGGACCGGTTCCCTCGCTGATTAGAACCACTCTAGTTGCGAGAAACTTGCATCTGCATCTATCTCTCCATATATGTTGCAAGATCACAGTGTTCACGCGTGCCCGAAGCTGGAAATGAACGAAAATAACGCGCCCTATCGCGACGAAGAGGCCCATGCGGCGGCTCTTATGTCTGGCCGCCAGCCGGCTTTGACCGGTTGCCCGTGGCACGACGTCAACGAAATGCTCCAGTCGGCCGGGCTTCGTCCGACGCGCCAGCGCATGGCGCTTGGTTGGCTCCTGTTCGGCAAGGGTGCACGTCACCTCACGGCTGAAATGCTCTACGAGGAAGCGACGCTGGCCAAGGTGCCGGTCTCGCTGGCAACCGTCTACAACACGCTGAACCAGCTCACCGATGCCGGTCTGCTTCGTCAGGTCAGCGTCGACGGCACCAAGACCTATTTCGACACCAACGTCACGACTCACCATCACTACTATCTCGAAAACAGCCACGAGCTGGTCGACATCGAGGATCCGCATCTGGCGCTGTCCAAGATGCCGGAGGTGCCGGCGGGTTACGAGATCGCCCGCATCGACATGGTCGTACGGTTGCGCAAGAAGCGCTGAGATCGTCTAAAACTGCTGAATTCGTCGTCATGGCCGGGCTTGTCCCGGCCATCCACGTTTTTGGACTGGTCGAGAAGCGCGTGGATGCCCGGGACGAGCCCGGGCATGACGGTGGAGCAACAGCTCCGCTCCCACCCCCCGTCAGTTCACCTGCTCGTCCGAGTAGACGCCCCAGAGGCGCTCCTGCTGGATCCAGCCGTCAAAGCCGTTACCGCTGACGCGGCACCAGTTTGCACTGCACTTCTTCACCTGTGTGACGACGCCGGCCTGGAGCCTGGCCGCAACCGCGCTGTCGGGATCGGCGCGATCGTAGATCGGCGCGAGCTCGTCCTTGTGCTTCATGGTGACGACAGCGGTACGGCGGCCCGACAGCAGCGAGTGATAGACCCAGCCCTCGGCGCCCTCGGAATCGCGGACCCGGCGCCAGTTCTCGAACTCGGCGGTGATTTCGACCGGCAGGCCGGAGCGGGTGTAGACCCAGGCGACGTCATTGTCCTTGGTCGGGCCGGCGCGGACGTTGACATGATCCGATTTCAGGCTGACGTAACGCGGCACCGGGAGCCCCGAGGCGGTCTGGGGTGTGCTGTCCTTTGCCGAATGCCCGGGACTGACCGAAGCGCTCAACCAGGTGCAAACGAGCGCCATCACCGAACAAAAACGCCCCAACGCCATCAACCCGTCTCCTGTCGAAGGTCCGGCCGAGCCGGGCCCCCTCACTTCAAAATTCCAAAACCAGGCCGCTGTCGCCCCTGACCCGCCCCACGCGGGTGTTCCCGAGCCCTTTGCCCGTGGTTCTTGTCTTGGCCCGGCCTTCTGCTAGAGAGGACGGACGTCTGAACAACCGGTTTGTCCCGATTTTCCGGCCGGAAATGTCGGGAGAGCTTGAAGGAAACGCCGGGGACGACACGGCAAACGCAGTGTCGAACAACCGGGTTAATGAGGCCTCAACGGCCGGCCTTTGGCGACAGAGGCGGCTCGCAACGCCTCATGAGGGCAGGACATGTCGGTGAAGAAAAAGCCCCTCGTCGTGGTGACGCGCAAGCTTCCGGACTCAATCGAGACCCGGATGCGCGAGCTGTTCGACGCGCGGATCAATCTCGACGACACGCCGATGTCGCGCGAGCAGATCGCGGAAGCCGCACGCACGGCCGACGTGCTGGTCCCAACCGTGACCGATCACATCTCCGCCGATATCGTCAACCAGCCCGACTGCAGGCTGAAACTGATCGCGAATTTCGGCAACGGCGTCGACAACATCGATGTCGAGGCCGCGCATGCCCGCGGCATCACCGTCACCAACACGCCGAAAGTTCTGACTGAAGACACCGCCGACATGACCATGGCGCTGATCCTCGCCGTTCCCAGGCGGATGATCGAAGGCGCCTCGATCCTGACGGAAGGAAAACCCTGGCCGGGCTGGTCGCCGACATGGATGCTCGGCCATCGCATCGGCGGAAAGCGCCTAGGCATCATCGGCATGGGCCGTATCGGCCAGGCGGTCGCGCGTCGCGCCCGCGCCTTCGGCTTGCAGATCCACTACCACAACCGCCGGCCGGTGGCGCCGAAGATCGCCGAAGAGCTGGGCGCGACCTATTGGGAAAGCCTCGACCAGATGCTGGCGCGGATGGACATCATCTCGGTGAACTGTCCGCACACGCCGGCGACCTACCATCTGCTGTCGGCGCGCCGGCTGAAGCTGATCCGCAAGGACGCCTACATCGTCAACACCGCGCGCGGCGGGGTCACCGACGAGGACACGCTGATCAAGCTGATCGAAGGCGGCGAGATCGGCGGCGCCGGCCTCGACGTCTACGAGCACGAGCCCGCGGTGAACCCGAAGCTGGTGCGGCTCGCCAAGGCCGGCAAGGTGACGCTGCTTCCGCATATGGGCTCGGCCACGATCGAGGGCCGCGTCGAGATGGGCGAGAAGGTGATCATCAACATCCGCACCTTCCTCGACGCGCACAAGCCGCCGGATCGCGTGCTGCCGAGCATGCTGTGACGTCTATTTGCCGCGTGTTTCGCGCTTGCGCCAGTCGGCAACGAAATCAATGAAAGCTCGCAGCGCCGGCGGCGTTTGTCGCCGGCTTGGATAATACAGGAACGGGCCCGGAAACGGCTCGCACCAGTCCTGGAGCAGGCTGACCAGCGTGCCCGACTTCAGGGCTTCGCCGACATAGCCATCAAGCGTCGCCCAGATACCGACACCGTCGAGCGCAGCGCGCATGGAAAGACCCATGTTGGTCGAGATCAGCTTTGCCGGCGGATCGACCTTCACCAGCTGACCGGCCTTCTCGAACTCCAGATCATGCATGACACCGCTGGAGTAGCGGGCGCGGATGCAATCATGATCGAGCAGATCCTTCGGATGCTCAGGCTTGCCGCGGCGCGCGAGGTAATCGGGCGAAGCGACCACGACATAGCTCTGCGGGCCGCTGAGCGAGATCGCCACCATGTCCTGCGCGAGATGCTCGCCATAGCGCACGCCGGCATCGAAGCCCGCGCTGACGATGTCGACGAACCCGCTCTCGGAGACGATGTCGAGGTCGACCTGCGGATAGGCCTTGAGGAACGGCCCGATCATCGGCGCCAGCACGAGATCGACGGCGGGCGGCGGCGCGTTGATGCGCAGCCGGCCCGAGGCCATTTCGCGCAGGCCACGGACCTGATCGAGGGCGTCGCCGACATCGCGCAGCGCCGGCGCCACGCGCGACAACAGCAGCTCGCCCGCCTCGGTCAGGGCGACGCTGCGGGTGGTCCGGTTCATCAGGCGGACGCCGAGGCGCTCTTCCAGGTCCCGCAATCGCTGGCTAAGGCTCGACACCGACACGCGAATATCGATCGCCGCGCGCCGGAAATTGCGGGTGCGGGCCACCGCCACGAAGACATCGAGATCACGCAGGTCAGGCTCGGCCATTGTTCACCACAATGGACAAGCTATTCTGGATTGTCCAGCTTATCGGCGTAATCGATCGGGCGCATATCTGGCCTCGTCACGCGGCGCAATCAGCCTGCCGCCATTGGGAGAGCCATCATGGAACAGCGCAAACTCGGTTCAACCGGCCCCACCGTCTCAAGCCTTGGCCTCGGCTGCATGGCGATGTCGGATGCCTATGGTCCTTCCGATCGCGGCGAGAGCATCGCCACGATCCACGCCGCGCTCGATGCAGGAATCACGCTGCTCGACACCGGCGATTTCTACGCCATGGGCCACAATGAAATGCTGGTGCGCGAGGCGCTCAAGGACGTGCCGCGCGAAAAAGTGCAGATCAGCGTGAAGTTCGGCGCGCTGCGCGGTCCCGCCGGCGAATTCACCGGCATGGACTGTCGTCCGGCCGCAATGAAGAATTTTCTCGCCTATTCGCTGCAACGGCTCGGCACCGATTACATCGACATCTACCGCCCGGCGCGCCTTGATCCCAGCGTCCCGATCGAGGAGACGGTGGGCGGTCTCGCCGATCTCGTGAAGGCCGGCTACGTCAAACATATCGGCCTGTCCGAGGTCGGCTCCGACACCATCCGCCGCGCGCACGCCGTGCATCCGATCGCCGATCTCCAGATCGAATATTCGCTGATCGAGCGCGGCATCGAACGCGACATCCTGAAGACCTGCCGCGAGCTCGGCCTCAGCATCACGGCTTACGGCGTGCTGGCGCGCGGCCTCATCAGCGGCCATTGGTCGAAGGACTCCGGCAAGACCGGCAAGGACTACCGGCTGATGACACCGCGTTTCCAGGGATCGAATCTCGATTCCAATCTCGCGCTGGTGGAGCAGCTGCGCGCCATCGCTGCGGAGATCGGCGCAACGCCGGCACAAGTCGCGATCGCTTGGGTGGCGCAGCAGGGTAAGGAGATCGTGCCGCTGGTCGGCGCCCGCACCCGCAACCGCCTCACTGAGGCGCTCGGTGCGACCAAGGTCAATTTGACCCCGACTCAGCTTGCGGCGTTGGCCAAGGCGTTTCCGCCCAATGTCGCCTCAGGCACGCGCTATACGGCCGAGCAGATGGCGCATCTGGACAGCGAGAAGCCCGCCGCCGCGTAGTGTCTACAATCAAGTGCGATGGGCGCTGAGGTCAGTGATCACAGGCCCATCGCCATTGAGCGGATTGGCCGGATCGCGCGCGTAACGCAGCGTCTCGAAGCGCATCGCGCGCGCATCGATCATCAGGAGGCGGCCGACCAGGCCGTCGCCAAAGCCGACGATCTCGCGGATCGCCTCCAGCGCCATCATCGAGCCCATCACGCCCGCCAGCGCGCCCATGACGCCGGCTTCCGCGCACGCCGGCACGGTCCCGGGCGGCGGCGCCTCCGGGAACAGGCAGCGATAGGTCGGATTGAATTCGCCCTGCTCGTTCTTCTCGTGCGCGCGGATGGTGGTGAGCGAGCCATCGAAGGTGCCGAGCGCCGCCGTGATCAGCGGCCTCTTGGCGAAGAAGCAGGCGTCCGAGGCCAGATAGCGGGTCGAGAAATTGTCGGAGCCGTCGAGCACGAGGTCATAGTCGCCGATCAGCGACAGCGCATTGTCGGCATTGAGCCAGGTGGCGTGGCCGACGAAGCGGACATGCGGATTGAGCGCCGTGATCCGTTCGGCCGCGCTCTCGACCTTGTGCCGGCCGATGTCGGGCGTGGTGTGAATCACCTGGCGCTGGAGGTTCGACAGCGACACCACATCGTCATCGATCACGCCGAGCGTGCCGATGCCGGCGGCCGCCAGATACATCAACGCGGGCGCACCGAGCCCGCCGGCCCCGATCACCAGCACGGAGGCTCGCTTCAGCGCAGCCTGGCCGGGGCCACCGACATCGCGCAGCACGATATGGCGGGCATAACGTTCGAGTTCGTCCGGGCTCAGCATGGTCGTCCTTCGTTCTCTCAACCCTCATGGTGAGGAGCGCGGAACGCGCGTCTCGAACCATGCAGGCCCCGATATCGCCCGCGCCATCCTTCGAGGCGCGGCCTTGAGGCCGCTCCTCAGGATGAGGATTTGAGTTCGCGGGCACTCTCGCAGCCTGAACCACCGCAACATTGTTCGCGACCAACGAGATGTGCTTCAATGGCATTGCGTTCAATGGGCTGGCTGGATTTGTCATGAGATCAATGCTTGCGGCAACACTGATGTTTGCGGCTGCGACAGGCGCGAACGCCCAGATGACGACAGCGCAGATCCCCGGCACCAAGCCGAAGCCGGTCCAGACCGTTCCGATCCGGCCTCCTGCGTTGCAGACGCCGGCTGCGACGGCCGATGCCATGGCGCAGGCGGAGCGGCTGTCGCTGCAGTCCGACCTCGCCTGGGTCGGCCAGTACAACGGCGCTATCACCGGCGACGTCAGCGCGCGCATGGTCGATGCCATCAAGGAATACCAGAAGCTCAGGGGTAGCAAGCCGACTGGCGTGCTCAATCCGCAGGAACGCGCCGTGCTCGCTGAGACCGCGCGCCGGAAGCAGGACAACGTCGGCTGGAAGATCGTGACGGAGATGACCAGCGGCGCGCGGCTTGGCATTCCCTCAAAACTGGTGCCGCAGCAGGCGACCGACGCCACCGGCTCGAAATGGACCTCGCCCACTGGCACGGTCCAGGTGCTGCTCAGCCGCCGCAAGGAGGCGAACCCGACCACAGCCAAGCTTGCCGAAGCGGAGAAGAAGGAGCCGGGTCGCAAGGTCGACTACACCGTGGTGAAGCCCGACTTCTTCGTGCTGTCCGGTTTGCAGGGCCTGAAGAAATTTTACATGCGCGGCACTTCTCGGGGTGATGAAGTTCGCATCATGACGATCCTCTACGATCAGGCAACCGAGAACACGGTCGAGCCGGTCGTGATCGCGATGTCGAGCGCGTTCAGCGCGTTTCCGTCGGGGCCACAGGCCGGGCCGCCGCCACGCAAGAATGTCGAATATGGCACCGGCCTCGTCGTCAGCGACGATGGTGCGATCGTCACGGACCGCCTCGTCACCGATTCCTGTCTCGCGATCACGATCGCCGGCCATGGCAGCGCCGACCGTCTCGCCGAGGACCGGGAACACGATCTCGCGCTGCTGCATATCTACGGCGCGCGCGGCCTGAAGCCGCTCAGCCTCGGCGGCGGCGCGGCAAAGACGAGTGTCGATGTCATCGGTATCGCTGATCCGCAGAGCCAGGGCGGCGCGGCCGTCGCGTCGAGCCTCAAGGCTGCGCTGGCATCTGTCGGTGGCGGCGATTCCCCGCTCTCACCGCCGCCGGCTGTCGGCTTCTCCGGCAGCGCCGCCATCGACGGCGACGGCAAATTCGCCGGCGTTGCGCTGTTGAAGCCGACGATGGTCGCGGGCCCCGCGACGTCGGTGCCGGCGTCGCAGGCGGTGATGGTCTCCGCGGAGACGGTGCGCGATTTCCTGAAGGCGAACGCCGTCACCGCGAACGGCACGTCCACGGATGCAAAAGCCGCTGTCGTCCGGGTGATCTGCGTGCGCAAGTAACGCTCGTGTCCCGGGCGCGATGCGGCATGAAATGCCGCTTCGCTGAATTGCGACCCATGTCTCACATTCGATGCAAGAAGTTCTGGGCCCCGGCTCAGTGGCGCACCACTGAAGAAACGCTGCGCTGCGTCTGGGGCACGAGACCTAGCTCAGCCTGAACCTGATCCCGGCATTCGCGAGGCCACCCGATATCCCGACCGGCGTGCCGTCCGCACGCCAGCAAGCGGCGCCACTCATGGTGCCGTCGTCATGGAAGGCGATACCGTTCATGCCGCCGGCGACTGTCGCGACAGGCTGAACCTTGTGGCCGAGGCTCTCGAGCTTCGCGCGCACGCTCTCCGGCACCTTCTGCTCGACCTCGAGTGCATTACCCTCGGTCCAGACCCGCGGCGCCTCGACTGCTTGCTGCAAGCTCATACCGTGGTCGATCAGATTGAGCAGCGCCTGCATCGCGCTCGGGAAGATTCGTTTTCCGCCGGGCAAGCCCAGCGCATAGCGCAGCTTTCCATCACGGAGTGCCATCATCGGCGACATCGAGGTCGTCACCCGCTTGCCCGGCGCCAGCGACAGGGCGCGGCCTGGCCGCGGATCGAACAGGTTCATGTAGTTGTTGGCGATGGCGCCGAGGCCCGGGATCATGATCTTGGCGCCGAACAGATTGTTGATGGTCTGCGTGGTCGCAACCACGTTGCCGAACGCGTCAGCCGCCGTCATGTGCGTGGTGTGAGTGCCTTCAAGCTGCGACACGCCGGCGCCCCAGGCCTGCGCCCGCGCCGGATCGATCGCAGCACGGCGCTCCTCGGCATAGGCCTTCGAGGTCAGCCGCTCCACGGGGACGCAGACATAATCAGGATCGCCGCTGGCCGCGGCGCGATCGGCGAATGCGATCTTCAGGACCTCGGCGAGATAGTGGATCGTTTCCGGCGTGCCGAAGCCAAGGCTGCCGATGTCGTAACCCTCCAGGATGTTCAGCATCTGCGCGATATGCACGCCGGAGGCCGCGGGCGGCGGCGGGCCAAAGATGGTCCAGCCGCGATAATCGGCGCGGATCGGCTGCCGTTCGACGGTCTTGTAGCTGGTGAGATCGTTGCGCCGGATAAAGCCGCCAGCCTTTTCCATGTAGTCGACCAGTATGCCGCCAAGCGGCCCCTCGTAAAGCGCGGTCTCGCCGTGATCGGCGATGTAGCGGAGCGTTTCGGCATATTCTGATTGCACCACGCGCTCACCGGCCTTCAACGGCTGTCCATCAGGCAAGTAAATCGCCGTGATCGGCTTGTCCTTGCGCATCTCGGCGGCGCTCTCGGTGATGCATTCGTGCAGATAGGGTGTCGCCGCATAGCCGCGCGCGGCGTGCTTGATCGCGGGCTGCATGACGTCGGCGAGGCTCATGGTGCCGAAGCGGCGCAGCGTCTCGCACCAGGCTTTCAGCGAACCCGGTGTGGCGACAGCCTTTGGGCCGTTGAGATTTTCCTGGCCGACGGTGTCGAACACGTCATGCGCGGAACCCGGCATGGGAGTGTAGCTGGTGTCAAGCATCGCCGCGGGCACAGTGCTCTGCCCGTCGATGAAGCGGTGGCTGCCGTCGGCGAGCCGGATGTGCGCCATGCCGCCGCCGATGATGCCGACCATCATCGGCTCGACCACGGTCAGCGTGAACAGGGTCGCTATCGCGGCGTCGATGGCATTGCCGCCGGCGGCCAGCATCTCCGCGCCGGCGCTGGAGGCCAGTGGATGGTTGCTGACCACCATGCCGCGGCTCGATACCGCGGGCATCTTCTGGCATTCAAAATTCGTCGCCGTCCGGTCGCGCCAGTTTCCGCCCATGCCGCTTGTCCTTTTATTCACGGCAGCGAGCACAGCACACGTACGAGTACGGGTCCAGTAATGGTACGGATTCGCTGGCATTTCCGATTCCGCCATCATCGTTATTGCTGATTCGGACCTCCGCGATCCCCTTTGGATCGGGCCGGCACGTCCTGAGCGAGAAGAGCTCAGCATCGAGATCGATGCACGTTCACGTGGCGTTTCCCTGACCCGAGCACTCCAAAGGATTGATCTTCAATGCACACGATCGCACTGGCCACCCAAAAGGGTGGCAGCGGCAAGAGCACGCTCGCCATCGGCCTCGCGCTGGCAGCCAAGCAGGCCGGCTTCACCGTTCGCCTGATCGAAACCGACCCGCAGGGCACACTGTCCAACTGGCAGCGCCGCCGCACCACCGACGATCTCGTTGTCGAGCCGATCTATCACGCCGCCGACATCGAGCCGCGCCTCAAAATGCTGGCCGAAAGCGGCCTCCAGCTCGCGATCGTCGATACCGCCGCCGGCCTCAGCGCCGCGACCACCGCCGCGATCCGCCATTGCGACCTCTGCCTGATCCCGGCCCGCCCGAGCGTCGCCGACATCGAGGCGACCGTTTCGACGCTGAGCGTCGCACGCGCCTGGAAGCGGCCTTACAGCTTCGTGCTGAACCAGACTCCGATCCGCGGCCAGCGCATCGACAATGCCACCAACACCCTCGCCGAGGAAGCAGCGCTCGATCTCGCCGAGGTGCTCGCGCGTCCCCTGATCGTGATGCGCAACGACCATCAGGACTCGCTCGCAAGCGGCCTTGCGGTCAGCGAGTTCGCGCCGAACGGCAAGTCGACCGAGGAGATCCGCGGCCTCTGGCATTGGATCGAGACCCGGCTCGAGCTCGCCGCCACCAATGTCTTGATCGACCAGGTTATCGCGGCCGCGGACGGAATGTTGCACGTCACCGCCGATCTGGCGGTCGACGAGACCACGACACTGGCGTCCTGAGCGGGGCAATCGCCCAGACGCCAGCCGGCCCTTCGCCATCCGGAAGGGCCTTAGCGACGAAGCAATCCGGCCACCAGCCCGGCCGGATTGCTTCGCTTCGCGTTTTTTTGGCAGCCCTATCTCCGCCGTCATTGCTTTCGTAGCCTGGATGGAGCGCAGCGCAATCCGGGACGCCTCCATGCGCTGCACGAGAACCCGGATTGCGCTGCGCTCCATCCGGGCTACGGCACTCCATCATCGCGATGCTGACTCACTTCTGACATTTCGGACACCAGAACGTCGACCGGCCGTTCTGCGTGAACCGCTTCACGATGCCGCCGCAGCGCGGCGTGGTGCATTTCTCGCCCTCGCGGTCATAGACCTTGAACGAGTGCTGAAAATAGCCGAGCTCGCCCGAGGTCTGGCGATGATCGCGCAAGCTGGAGCCGCCGGCCTTGATGGCGTCGTTCAGCACGGTGTGGATCGCGCCGACCAATCGCTTTGCATGGTCGGTCGTCTCGCCCTTCTTGGTCGAGAGCGTCGCGGCGATCCGGCGCGGCGACAGATGCGAGCGATGCAGGGCTTCGCAGACATAGATGTTGCCGAGCCCGGCGACCACGCGCTGATCCAGCAACGCGGCTTTCAGGCTCGTGGTCTTGCCGGCGCAGGACCGCGCCAGCATCGCAGCGTCAAATTCGTTGCCGAGCGGCTCGGGGCCGAGCCCGCGCAGCAGCGGCTCCTCGTCGAGCGCACTGCGCGCGATCACTTTCATGTAACCGAAGCGGCGCGGATCGTTGAAGACGATGTCGGCGCCGGAGGACATCCGAAACAGCACGTGGTCGTGCGCGGAGTCCTTGGCTCGCGGATAGTGAAACTCGCCGGGCGCCACCTCGTTGTCCGGCTTGATGACGCGAAACGAGCCCGACATGCCCAGATGCATCAACAGCACGTCGCCGGAGGCGAGATCGGCCATGAGATATTTTGCACGGCGGCCGAGCCCCGTGACGACCTGTCCCTTCAGTCGGGCCACGAAATCCGGCTGGAAGGGAAAGCGCAAATCGGGCCTGCGGGCCTCCGCGACCAGGATTTTTGCACCCTCCATGACAGGCTGAAGGCCGCGGCGGACGGTCTCGACTTCGGGTAATTCGGGCATGGTCAGGCATTCACCTTATGAGGGCGGTGTGATAGCGCCATTGCGGCGGGCGCGCTATGGTCCGCCTCGTGGAGTAGAGTAATGGATCGGCCGGGCGAAACCACGCATTTTGGCTTCAGGGACGTTCCCCTGGGCGACAAGCAGACGCTGGTGAACGATGTGTTTCACAGCGTGGCGTCGCGCTATGATTTGATGAACGATTTGATGTCCGGTGGCCTGCACCGGGTCTGGAAGGACATCATGATCAGCGCGCTCAACCCGCCGCGAGGCGACCGGCCGTTCGCGCTGCTCGACGTCGCCGGCGGCACCGGCGACATCTCGTTCCGCGCCGCCAAGGCCGCAGGCGCGGGCTTCCATGCCACCGTCTGCGACATCAACACCGAGATGCTGGCGGTGGGCCGCGAGCGCGCCGCCAAGCGCCACCTCGAGACCCAGGTCGATTTCGTCGAAGGCAATGCGGAAGCGCTCGGCTTCGCCGACCGCAGCTTCGACGCATATACGATCGCTTTCGGCATTCGCAACGTGCCACGGATCGATCTCGCGCTGGCCGAGGCCTATCGCGTGCTCAAGCCAGGAAGCCGCTTCCTCTGTCTGGAATTCTCCACCGTCGAGATGCCCGGCCTCGACCGCCTTTATGACCTGTTCTCGTTCAAGGTGATCCCGCCGCTCGGCCGCATGATCACGGGTGACGCCGAGTCCTACCAATATCTGGTCGAGTCGATCCGCAAGTTCCCGAGACCCAACGCCTTCGCCGACATGATCCGCGACGCCGGCTTCGCCCGCGTGAACTGGCAGATATTGTCCGGCGGCATCGTCGCACTGCATTCAGGCTGGCGTTTGTGATTTCGGCGATAACCCATAGTGCGCGCCTGATGCGCGCCGCGTTCGTATTCGCGCGCGAGGGCGTATTCGGCGCCGTCGATCCGAGCCTGGTGCCGCCGCACGGACAGCTCGCGCTAAAACTCGCGCGCCTGATCGAACGGCGCGGTCCGAAGCATGGCCCGCGGCTGTCGCGCGCGCTGACCCGGATGGGCCCGGCCTATCTCAAGCTTGGACAATTTCTGGCGACGCGCCCCGATGTGGTCGGCGTTGCCATGGCGCGCGACCTCGAAAGCCTGCAGGACCGCCTGCCGCCGTTCTCGCAAGCCGAAGCGGAAGCCGTGATCGCGACGTCGCTGGAACGGCCGCTGACTGATGTGTTCGCGAGCCTCAGTGCGCCGGTGGCAGCCGCCTCGATCGCACAGGTGCATCGCGGCGAAGTCCTGCGCGACGGCCTCCGCAAGGCGGTCGCCGTGAAAGTGCTGCGGCCCAACGTGGCCGCACGCTTCCGCCGCGACCTCTCCGACTTCTTCTTCGTCGCATACAAGGCCGAATCCTATTCGTCCGAGGCGCGGCGCCTGCGCCTCATCGAGGTCATCAACACCATGTCGCGCTCGGTTGCGATGGAGATGGACCTGCGCCTCGAGGCTGCGGCGCTGTCGGAGATGGCGGAGAACACGCGCAACGATCCTGATTTCCGCGTGCCTGATGTCGACTGGGACCGCACCACGCACAACGTGCTGACGATGGAGTGGATCGACGGCATCGCGCTGAACGATCACAAGCGCCTGGCAGAGTCGCAGGTCGACCTGCCCGATCTCGGCCGCAAGGTGATTCAGAGCTTCCTGCGCCACGCGCTGCGCGATGGCTTCTTCCATGCCGACATGCACCCGGGCAATCTGTTCCTGGATGACGCGGGCCGTCTTGTCGCGGTTGATTTCGGCATCATGGGCCGGCTCGGCATGAAGGAGCGGCGCTTTCTCGCCGAAATCCTGCTCGGCTTCATCACCCGCGACTATCGTCGTGTCGCGGAAGTGCATTTCGAGGCCGGCTATGTGCCCGCGCATCACTCGGTCGAGAACTTCGCGCAAGCGATCCGCGCCATCGGCGAGCCCATTCACAACCGCACGGCGGAAGAGATCTCGATGGCGCGGCTGCTGACGCTGCTGCTCGAGGTCACCGGCCTGTTCGACATGACCACACGGCCCGAGCTGATCCTGCTCCAGAAGACCATGGTGGTGGTCGAGGGCGTGGCACGCGGCTTCGATCCCAAGCTCGACATCTGGAAGGTCGCCGACCCCGTGGTGCGGGAATGGATCGAGCGCAATCTCGGTCCGATTGGCCGGGTCCAGGGCGCGATCTCCGGCACCGGTGATCTCGCGCGCATCCTGATGCGTCTGCCTGATATCGCCGAGCGCTCGGTTGCGGTGCTCGAACAGCTGGAGACCATGACCCGGGAGGGTATCCGGCTGTCGCCCGAGAGCATCGCGGCGATGGGCCGCAGCGAGGGCCGCAAGAACCGTTGGCGCACCGTGGCGCTCTGGATCATTGCCGCGACCTTCATCGGCATCCTGATCGCCGTCCGGAATCTGTGATTGCAGTGCAATCATACGAATGATAGCATCGCTATCATTTGTGCTGGAGGGGCATCATGGCGAGCCTGACCATTCGCAAGCTCGATGAAGGCATCAAAACTTACCTCAGGCTGCGTTCGGCCAAGAACCGCAGGTCGGTCGAGGAAGAGGTCCGGGTCATCCTCGGGGAGTTGATCGAAGGCCGTGAGGAGCCGCTGACGCCGTTCACGGCGCCGCCCGCGACCACCACCGCCGCGATACCCCAACGCACCGGTACCGTTTCAGAAGCCAGCGTCACCCTGATCATCGGCGGCGGGATCGCGGCCTACAAATCGCTCGACCTGATCCGACGGCTCAAGGAGCGACGGATCGAGGTGCGCTGTGTGCTGACCAAGGCGGCGCAGCAATTCGTCACGCCGCTGGCCGTGAGCGCGCTCTCGCATGAGCGCGTCTACACTGACCTGTTCGATCCCCAGAGCGAGTTCGACGCCGGTCATATCCGGCTCGCGCGCGAGTGCGACCTGATCGTGGTGGCGCCTGCGACCGCGGATTTGATGGCCAAGATGGCGAACGGCCATGCCGACGATCTCGCCAGTGCTATCCTGCTCGCGACCAACCGCAAGGTCCTGCTTGCGCCGGCGATGAATCCGCTGATGTGGAACAATGCGGCGACGCGGCGCAATGTCGCGCAGCTTCAGCGCGACGGCATCATGCTGATCGGGCCGAATTCCGGGGAGATGGCGGAAGCAGGTGAAGCCGGCGTCGGCCGCATGTCCGAGGCGATCGAGATTGCGACCGCCGCCGAGCGCCTGCTGCGGCCGCCGATGCCGCGCCCCCTCGCCGGCAAGCGCGTGCTGATCACTGCGGGTCCAACCCACGAGCCGATCGACCCGGTGCGCTACATCGCCAACCGGTCCTCCGGCAAGCAGGGCTTTGCGATCGCTGCCGCCGCACAGGCCGCAGGCGCCGAGGTGATCCTGGTCAGCGGCCCGGTCGAGCTTGGCGATCCCCAGGGCGTGACGGTTAAGCATGTGGAATCGGCAAGGCAGATGCTGGAACAGGTGCAGGCCGCGCTTCCCGCTGACATCGCGATCTTCGCCGCCGCCGTCGCCGACTGGCGGGTCGCCAATGAAGGCGAGCAGAAGCTGAAGAAAAGTTCGGCCGGCATGCCGCCGCTCCAGCTGGTCGAGAACCCCGATATCCTCGCGACGATCTCGAAACTGACCGACCAGCGTCCGCCACTGGTGATCGGCTTTGCCGCCGAGACCGAGCACCTCATCGACAACGCCAAGTCGAAGCTTGCCCGCAAGGGCTGCGACTGGATTGTCGCCAACGACGTCTCCCCCGCAACCGGCGTGATGGGCGGGGACCGCAACACCGTGCACCTCATCAGCCGCAAGGGCGGTGAGAAGAACGATGAGAAGGATGGCGAGATTGCAGTTGATTCCTGGCCGGCGATGACCAAGGAACAGGTCGCCATCGAACTGGTCGCGCATATCGCAAAGAGCGTGACCGGCAAATCCCGGGAGCCCGCATCTTGAGCAGCAAAGTCATCGTCGAACTGCAACGCCTGCCCCATGCGGAAGGGCTGCCGCTGCCGGCCTACCAGACCGATGATGCCGCCGGTCTCGACCTGATGGCGGCAGTGCCCGAGAACGAGCCGCTGACGCTCGCGCCCGGCCACTACGCGCTGGTGCCGACGGGCCTCGCGATCGCACTGCCGCCCGGGTACGAGGCGCAGGTGCGGCCGCGTTCGGGGCTTGCGGCCAAGCACGGCGTCACCGTGCTGAACTCACCGGGCACGATCGACGCGGACTATCGCGGCGAGATCAAGGTGATCCTGGTCAACCACGGCCAGACCGCCTTCGTGGTCAAGCGCGGCGAGCGCATCGCGCAGATGGTGATCGCGCCAATGGTGCAGGCCGCGCTGGTTCCCGTGGCGACCCTGTCCGCGACCGACCGCGGCGCCGGCGGATTCGGCTCGACCGGCCGCTAGCCGAGCTGAGCGTTGGGTGTACCTCTCCCGCCTGCGAGAGCTTTGCGTAAATCGCGAATCTGCGATTCTCTAAGAGACGTTTGAAGAGGATCTGGGGA
>NZ_JBVVPL010000037.1:61942-63822 GCF_055807615.1 Bradyrhizobium sp. MV1.5 | reverse complement strand
GCTCCGCAACAGCATGCGCCGCCTCCTGCACCGCCCGCGGCACGCCCGGCTCCCACGCCCCCGGCGCCGCCGCCCGCCGCGGCTCCGCAACAGCACGCACCCACGCCTCCGCCTGCGACGCCGCCCGCGGCCCGTCCGACTCCCACACCGCCCACCGCCGCTCCGCAGCAGCACGCACCGACACCTCCGCCGCCGCCTGCGGCCGGACCTTCGGGACGGCCTGCGCCTGCGCCGACAGCAACGCCCCCGGCACCTGCTGCTCCCGCAGCGCGCCCGGCAACGCCTGCTGGCCCGACCGCCACGCCTGCTCCGACAGCAACACCTGCGCCGACCGCAACGCCGGCTCCGGGCAGCACGCCGCCGACTGGCCGCCCCGGTGCACCGCCCCCCGGCGGACGTCCTGGCGCGCCCCCGGCAGGATCAGCGACACCGACTCCAGGCGCCACACCCGCGCCGACGGCCACGCCGACCCCCGGTGGCGCTCCGACGCCCCCGCCCGGACGTCCCGGTGCGGGACCCACGCCCGCTCCTGGCGCGACCCCGGCTCCAGCCGCGACGCCAACCCCCGGTCAGCAGGGAGGAGCGCCTCCTGCTGGCGCGCCCGCTGCCGCAGCTCCGCCGACCCAGCCGCAGGCTGGCGCCCCGCCCCGGCCGCCGGCTCCCCCCGCCGGCGCCGCGGCACCGAGCACCGTCCCGGGCTCGGCGGCTGCGACCCCGCCGCCCAACAGGGCGCAATACGCGCCGCCGACGGTTGCGCCGGCCTTCCGAACCGCGCCGACGGTCGCAGCACCGCTGCCGCCAGCACCGCGTCCGCCGCAGCGTGACCTCACGCCGCTCGCGATCGGTGCAGGTGTCGTTGCCGGCGCCGTGATCGGAGCCACCATCGCCGACCTCCACCATCAGCGGCGCGAATCCGTCGAAGGCGGTCGTACCGTCTACACCGAGCCGGACCGCATCATCATCCGCGATCCCGGTGGGCAGGCCTACGTCCGCGGCAACGATCTCTATCGCTTCCGCTACGGCGCCCGCGACATCCGGACCGAGACTGTCGGCGCCGATACCCGCACCGTGGTGATCCGTCCCGACGGCAGCGAGATCATTACTGTTGTCGGTCCGGACGGTCGGCTGCTGCGGCGAATTCGCAGGGATCCTCGCGGCCGCGAGCTCATCATCATCGACAACAGCTACCGCGATCCGCAGTCGGTCGGCGGCTTCTATGTCGACGCACCGCCGCCGGTCGTGAACATTCCTTACGACCGCTATATCGTCGATGCCCAGGAGGCGTCGCCGGACGTGATCTACCAGACCATGCGGGCACCGCCGGTGCAGCGGATCGATCGGCGTTATACGCTCGACGAAATCCGCTACAGCCCCAACGTTCGCATGCAGATGCCCAGCATCGACGTCAATTCGATCAGCTTCGAGACGGGGTCGTGGACGATCCCAGCGGATCAGGCGGCCAAGCTGCAAGTGATCGCCGACGGTCTCAATCAGGCGATCCAGGCCAACCCGCGCGCGGTGTTCCTGATCGAGGGACACACTGACGCGGTCGGCAACGACGTCGACAATCTGTCATTGTCGGATCGTCGCGCGCAGTCCGCGGCCGAATTGCTGACCCAGCAATTCGGTGTGCCGTCTGAGAACCTGACGTCGCAGGGCTACGGCGAGCAGTACCTGAAGGAGCAGACGCAAGGACCGAGCGCGATCAACCGACGCGTCACCGTCCGCAACATCACGCCTCTGCTCAACGGCGGCCAGGCCTCGCTGCCGCCGCCCCCGCCCGGCACCGCGCCGCCGCGCTAAAGGCGAAGCACAAATGCAAAATGGCCGGGAGCAATCCCGGCCATTTTTTTGTTTCGTAGCCCGGATGGAGCGAAGCG
>NZ_JBVVPL010000037.1:0-61932 GCF_055807615.1 Bradyrhizobium sp. MV1.5 | reverse complement strand
TTTTTAGGCACGCCCGTTGCGTGCCTCGCCCACCGGGTGTCTTAGGGGTGGGGGCGCGCCCCCCCCACCCCCCCCCCCCCCCCCGGGGCTACGGGCGCCTCAGCCCTTGTCGCTCTCCAGCCGGAAAATCTGCGAGCCTTCACTGCCGGACAACAGGCCCGTGTCGCTGTAGAGCTTCAGCTTGGCGCGGGTATCGTTGATGTCGAGGTTGCGCATGGTGAGCTGACCGATGCGATCGGCCGGCGTGAACGCCGCGTCCTCGACCTTCTCCATGCTGAGCCGCTCCGGCGCATAGGTCAGGTTCGGGCTTTCGGTGTTGAGGATCGAGTAGTCGTTGCCGCGGCGCAGCTCGAGCGCCACCTCGCCGGTGACCGCGCGCGCGACCCAGCGCTGCGCGGTCTCGCGCAGCATCAGGGCCTGCGAATCGAACCAGCGGCCCTGATAGAGCAGACGTCCCAAGCGCATGCCGCTGATGCGGTACTGCTCGATGGTGTCCTCGTTGTGGATGCCGGTGACGAGGCGCTCATAGGCGATGTGCAGCAGCGCCATGCCGGGCGCTTCATAGATGCCGCGGCTCTTGGCCTCGATGATGCGGTTCTCGATCTGATCGCTCATGCCAAGGCCGTGGCGTCCGCCGATCGTGTTGGCTTCGAGGAACAGCGCGACGGGATCGCTGAAGGTCTGGCCGTTCAGCGCGACCGGCTGGCCTTCCTCGAAACGCACCACGACCTTCTCGGCCTTGACGTTGCAGTCGTCACGCCAGAACGGCACGCCCATGATCGGGTTGACGATCTTGATGCCGCTGTCGAGGCTTTCGAGATCCTTGGCTTCATGCGTCGCGCCGAGCAGATTGCTGTCGGTCGAATAGGCCTTCTCGGCACTCATCTTATAGGCAAAGCCCTGGGCCGTCATGAACGCCGACATCTCGGCGCGGCCGCCGAGCTCGTCGATGAACTGCTGGTCGAGCCAGGGCTTGTAGATGCGCAGGCCCGGATTGGTCAGCAGGCCGTAGCGATAGAAGCGCTCGATGTCGTTGCCCTTGAAGGTCGAGCCGTCACCCCAGATGTTGACGCCGTCCTCCTTCATCGCTGCGACCAGCATCGTGCCGGTGACCGCGCGCCCCAATGGCGTGGTGTTGAAATAAGTGATGCCGCCGGTGGAGATATGGAAGGCGCCGGACTGGATCGCAGCGATGCCTTCGTGGACGAGCTGCGTGCGGCAATCGACCAGCAGCGCTTTCTCCGCGCCGAACTCCATCGCCTTGCGCGGAATCTCGTTGTAGTCGGCCTCATCCGGCTGGCCGAGATTGGCGGTATAGGCGTAGCAGCGCGCGCCCTTTTGCTTCATCCAGAGCAGCGCCGCTGACGTGTCGAGGCCGCCCGAAAAAGCGATGCCGACTTTCTCACCCTTGGGCAGGCTTTTCAGGATCGTGGTCATGGGGCTTCCAATCGGTCTCGAAGGGCGGATGTCGTTTCACGGGTTGACCGCGCGAATATCAAATTTCGCGGGGCTCGGCACCCCTTTAATGGCTCAAACTGACGGCTCGGCACCCGCCTTGCGGCCGAACAGGCGCTGGCGGAGCCGGTAGGCGGGCATGTTCAGCCGGGTCAGGGCGGCATCGACCGCCTCGTCCGAAAACCGGGTCCGCGGCCAGCGGTAAATCAGCGCGTAGGCAAACCAGATCACGACGAAGGTGACGAGGCCGGCGATCGAGACATCGGTGAAGAAGTGGCCGCCAAAGGCCATCCGTAGCCCGCTGGTCACGAGCCCGAACATCACGGCTCCGGCATAAGCGAGCGGTCGCCACGGCGGCGGTGCCAGTGCGGCGGGCGCCAGCGTCCAGAACGCGGTCGCGCCCTCGCCCGAGAAGAACGAGCAGTTGCGCGCGCAGCCACCGCGTGGATCCCACCACGGCACGAATTGCTGGTCGCCGGCAAACTGCGTCACCACCACCGGGCGCGGCCGGCCCCAATAGGACTTGAAGGCGAGATTGGTAAGGATGCCGGCCGACATGATGATCGTGACCAGCAGGAAGACGATCGCGCGCCCGGATACCATCAGGGGGCGGTCGGGCTTGACCATCTTGACCACAAGCGCGACCAGCGCGGGCAGCACGAAGGCCCAGGCGACCCACATCGCGGCATCGCGCGCGAAGCCGGCCCAATCGTTCAGCTTGAGCGGAAACGACTTCGTCGCGGGGTCGAAGAATAGCGCGGCGAGCTTGAGATCAAGCTCGGGATAGAGGCCGAAAACAACGCCAATCACGAGCCACAGCGCCAGGGCGATGAAGAGTCCAGTCCGGTTCATGGCGCGCGGTTTAGCCGAGTGGGGAGGGGATGAAAACCCCGTGGCAAATCAGAAAGTCACCGGGCATCCGGCCGCGAATTCGACGGCAGTGGCGGGGGTGGTTTTCGCAGGGGCGGCGGATTGCGCCAGGCGCCGGCGTTGCGGCCGGCGATCAGCCAGTAGACGACACCGGCGACGATACCGGCGCCGGTCATGATCTCCAGATGCCGCCGCACGATGCCTTCGAATTGCAGCGTGTCGGAATGAAACGGGACCAGGCCGAGATAGCAGGCGAGCCCCACGACGCCGCCGCCCACGGCATAGGCGAGCGCGCTGCGGATGTAGAGCGCCTCGGTGATCGCGACGATCACCGCCGCCGGCACCAGCGCAAAACCGGAGACGAAGATGAAGCCGAACCCGAGCACGATATCGATCGTGCCCTGATCGACGGGACCGGCGCCGAGATCGGCGAACTCCGGAAACAGCAGCGCGACCACGACGATCATGCCGCCGACGAAGCAGGCGGCGAGAAAGCCGATGAAGATGACGACGAGGCGGCCGATCAGGGACATGACGCCACCCTCGCCGTCATTGCGAGAGCATGTGCGCGCATCAGCTCAGTCCGTCATCGCCATGGCGCGTAGCGTCTGGCGCTCGCGCGCCGAAAGCTTTTCCGTCTCCGACTTGAGCTGGCCGCAGGCGGCCAGAATGTCGCGGCCGCGCGGGGTGCGCACCGGCGAGGAATAGCCGGCGTTGAAGACGTATTCGGAGAATTTTTCGATCTGGTCCCAATCCGAGCACTCATAGGCGGTGCCGGGCCAGGGGTTGAACGGGATCAGATTGATCTTGGCATGAATGCCCTTGAGCATCTTCACCAGCAGCTTGGCATCGTCGAGCGAGTCGTTGACGCCCTTGAGCATCACATATTCGAAGGTGATGCGCCGCGCGTTCGAGGCGCCCGGATAATCGCGGCAGGCCTGCAGCAATTCCTTGATCGGATATTTGCGGTTGAGCGGCACCAGCTCGTTACGCAGCTCGTCGCGCACCGCATGCAGCGAGATCGCGAGCATGACGCCGATTTCCTCGCCTGCGCGCACGATGTTCGGCACCACGCCCGAAGTCGACAGCGTGATGCGGCGGCGGGAGATGCCGATGCCTTCGTTGTCGCCAACGATGAGCAGCGCGTCGCGCACCGCGTCGAAATTGTAGAGCGGCTCGCCCATGCCCATCATCACGATGTTGGTGACGCGACGCGTACCGTCTTCGCGATCGGCCCAGTCGTTCAGACGATCCCGCGCGACCATCACCTGTCCCACGATCTCGCCGGCGGTGAGGTTGCGCACCAGGCGCTGCGTGCCGGTGTGACAGAAGGAGCAGTTCAGCGTGCAGCCGACCTGGGAGGACACACACAGCGTGCCGCGATCGGTTTCGGGGATGTAGACGCACTCGACTTCATGCGCCCGCTCGACATTGTCGCCGCTCGGCAACCGCAGCAACCATTTGCGGGTGCCGTCGTTGGAGATCTGCTCCGCCACGACTTCGGGCCGGTCGACGGTGAAATGTTGCGCGAGCTCGGCGCGAATGCCCTTCGAGACCGACGTCATCTCTTCGAAATTCTGGGCGCCACGGAAATACATCCAGTGCCACAGCTGCTGCACGCGCATCTTGCGCTGCGCCGGCGCGACGCCGATCTCGCCGAGGCGATCGGCAAGCTCGGTGCGCGACAGGCCGATCAGCGAGGGCCTCGCCGGCGGCACATAGGTTTCGAGCGGGGTCTTCTCCACCAGCGTTGTGTTGTGCGGCTCAGTCGTCGGTTGCATTGAATGGACCTGATCACGGTGTCGTTCCGGCGCGATGCAAAGCATCGAAGCTGGAATATCGAAATTCCGGGTCCAGTCCTGCGGACCATCCCGGAATGACGGAAAAACTTGGAACCGCCCCTATATAGCAACCGGAATGGCCGATTGCGACCTTATCGACCGCAGGCTTAACGCCTGCAATCCTGCGCGATCTTGTCGAGCGCCTGGGCAAGGCCCTTCAGCGAAAAGGTGTCGGTCGTCTCGGTCCCCTTGGACGACATGCCCTTGACCACGAGATCGGCGGATTTGCGCATGGCCTCGACCATCCGCTCTTCCTCGGCCGCGTTCTTGATCCAGAGACCGTCGCCCTGCGAGTACATGGCGAAAGCGGCCCCGCCGACCTCGACCGAGGATTCAGAGCCCGGCTTCAGCGCGTAGCCGATCATGACCGAGACTTCGTTGTTGACCTTCTCCGCCGGGCGGGTGGAGACGAAGGCATAGGCAGGATCGCGCGGCCGATTCGGCGGGTTGGTCTTCGACGACGACGGCTTGGCCAGCGCGAAGCAGACCTTTTTGCCATTGGGCGCGGCCGAATAGGCGCCCCAGGTGCCGAACTGACCGATCAGGGTCGGCTCGGCACCGCCCGCAACCGCCGCGTGCGGGGCCGCCGGCTTGCTCTCGGGCTTTGCAGCCGTCTTTCCGGTGGTATTGGCGACCGGCGCAGCCGATTTCGGTGCAGTTTTGGGCGCAGGTTGCGCCGTCTGCGCCCGCGCGGAATCGGTGATCCCACAGGCCGCCACGCCCGTCATCAAAGCTAAAATCAGCACCCGCCACATGCTGGAGTGGTTCCCTCAATATTGTGACTGGAAGATGGCCCGGCCGCGCGTTGTCCCCGCGGCAGGGATACCCGGGAAAGTCCAATTTGGGAAGGCAGTTAGCGAAGCTCGCGGCGGCTAGGCCCTGGATCGCGCCGCGCGCTGCTCCGCCCATTGCGCATCGGTCCAGCGCAACAGATCCTCGGCGCCGGAGCTGCGCAAATGCGCGCCACCATCGATCACCACCATCTCGCCGTTGATGTAGCCGGCACAGTCGGAGACCAGGAAGCTGGCGAGGTCGGCAAGCTCGCTATGCTCGCCGGCGCGTCCCATCGGGTTGCGCGCGGCCCACCCTTCGTCACGACCCTCGGGACGGAGCTGACCCGAGGCGCCGGCGGTCGGGAACGGTCCCAGCGCGATCGCGACGGTGCGGATGCCCTTCGGGCCCCATTCCACAGCGAGACTCTTGGTCATCGCCAGCACGGCCGACTTCGCCATCGCCGACGGCACGGTGAAGGCGCGGCCGGTGATGGTCGAGGTCGAGAGGATCGAGAGCACGACGCCGCCATGCTTGCCGTCGATCCAGCGCTTGCCGGCGGCAAGCGTGCAATACATCGCACCATGCAGCGTCGGCGCAAGGATCGCATCCGCGGCGCGGAATGAGAGATGCTCACTCTGCGCGATGAAAGTCGCAGCCGCGTTGTTGACGAGAATATCGAGCGGCGCCTCGCGCCAGATGGCGTCCATCATGCTCTCGACGGCGGTGCCATCGCGGATATCGCAGGCGATCGTCGTGACCTTGCCGCCGGTCTCTTCGCGCATCTCGCTCGCCGTCGCGTCGAGGCGATCGAGCTTGCGGCCGCAGATCACGAGCTCGGCACCAAGCGCGAGGAAGCGGTGCGCCATTGCAGCACCGAGACCCGAACCGCCACCGGTGACGAGGATGCGCTTGTCCTTGAGCAGGCCTGTTTCAAACATCGTTTGAATCCTCTCTCTTTCTTCTTCCGTCATTGCGAGCGAAGCGAAGCAATCCAGGCTATTTTTCCGCGGCACGGATTCTGGATTGCTTCGCTTCGCTCGCAATGACGAGGATAGGACCGAATGCAATTTCAGACAAAGAAACCGGATTGTGGGACCGTGCTAAATCCGGCAGAAACAGCCAAACTATAATTCTGCCTCGAAACGCCAAGTGCTCTCAAGAAGGTGCCGCCATGAAAGCCATCCTCTGCTCGCAATATTGCCAGCCCGACGATCTCGTTCTGGCCGACGTGCCGGATCCGGTGGCCGGTCCCGGCGAAGCCGTGATCGCGATCAAGGCTGCGGCGCTGAACTTCTTCGACATCCTGATGATCCAGGGCAAGTACCAGATCAAGCCGCCATTCCCGTTCTCGCCGGCCGCCGAAGTGGCTGGGGTGATCGAGAGCATCGGCCCCGGCGTGACCGATCTGAAGGTCGGCGATCGCGTCGTCGCCTCCTGCGGCCACAACGGCGCGCGCGAAAAGATTGCGCTGCCGGCGGCATCGATCGTGAAGATCCCCGACAATCTCGATTATGACCGCGCGGCCGGCATCATCATCATCTACGGCACCGCGCTGCACGCGCTGGAAGATCGCGCCAGCCCAAAGCCGGGCGAGACGCTCGCGGTGCTCGGCGCCGCCGGCGGCACCGGACTTGCCGCGTGCGAGCTCGGCAAGCTGATGGGCCTGAAGGTGATCGCCTGCGCCTCGTCGGACGAGAAGCTCGAATTCGCGAAGGCGCACGGCGCAGAACTCACGCTCAATTACGGCAAGGAAGATTTGAAGGAAGGCTTGCGAAAGCTCACCGGCGGCAAGGGCGTCGACATCATCTTCGATCCCGTGGGCGGCACCTATGCCGAGCAGGCGCTGCGCTCGATTGCCTGGGAAGGCCGTTTCCTCGTGATCGGCTTCGCCGCCGGCGATATTCCGAAGATGCCGCTGAACCTTGCGCTGCTAAAAGGCTGTGACATCCGCGGCGTGTTCTGGGGCGCGTGGACGCGCCTCAACCCGGAAAAGAACCGCGCCAATCTCGAGAAGCTCGTGAAGTGGACGGCGGAAGGAAAGATCTCCTCGCATGTCGACCGCGTCTTCCCGCTGGCGCAGACGGCGGATGCGCTGAAGGTGCTCGCGGGACGTCAGGCCATGGGCAAGGTAATCCTGCATCCGTGAGGGTGGGGTGGCGAAGACTCCCTCCCCGAGTCGTCCTGGTGAAAGCCAGGACGACGTTGGAGTTGGAGCGGCGCGCTGCTAGTGCGCCTCCCCCTCATCCACCCCGCGCTTCAGCGCGGCGCGGGCGGCTTCGCGATGCTCGTTCGTGATGTGGCTGGCAACCATGCGGATCGCGGTGGCGAGCACGGCGGCGTCATCGGTGAAGCCGAGGATCGGCATCACGTCGGGAACGAAATCAAACGGCAGGATGAAATAGGCGATCGCCCCGAGCAGCGAGGCCTGGACATGGCGCGGCGTCTGCCGGTCGAAGGCGCAGTAGTAGGCGGCGAGCAGATCCTCCGCGAACGGCAGTTGCGCGGCGACACGCTTCAGCTTCCGCCAGAAGCGGCGACGCACGCTCTCACGATCTTCCGCGAGCCGGTCGGCCGGCTCGAAACCGACGCTGTGTTCGGCAGCCATCTTCGGAAAAACTCCCCGTTCCAGCCTGGGTGGCGGATCGCCGCATCCCCTGCTGATCACAAGATGGGGACGCGGCCGGCCCCTGCAAGACGTCAGCCTGGTGTCAGCTTGGCGATGGCGTTCATCGCCTTGGCGAGCTCGATGTCGAGCGCGGTGACGCCGCCGGCGTCATGGGTCGACAGCACCACCTCCACCGTCTTGTAGACATTGCGCCATTCGGGGTGGTGGTCCATCTTCTCGGCGACCAGTGCCGCGCGGGTCATGAAGCCGAACGCCTCGATGAAATCCTTGAAGACAAAGGTTTTCCCGATCGCGTCGCGTCCCTGAACCTCGCTCCAATCAGGTAATCCGCCCAGCGCCTGCCTGCGCGCCTCCGCCGAGAGCCGTTCTGCCATCGTTGCCTCCATCCTTCAGGGGAACTTTACCCTAACATCGCACTGACGCCCCGGGTTCATACGGGATTAGACCCCATCCGCTAACCATGACGGAGATGTAACCCTGCCGGACAAGAAATTTGCTACACTTGCGGGCGTAAATCGCCGGCCAAGATGAAACTGAGCCTCAAGCGACTGTTCGGGAGATCGATGACCGGGGGATTGGACCTGGCCGAAGCGCCCAACCCGCCCTCGCCGCGATCATCGGCGCGGAAGACGGCGCTCGTGACTCTCGCGCTGGTGCTCGCGATCGTCGGCGCGCTCGCCGGCGGCTACTACTTTGCCATGCGGCCGGAGACGCTGAAGATCGCGGTCGGCCCCGCCAACAGCGATGACGTCAAGGTTGTGCAGGCGCTGACCCAGGCCTTCGCGCAGCACAAGAGTTCTGTGCGGTTGCGCCCGATCCAGACCGATGGCGCCACCGCCAGCGCCAATCTGCTGGCGGAAGGCAAAGCCGATCTTGCCATCGTGCGCGGCGATCTCGACGTGCCGAAAAATGCACAAGCCGTTGCGACCCTGCGCAAGAATGTCGTGGTGTTGTGGTCGGTACCCGTCAAAGGCAAGAAGAAGGGCGCGAAGATCACCAAGATCGCGCAGCTCGCCGGACATCGGGTCGGCGTGGTTGGCCGCACCCAGGCCAACGTCAATTTGCTCAAGGTGATCCTGCAGCAATACGGCGTCGATCCCGCCAAGGTCGAGATCGTGCAATTCCCGGCCAATGAAGTTGCCGAGGCGATCAAGTCGCAGAAGGTCGATGCCTATCTCGCGGCCGGTCCCGTCAACAGCAAGATCACTTCGGACGCGATCGCCACTTCCGCCAAGGAGTTCGGCACGCCGACTTTCCTCGCGATCGATTCCGCCGATGCGATAGCGCAAAATCATCCGGTCTATGAAGCGGCCGAGATTCCCGCGGGCACTTACGGCGGCTCGCCCGATCGTCCCGACGACGAGGTCAAGACCATCAGCTTCTCGCACCACATCGTGGCGCGCAAAGCCGTGTCCGAAACCACCATCGCGGCGTTCACGCGCCAGCTGTTCTCCGCACGCCAGCAATTGGTGACGGAATTCCCGCTGGCGGCGAAGATCGAAACGCCAGACACCGACAAGGATGCGGTGATTCCCGTGCATCCCGGCGCCGCCGCTTTCGTCGACGGCGAAGAAAAGACCTTCCTCGACAGATACAGCGATTACATCTGGTGGACCCTGATGGCGCTCTCGGCCATGGGCTCGATCGGCGCCTGGTTTGCGGGCTATCTGAAAAAGGACGAGCGCGACAACAACAGCCATCTGCGCGAGCGGCTGCTCGACATGATCACCGCCGCTCGAAAGAGCGAAACGACCGAAGATCTCGATCAGATGCAGACCGAGGCCGACGAGATTCTGCGCGACACGCTGCGCTGCTACGACCACGGCGCGATCGAGGAAGGTGCGCTCACCGCCTTCAACATCGCGCTCGACCAGTTCCATGCGGCGGTTGCCGACCGCAAGGCGGTGCTGTTCAGCCTGCCGCAGAACCTGCAGCGCGCCGGCGCGCAATTCCGGGCCGCCAGCAACGCGTAAGCGCTCGCGCGTTATCGCTGCGTCACATTGTCTCAATATAGCGTCGGGCTTCACCGTGGCGACCGCCCTGGATGGTCGCCTCACGCGATATCGAGACCGTCCCATGAACATCAAATTCTCCCGCCGCCATTTCCTGACGACCACTGCCGGCGCGCTCGGCGCGGTCGCAATGCCCCATCTATCCCGCGCGGCCGACCGGCCGGCGGTGACCCATGGCGTGCAGTCGGGCGACGTCACCGTCGACGGCGGCGTGGTCTGGGCGCGCACCGACCGGCCCGCGCAGATGCTGGTCGAGGTGGCGACGACGGAGTCGTTCAGGGATGCCCGCGCACTGCCGCCGATCGCGGCGCTGCCCGAGAGCGACTTCACCGCGAAGATGCTGATCGAAAACCTGCCGGGCGGACAGGACATCTTTTACCGCGTCCGCTTCCGCGATCTGTCGCACACCGCGGTGGAGGGCGAACCGGTGACCGGCCGCTTCCGCACCGCGCCCGCCGACCGCCGCGACGTCAGCTTCGTCTGGGGCGGCGATGTCGCAGGACAAGGCTGGGGCATCAACCCCGATGACGGCGGCATGTTCACCTTCTCGGCGATGCGCAAGCACCGTCCGGATTTCTTCCTGCACTCCGGCGACACCATCTATGCCGACGGCCCTATCCAGGCCGAGGTGAAGCTCGCCGACGGCAAGACCTGGAAGAATGTCACGATTCCCGAGAAGGCCAAGGTCGCCGAGACGCTGGACGAGTACCGCGCCGCGCACAAATACAATTTCACCGACGACAATCTCCGCGCTTTCAATGCCGAAGTGCCGATCTTCGTGCAGTGGGACGATCATGAGGTGACCAACAACTGGTCTCTGTCGAAGGAGCTGCCGGCGACCTACAAGGAGCGCGACATCGCACTGCTTGCGGCCCGCGCAGGCCGTGCCTTCCACGAGATGTATCCGATGCGCGAGAGCATCGTCGAGCCCGGTCGCGTCTATCGCCAGATCTCCTACGGCCCGCATCTGGACGTGTTCGTGCTCGACGAGCGCAGCTATCGCGGCTCGAACGGCCCCAACCTCGAAACCGCTTACGGCCCGGCCAGCTATTTCCTCGGCCCCGACCAGGTCGCCTGGCTCAAGCGCGGTCTCTTGAGTTCGCGCGCGACCTGGAAGGTGATCGCCTCCGACATGCCGCTCAGCCTCGTCGTGTCAGACACGCCGAAGGGGGGATCGGAAGCCATTGCGCAGGGCGACGGCCCGGTGCGCGGCCGCGAGTTCGAGATCGCCGACATCCTGCGTTTCATCAAGATGGCGCCGATCAGCAACACCGTATGGCTGACGGCGGACGTGCATTACGCCGCCGCGCATTATTACGATCCGAACAAGGCGCAATTCCAGGATTTCGAGCCGTTCTGGGAATTCGTGTCGGGGCCGCTTCACGCGGGCACATTCGGTCCGAACGCGCTCGACAATACGTTTGGGCCGGAGGTGCGTTTCGTCAAGGCGCCGGGGAAAGACAACCAGAACCTGCCGCCGTCCGCCGGCATGCAGTTCTTCGGTCACGTCAAGATCGACGGCGCTTCCGGCCAGATGACGGTGACCTTGCGCGACCGCGCCGACGTCGCGCTGTGGTCGACCACGCTCGATCCGAAGCCGGCCTGACGCCGTATCGCTAGTCCGCCGCGCGGACCTGGAGCGCCGCCTCCAGCGCGTCGCTCGAACACGGCTTCTGCAATCGCGGTTGGCCGGCGAATTCCGGCGGGATGCGCGCGTCAGCGCCGTAACCGGTGACGAACACAAAGGGAATTTTCAACGCCGCGAGCCGTTCGGCGACCGCAAAGCTGTTCTCGCGACTCAATCCCACATCGAGCAAGGCGAATTCGGGGGCATGCGCCGCGATTGCGGCCAGCGCCTGTGCCACTGAACCGACCGTGCGCACGCTCTTCACGCCAAATCCGAGCAGGCGATCCTCGAAGTCGATTGCGATGATCGGATCGTCCTCGACGATGAGAACATCGGCGGGACAGTTTGAATCATCGGAAACGGCGGGTGCCATCATCGTAGCTTGGAGCATGAGGTTTCTCTGACTGGGATACCGGGCCACGACGCCTGTACCCGGCGCGGAAGGTTCCCGGAACGAAACCACCACATCACAGTTGTCAGGTCTGTCCACTTGTGCACACAGGACCTCGTCGGAACTCGCTAAGGTGGAGGCGGATGGGAGTTTAAGATGGACGTGCGGACCAGCAACGCCACCGAGATCGACAGCCGGCCGACCAACAATCTGCTGCGGCGCTTGAGCGCGGCCGATTTCGCCCTGCTTGCGCCACATGTCATGCTCGAAAGCGCAGCGGCGAATGAACTGCTCTACAACCCCGGCGATGACGTCCAGGTCGTCCACTTTCCCTGCGGACCATCGCTTGCAACCTTCCTGGTTCCCAACGAAGACGGCCGTGATGTCGAGACCATCCTGGTCGGCCGCGAAGGCGCGGTGGGCGGCATCGTCAGCGAGGGTTATCTGCCGGCCTATACCCGCATCTGCGTGAAATTCGGCGGGCCGTTTGCGCGAATTCACGTCAGCAAGCTGGAGGCCGCCAAGCAGCGCTCGCCCTCGTTGCGCCATGTCTTCGCTCGCTACGCCGACTGCATGCTGGCGCAGATCTTCCAGTCCACCGCCTGCAATGCCATTCACTCGATCGAGCAGCGCACCGCCAAATGGATGCTGGCGGCGATGGAGCGGACCGGCGACGAGAGCAGCGTGCCGCTGACCCACGAGCAGCTCGCGACGCTGCTCGGCGTCGGCCGCAGCTATGCCAGCCGCGTGCTCCAGTCGTTCAAGGCGGAGGGCGTGCTCGACACGCGGCGCGGATCGATCCTGGTCCGCAATCGCGAGGGCCTGCGCCTGCGCGCCTGCATGTGCAACGAGGCCGTGAAGATGCACTTCGAAGAGGTGCTGCGCGGCGTCTATCCGACCGAAGAGCGGCAAGCCGGCTAGCCGCCTGCCTCGCCCCTCTTCGGGGATAAGGAACGGCCGCACTATCCCGCCGGGCGGGAACCTAGGCTAATGTCCCCCGCATGAGCGGGGCTTTCCTTCACACTCTCTTCGATGTCGGGGCGTGGCTGGCTGCGGCCGCGGCACTGTACTGGCTGTCGCGACAGGGCTTGCGGTTTCCGGCGCAATCCTTCGAACGGTCCTACCTCGCCGCTTTGGTGTTCGGTGCGGGCCTCGGGGCCTATCTGTTCGGCTCCGCCAATCTGTGGCTGTCGGGCCAGAGCGGCATCGCGCGCTCCGTGGAAGGTGCGCTCGCCGGCGGCATCGTGGCAATCGAGCTCTACAAATGGTCCGCAGGGATCACGGTCCGAACCGGCGCCCGTTTTGCGCTGCCGCTGGCGCTCGGCATCGCGATCGGCCGGCTCGGCTGCTATTTTGCGGGCCTCGACGATTTCACCTACGGCACGCCGACGGCATGGCCCTGGGGTCATGATTTCGGCGACGGCCTCCTTCGCCATCCCGTGCAGCTCTACGAAAGCGCCGCGATGGGGGTATTCGCGCTGCTCTACGTGCTGGCGGTCTTGAACCGGAGCGCGTTTGTGATCACCAATGGGTTCTACCTCGTCCTTGTCTACTATGGCGCACAGCGCTTCCTGTGGGAATTCCTCAAGCCCTACGGCACGCTGATCGGCCCCTTCACGCTGTTTCACCTGCTGTCGCTGTCCATCCTGCTCTACGCCGTCGTCATGTTGGCGAGGGCGCCCAAAGCGAGACCCATGCATGAACGCGCCGTTGCGTAAGTCGCGCCCCTATATCTTCTGGGGCCAGACCCAATCTCTCTGCGAGACCTGCCTGAAGCTGGTGCCGGCCAAGATCCAGATCCTCGACAACGAGGTCTGGTACGAGAAGCGCTGCAAGGAGCATGGCGTCCAGTCCACGCTGGTGTCGACGGACGCAGCCTATTGGCGCCTGTGCAAGGATTTCATCAAGCCGGGCGACCGGCCGCTCGCCTTTCAACGGCATACCGAATTCGGCTGCCCCTACGATTGCGGCCTGTGCCCCGACCACGAGCAGCATTCCTGCCTGGCGCTGATCGAGATCACCGAGCATTGCAATCTGACCTGCCCGGTGTGCTTTGCCGATTCCTCGCCGGCGCGGACCAGCTTTACGCCGCTGGCCAAGATCGAGCGAATGCTCGACGCGCTGGTCGCGAGCGAAGGCGAGCCCGATTTGGTGCAGATCTCAGGCGGCGAGCCGACGCTGCATCCGGATTTCTTCGCGATCCTCGATGCCGTGCGCGCCCGCCCGATCCGCCATGTCATGATCAACACCAACGGCCTGCGTATCGCCCGCGAAAAGGATTTCGTGGCGCGGCTCGCCGAGAACAAGCGCGGGCTCGAGGTCTATCTCCAGTTCGACTCGCTCGAACGCGACGCGTTGATCAATCTGCGCGGCGCTGATTTGCGCAAGATCCGTCAGCAGGCGCTGGAGAATCTCGAGCATTGCGGCGTATCGACCACGCTGGTGGCGACCATCAAGCGTGGCGTCAACGATGCCGAGATCGGCGACATCGTTCGCCACGCGCTGAGCTGGAAATGCGTGCGCGGCGTCACGCTGCAGCCGGTGCAGGATGCCGGCCGCAACGAGAATTTCGACAAGAACACCGACCGCATCATGCTGTCGGAGATCCGCAAGCGCGTGGTCGAAACCGGCGTGTTCGGCGACAAGGACTTGATCCCGCTACCCTGCAACCCCGAAAGCATCTCGATCGGTTACGGCCTGCGCAACGGCGAGAAAGTGCTGCCGCTGACCTCGCTGATCCCGCAGGAGCAACTCGTCGCATTGTTGCCCAATACGATAAGCCCGGAGAAGCATCCGGCGCTGAGGGAGAAATTCATCGATCTGTTTTCGCTGTCCTCGGGACCGCTGAACACGAGCGAGCGCGTCTGCGAATTGCTGTGCTGCCTGCCAAGCTTCGAGGTGCCGCAGGGCATCACTTACGAAAACGTATTCCGCGTCACGATCGTGCAGTTTCTCGACCGCTTCAATTTCTGCGTCGGCAACGTCAAGCGCAGCTGTATCCATTTCGTCACCGAGAACGGCGCGATCATCCCGTTCGACACCTACAATTTGTTCTACCGGAACGGAAAGATCGACGGCATCCGCGCCGAACTGGCGGCACAGTCAACCGAAGGAGTCCTGCAGGCATGAGCATCAGCGACGCGCCGCCGCCAGCCCCTCCGGGACCGCCTCCTGCCCCGCCGAACCAGCGCAGCGGCTGCCTGACCGCGCTCATGGCGATCTTTGGGATCATCCTGCTGCTGCCCGGCGCCTGTGCACTCCTGTTCGGCGGAATCTCCATATCCGACAGAGGCCGGATCGATTCCGACGTCGCGCCCCTGGTGTTCCTGGGCCTCGTCGTGGGGCTGGGCGGGGTCGCCCTGATCTGGGCCGCCATCAAGGGCCGGCGCGGCTGAGCCCAGCTTTTCGCCTAACCCCCGGGAATCCCCGGACAAAATTCAATCAACCAACGGCCAAAGAACACATTGTTTTTTGGCCGTTTTTGCCTATATTGCGCCGCAACGCGTAGGGTGCCCGGTCGATATGCCGGGCTTTCCCTTTTGGGCGGAAAGCGCCCCGTTTCCAGTCTTCAAGCGTTGTTTCGAGAAGAGGTCCCGGTCTGACCGGCGAGATCGCGCTTAACCCATTGTCCGACCGCAAAGAAGCTCACTCATGAACCTTCGCAACATCGCCATCATCGCCCACGTCGACCACGGCAAGACGACCCTGGTCGACCGCCTCCTCCAGCAATCCGGCACCTATCGTGAGAACCAGAAGGTGACCGAGCGCGCCATGGACTCCAACGATCTGGAGCGCGAGCGCGGCATCACGATCCTGGCCAAGGCGGCCTCGGTGCAGTGGAAGGACACCCGCATCAACATCGTCGACACCCCCGGCCACGCCGATTTCGGCGGTGAGGTCGAGCGCATTCTGAACATGGTGGACGGCGCGCTGGTGCTGGTCGACGCCGCCGAAGGTCCGTTGCCCCAGACCAAATTCGTGGTCTCCAAGGCGCTCAAGGTCGGTTTGAAGCCGATCGTCGTGATCAACAAGGTTGACCGTCCCGACGCGCGGGCGACCGAAGTCATCAACGAGGTGTTCGACCTGTTCGCGGCGCTCGATGCCAGCGAGGAGCAGCTCGACTTCCCGATCCTCTACGGGTCGGCCAAGCAGGGCTGGATGGCCGAGAGCCCGGACGGGTCGCACGAGGCCGGCATGCAGCCGCTGTTCGACCTGATCGTGCGCCATGTCGCGCCGCCGACCGTCGAGGAAGGCCCGTTCCGCATGATCGGCACCATTCTGGAAGCCAACCCCTATCTCGGCCGCATCATCACCGGCCGTATCTCTTCCGGTTCGATCAAGCCGAACCAGGCCGTGAAGGTGCTGGGCGCCGACGGCAAGACCATCGAGACCGGCCGCATCACCAAGATCCTCGCCTTCCGCGGCATCGAGCGCACCCCTCTCGACGAAGCCGAGGCAGGCGACATCGTCGCGATCGCCGGTCTGACCAAGGGCACCGTCGCCGACACCTTCTGCGATCCCTCGGTCGACACCCCGCTCGTGGCGCAGCCGATCGACCCGCCGACCGTGTCGATGTCCTTCATCGTCAACAACTCGCCGCTCGCCGGCACCGAAGGCGACAAGGTGACCAGCCGGATGATCCGCGACCGCCTGCTGCGCGAGTCCGAAGGCAACGTCGCGCTGCGGGTCGTCGAAGCCTCGGACAAGGACGCGATGGAAGTCTCGGGCCGCGGCGAATTGCAGCTCGCGATCCTGATCGAGACCATGCGCCGCGAGGGCTTTGAGCTCTCGGTGTCGCGTCCGCGCGTCGTGCTGCAGAAGGACGAGGCCACCGGCGCCACGCTGGAGCCGATCGAGGAAGTCGTCATCGACGTCGACGAGGAGCATTCGGGCGTCGTCGTGCAGAAGATGAGCGAGCGCAAGTCCGAGCTGATCGAGATGAAGCCGTCCGGCGGCAACCGCCTGCGGCTGGTGTTCTACGCGCCGACCCGCGGCCTGATCGGCTACCAGGGCGAACTGCTCACCGACACCCGCGGCACCGCGATCATGAACCGTCTGTTCCACGGCTACGCGCCGTACAAGGGCGAGATCCAGGGCCGCCGCAATGGCGTGCTGATCTCCAACGACCAGGGCGAAGCCGTGGCTTACGCCATGTTCAAGCTGGAAGATCGCGGCCCGATGATGATCGAGCCGGGCTGGAAGGTCTACAAGGGCATGATCGTCGGCGAGCATACCCGCGACAACGACCTCGAGATCAACGTGCTCAAGGGCAAGCAGCTCACCAACATCCGAACCACGTCGAAGGATGAAGCGGTGCGCCTGACCCCGCCGATCCGCATGACCCTGGAAAAGGCGCTGGCCTATATCGAGGACGACGAGTTGGTCGAGATCACGCCGAAGTCGATCCGCCTCCGCAAGCGGCACCTCGACCCCAACGAGCGCAAGCGCGCGGAGAAGTCCAAGGAAGCGGTGGCTTAAGCTTCCGCTCTCGTGCCCCGGACGCAGCGCAGCACGCAGTGATGCGCTGCTGAGCCGGGGCCCAGTTACTCTCACCACCTCCACATCACCTTGGGTCCCGGCTCTGCGGAGCGGCGCACCGGACGATGCTTCGCATCGCCGGGAAGCGCCGCACCGCGTCCGGGACACGAGAGCTGTGCTTGCGGCGGCTTCAGCGCGCTCGGCGAACGTGCTAGAGCCCGCCCATGAGCTCCCTGCCCTCCTCCGTCGACGTCGCGATCATCGGTGCGGGCGCCGCCGGCCTCGGCGCGGCGCATGCGTTGGCAGGCTCCGGCCTCTCCGCGATCGTGCTCGAGGCGCGGGACCGGCTCGGCGGCCGGGCCTGGACGGTGCAGGCCTCGCCCGACGTCACCTTCGACGTCGGCTGCGGCTGGCTGCATTCGGCGGACAACAACTCCTTCGTCGCGATTGCAAAGCAGCTCGGTTTCGAGGTCAACAAGGACCTCCCGCCCTGGCGCGAGCGCGCCTATGGCAACGCGTTTCCGAAAGCCGAGCGCGACGATTTCATGCACGCGATGGACGCCTTCTATCAGCGACTGTGGAAGGTCGCCCAGAAGCGCCAGGATGTACCCGCGAGCTTGAGCCTGGAGCCCGGCAATCGCTGGAATCCCATGATCGACGCGATCTCCACCTACATCAACGGCTGCGAGCTGAAGGACATGTCGACGCTGGACTGGGACGCCTACGAGGACAGCGACCTCAACTGGCGCGTCCGCCGCGGTTACGGCGCTCTGATCACGGCCTATGGCGCGCCCTGCCCGGTGGCGCTGAACTGCAACGTCACGCTGATCGATCATTCCGGCCAGCGCATCGGCATCGAGACATCGCAGGGCACGCTGGTCGCGGACAAGGTGATCGTCACCGTGCCGACCAATCTCATCGCCAATGAGGCGATCCGGTTCTCGCCATCTCTCCCCGCCAAGGTCGATGCCGCAGCCGGCCTGCCGCTCGGCGTCGACGACAAGGTGACGCTGGCGCTCGAGGATGCCGAAGCCTTCCCGAAGGAAGGAAATTTGCGCGGCGCCACCATGCGCACCGACATGGGCACCTATCATATCCGCCCGTTCGGCCAGCCCTGCATCGAAGGCTTTTTCGGCGGCAGCTTTGCGCGCGAACTGGAAGATGCCGGCGAAGGCGCTATTGCAGCGCAAAGCATCGACGAGATCGCAGGCCTGCTCGGCAACGATATCAGGCGAAAGCTGAAGCCGCTCTACGAGTCGCGCTGGGCGCACGACCCTTTCGCAAGAGGCTCCTATTCGCACGCGCTGCCGGGCCACGCCGGCGATCGCGCCGCGCTGGCCGCGCCGGTGGATGGGCGCCTGTTCTTTGCGGGAGAAGCGACCTCGCCGAACTTTTTCTCGACGGCGCATGGGGCGAGGGATTCAGGGGAACGCGCGGCGCAGGAAGCGCTGGGGGTTCTGGGCAAACCGTAACCACGCACTCCGTCATTGCGAGCGCAGCGACGTGTTACTCGATCACCCGTGTCCGCAAATCCGCATCCGGCACGAAGCACGCATCGTACTTCCCGAAAATCCGATAGCGATTCCGCGCAATGAGGCTGTAGATCGGGTCTCGCAGCGGCTTGGGTACGGCGAACAGTGCGCTCACCCAAGCCCAGCCGGGGAGCTTTGACAGCACCGTCAGCGCAGCGTCCGACTTCATGAACACCTCGCCGCCATGAATGACGGCATTGGTGTCGGGATCATCCGGATCGATGCCGAACGCGCGCGCGAGCCGGGCGCCATAGTCCGACTGGATCGGCGTGAAGCGAAACCGCTTCGACGTGTCACGCTGCGCGACGAACCGCACCCAACGCGAGCAGAAGATGCAGACGCCGTCGAACAGGATGACGTCATCGTCAGGCCAGTTGGGCATCAGCGATTGTCCAATATCAGGGGCGTGACCAGGAAATAAAGCATCATGGCTTTTTGCCAGCCGCCGGCTTCAGCGCGCGATCGAGTTCGCCACGCGCGGCTTTGACACCGGCCTCGCCTTCGATCATCCAGTGCCCCTCGCTGCCCACGGCCGTCAGCACCCGGAACTCGACCTTGCCGCCGCTGCCGCGAAACGCGTCGACCAACGCAAGCGAAAATGCCGGTGCAAAGTAGCTGTCATTGGCGGCGACGAGCCACGTGACGGGGATGCGCGCGGCCTTGCCGAATTCAGCCGCCGCCGCGAGCAGCGTGTGCGGCGCGCAGATCCGGTTCGGCTCGTCATTGGCATGACCGCCGCGGCCCGGCGCAATGGCGATGATGGCGGAGATCGCCTTCGGATCGGCATTCGCGAGCGCCAGCGCGCCCCAACCGCCGGCGGAATGGCCGATCACGATCGCGGCGTCGTTCCGGATAAAATCCTGCTTTCGCACAAAGTCCAACGCGAGCGCGATTTGGTCGGCCGTTGCGCGGCCCGAGCGCACATAGTCCGCCTCGTCGCAGCCACCCTGGTCCTCGACATAACGGCCGCCTGTTACGCCATGGCCGAGCCGTTCCGGCACCAGCACGGCGAAGCCGCGCGCGATGAGGAACGCCGTAAGTGCGCGGTATTCCGGCTGTGGTGTTTGCGCGCGCCGCAAGCCATTTTGCGTCGAAGCATGCGCGATCACCGCAAGCCGGAACGGGCCAGCACCCGGCGGGCGAAACAGCAGGGCATGTGCGGCGATGTCGGTATCCGGTGACGGCACGCGCCATTGCTGCCGGCGAAACGGATCGCCCTCCGCTCCGGACGAACCAAAAATGACCTGAGCGCGCACGGGCGGCGCGGTCAGCAAGGCCAAGAAAGCCAGGAGCACGAGAATGTTGAGGAGCCGCATGAATTGCCGGAGGCGAGAACAGCGACAGTTAGACTAGTAGGAACGAATCATTATCGGCAGACTTTCTGCGTTGCCATTGCCGTTCATTCGTTGCCGCAAAGCAGTTTTGCACCGACGCACAGCACTCCGGTGCCATTCGAATTGGCGTCTTGTCTTTTTTCGGTACAACACGGGTCAAATACTGATGCAGAAAGTCCACAGGTTAACCGATAATTAAGGATAGGTCTTGCCGCCGGCGCGGCGACTTGGTTTGATCACGTCCATGAGCACAACCCTGATCGAGGTCCGGCCGGCCAAAGCCGCAGATGCAACTGCGGTGGCGTCCACCCATGACGAAGCCTGGCGCTCCGCCTATCAGGGCATCATTCCCGGCGCCGAACTGGAAAAGCTGATCAACCGCCGCGGTCCGCAATGGTGGGACAGCGCGATCCGCAAGGGCAGCCGCGTCAGCGTCTTGGTGTTCGGCGACAAGATCGCGGGCTACGCCAATTACGGCCGCAACCGCGCCCGTAGCCTGCATTTCGACGGCGAGGTCTACGAGCTCTATCTGCGTCCTGAATTCCAAGGCCTGGGCTTTGGCCGCCGCCTGTTCACCGCGGCCCGCCGCGACCTGATGCAGAGCGGCCTGAAGAGCATGGTGGTGTGGGCGCTTTCGGACAACGATCCGGCCACCGAGTTCTACCGCGCCCTGGGAGGCCGCATGGTGGCGCGCTCCTCGGAGCGTTTCGGGCCGAAGTCGCTCGACAAGGTTGCCTTCGCTTGGACCAATTGAGCTGCTGAAGTTCCGCCGGCAGCGTTTTCCTTCCGTCGATACCGTTGCCTTTTGAGCCGGTGATCGCTGGATTCATTATTTCACAAAAACGCGATGGATCAGCGGGCCAAGCCCGCGTATGACAGCGCCAAAATCGCTGCCGGGTGCGATTTAACCTCGGCAACAACGGAGCCTTGAATGCGTATCGATGCGGTCTCGATCGGGAAAAACGTCCCCCACGACGTCAACGTCATCATCGAAGTCCCCGTAGGCGGCGAGCCGATCAAATACGAGATGGACAAGGAAGCCGGCACGCTGGTGGTCGACCGCTTCCTCTACACGCCGATGCGTTATCCCGGGAACTACGGCTTCATTCCGCACACGCTGTCCGATGACGGCGATCCCTGCGACGTCCTCATCATCAACACCCGCGCCATCATTCCAGGCGCGGTCATGAGCGTGCGCCCGGTCGGCGTGCTGTTCATGGAAGACGAAGCCGGCGGCGACGAGAAGATTCTTGCGGTGCCGTCGTCGAAGCTCACCCAGCGCTACGACAAGGTGAAGTCGTATTCCGACCTGCCGGACATCACGCTCCAGCAGATCCAGCACTTCTTCGAACACTACAAGGATCTCGAACCAGGCAAGTGGGTGAAGATCCTGCGCTGGGGCGGACCCGAGGATGCGCACAAGCTGATCCTCGAAGGCATCGATCGCGAGAAGAAGAAGAAGGCCTGAGCTCTGCTCCCTCGCTCCGCTTGCGGGGCGAGGTGAACTAGACCGCCGGCTTCGGCAGCCCCGCAATCGCGCAGGCCGCACGCAAGGTGTTCACGAGCAGGCACGCGACCGTCATCTGACCGACGCCGCCCGGCACCGGCGTGATGGCGCCGGCCACGGTGAGCGCTTCCTGATAGGCAACATCGCCGACGAGACGCGTCTTGCCGTCGTCCTTCGGGATCCGGTTGATGCCGACGTCGATCACGGTCGCCCCCGGCTTCAGCCAGTCGCCGCGCACCATCTCGGACTTTCCGACCGCGGCGTAGACGAGATCTGCGCGCTTCACGAGCCCGGGCAGGTCGCGCGAGCGCGAATGCGCGATGGTCACCGTGGCATTCTCGTTCAGCAATAGCTGCACCAGCGGGCGGCCGACGAGGTTGGAGCGGCCGATGACGATGGCGTTCATGCCTTCGAGCGAGGCATGCACGCTCTTGGTCAAAATGATGCAGCCGAGCGGCGTGCAGGGCGACAGCGCCTCGAAGCCGCCGGCGAGGCGGCCGGCATTGTTTGGATGCAGCCCGTCGACGTCCTTGGCGGGATCGATGGCATTGACGACGGCCTCGGTGTTGAGGCCCTTGGGCAGCGGCAATTGCACCAGAATACCGTGCACGGCGGGATCGCGGTTGAGTTTTGCGACCAGCGCCAGGAGATCTGCCTGCGAGACGTCGGCCGGCAGCTTGTGCTCGAACGAGGCCATACCGGCGGCCTGGGTCTGGGTGTGCTTCGAGCGAACATAGACCTCGCTCGCCGGGTCACTTCCGACCAGGACCACCGCAAGGCCCGGCACGAGATTGTGCTCGCGCTTGACGCGTGCGACCTCGTCGGCGACGCGGGCGCGCAGTTCCGCGGCGATGACTTTTCCGTCGATGATCTTGGCGGTCATGTCAGTTCCCTTAGTCTGTCGATTTGGCTGATGCGAGCTGGCGCAGGGCTTCGCCGAGCCGCGCCGGATCGCCGTCGACCGCGATCTGCTTCAGCCGCGAGGTCGCTCCCGACAGGAGTTTGACGCTGGCCTTGGGCACGCCAAGCGATTTCGCCAGCAGCACCAGAACGGCCCTGTTGGCCTCGCCGCCATCGGCGATGGCGCGCACACGCACCTTGAGCACGCTACGGCCATCGGAGAGCTGCTCGATCCCGTCGATGTCGTCGCGGCCGCCGCGCGGCGTTACCCGCAGCGCGATGCTGATGCCTGCGGCCCCGTAACGCCAAGGTTCCTTGATACCAAGGTTCTTTGGCAACCCAGGGCGCTCCAGCCTGCTTAGATCACGTTCGGGTAGATGTAATACAGGATCACCCGCTCGATGAACATGATGAGCAGGATCAGGATGATCGGCGAGATGTCGAGGCCGCCGAGGCTGGGCAGGAAATTGCGAATCGGCGCCAGGACCGGCTCCGTGATTCGGTACAGGAACTCCGCTACCGCCGAAACGAACTGATTGCGGGTGTTCACGACGTTGAAGGCGATCAGCCAGGACAGGATCGCGGACGCGATCAGCAGCCAGACGTAAAGGTCGAGCACGATGATGACGATGTCGAGAACGGCACGCATGGCTTTTGAAGACTCTGGCTTTTGAAAATTCTGGCTGCGGTCGGGATTGACGCCTGTTGCTAGATATCGGTTCCCCCCGGTCCAAACAAGGGAAGTCGGTGCCGGGATGGCTAAAACCGGGTTACACCCGTCCTTGACTTGACCTTGGCGGGGACTTAAATGGCGCCCGGTTGTCGGCCGCATTGACCAGAGCGGCCTACAAAAGGGGCCATAGCTCAGCTGGGAGAGCGCGTCGTTCGCAATGACGAGGTCGGCGGTTCGATCCCGCCTGGCTCCACCAGCCTTCGCTCGCTTCGCGAGCTACGGCTAGGCAAGCCCGGAAGGTCTCTCGCGGCGAAGTGAGCGAAGGCTGCCCCGCCATAGCCCGAAGGGCGACGGCGGGCTCCATCCGAAATCCCCCCTACTTCCCCGTAAACCTCGGCGGCCGCTTCTCCATGAAGCTCGCGACTCCCTCCCGGAAATCGCTGCCGTTCAGCGCCACCATCATGTCCCGATTGGCCGCGATCGTCGCCTCCGCCAGCGTCTGGAATGGCACCTCGTAGAGCTGCCGCTTGATCACGGCCATCGCGCTCGGCGAGACGAAATCGGCGAGGTCGCGCGCATAGGCATAGGTCTCCTCGCGCAGCTTCTCTGGTGAGCAGAGCCGGTTGACCAAGCCGATCCGCAGCGCCTCGTCACTCGAAACACGGCGCGCCGAGAGCAACAGATCCATCGCGTTGGCGTGGCCGACGATTCGCGGCAGCATCCAGCTGATGCCGTGCTCGGCGATCAGGCCGCGCCGCGCGAAGGCTGTCGTGAACACCGTGTTGTCGGCGGCAAAGCGCAGGTCGCAATAGAGCGCGTGGACGAGGCCGATGCCGGCGGTCGCGCCGTTGAGCATGGCGATGACAGGCTTTCCGATCGACGGGTAGAAGCCATAGCGCGTCTGCCAATCGGGCCGCCGGTTCATGTCGAACGGCGGCAGGTTCGACGCACGTCTGATATCATCGGGGTCGAGCCCCTTCAATGCATCCATGTCGGCACCGGCGCAGAAGGCACGGCCCGCGCCGGTGATGACGATGACCCGGACATTGTCATCGGCGCTCGATGCTTCCATCGCATGGCGCACGTCCCGCTCCATGATGGGCGTCCACGCATTCATGCGGTCGGGACGGTTGAGCGTGATGGTCGCGACCTTGTCGCTGACCTCATAGAGAATGTGTTCGTAGGCCATGACGCTCTCCCTCTGTTTGCCGGCGCAATTTCGCGCGCGCTCGTTGGCACCGAGCTTAGCATATCAAGGGATGAGACAAGGGCTTGCGCCAGGAACCTGCGTTAAGGACCTGAGAAGGCGCGATCACTCGGCGGCTTGCGCCAGAACCGGCCGGCGCGCGAGCCAGCCGTCGATGAAATGATCGAGCCAGGCGCGTTCCGCGACATCGTAGACGGCACGGTCCGCGAAATGATGATGCCGCTGCCGGGCGCCGGGCGCGCTGAGCCCGTCATAGCCGCGCGTGGTCCAGCAATGCATCATCGCGTAGGTCACGTCAGGATGAAACTGCACGCCGAAAGCGTTGCCGGTGCGGAACGCCTGCACCGGAAAATCATCGCCTTCCGCAAGCAGTTCAGTGCCGACCGGCAACTCGAAGCCTTCGCGATGCCAGTGATAGACCCGCGCCGGCCAATTCGGGCAGAGCCGGTGTCCCGCTTCTGTCGGGCGGATCGGGTAGTAGCCGATCTGGGTCAGTGCATCCGCATGCGGCGCAACGCGGGCCCCTAACTGCTTCGCCAGCATCTGCGCGCCGAGGCAGATGCCGAGGAACGGCCGCTGTTCGCGGAGCGGGATTTCGAGCCAGTCGATCTCGCGGCGGATGTAGTCGTCGGGATCGTTGGCGCTCATGGGACCGCCGAAGACCACAGCGCCGGCATGCTGGTCGAGGGTCTCAGGCAGCGGATCGCCGAAGCGGGGACGGCGGATGTCGAGGCGATGGCCGAGCGCGCGCAGCGCATTGCCGACGCGGCCGGGCGTCGAGGATTCCTGATGCAGGATGATCAGAACCGGCAACCGGGTTTCGGAGGCGGCGACGTTCGGCGTCCTTCCGGGGAAGGGCACCACTTCTGCGCCACCAAACCTGTCCGTCCGGAACGACATGGTCTCTGCGAGTGCTATCGGTTCAGACCGCCAGCATAACTAAGCGATCGTTAATTTCGTGTGAGTTTGCGCACACACACGCCCGATAGAAAGCAAGCTCCGGGCCACTACGGACCGAGAGCTCTCTTTACTGTCTTTGCCTCTGAAACCGGCTGGTAGCCGACAGGATGAAGCCGCGCGGGAAAAACCGCAGTGCAAATGGCACAATCTTGATGCCCAGACCAGGGAGCACTGCCCGCTTGTTGGACATCAGGCCGCGATAGGCCTGCCGTGCGACCTCGGCGGCAGGAACATTGAGAAGGGCCGTATCATGTCCGGACCCAACGCCGGCGCGCGCCTGGAATTCGGTGGGCACCGGGCCCGGGCAAAGGACGGTGACGCGAACGCCGTGCGGTGCAAGCTCCGCCCGAAGGGCCTCGGTGAAGGAAATCACATAGGCCTTGGACGCGTAGTAGACGGCCATGCCGGGGCCGGGCAGAAAGCCGGCGACCGATCCGACATTGAGAAGACCGCCCTTGTTCCTGATCAGCTGATCGGCGAAGCGCAGCGACAGATCCGTCAGGGCCCGGACATTGACATCCACGATGCCGAGCTGCTCGACCCGGTCGCGCTCGAGTGCGTCACCGAATACGCCGAAGCCGGCATTGTTGACGAGATGATCGAGCTCGACGCCTTCGGCAGCAAGTGCAGCGGCGATCTTCTCGCCGGCATCCGCGTCCTGGAGATCGCAGGCGATCACGATCGGCTTTTTGCCGCCCTTGGCGGCGAGCTCGTTCGCGAGCGCCTCGAGCCGGTCCACGCGTCGCGCCGTCAGCGCAAGACGGTGTCCGTTCGCGGCGAACACACGCGCCAGCTCCGTGCCGATGCCCGCCGAGGCACCGGTGATCAACGTTACCCTCTCAGTCACGATCGAAGTCTCTTGAATTGAAGTTTTTTGGCCCCGCAATGCTGGAACCAGAGCATAGGCCGAGCGCGACAGGCAAGCGATGTCCGCCGCATAGCCACTTGAGCGGGAAACGGGGGAAGCAGGAAAACCAGGGATTTACAGGCGAAATCCGGAACCCGGGCAGCCCCGAGGCTACATTAAAGTTTCGTCATGTGGTCCGCACAACCGCCAATTGGCTGTGATCACCCACCGACCGCGCTGTCCTTGACCTGACCACCGGCACGATCTGCGACCGCGTGCTTCAGATCGATCCGGTCGCGTTGCGAAATCCCGAGCAGGTCGGAAGCGCGCCAGACCACATTATCCTCGAACTCCGTAACCTGGCCGTCGGCGTAGACCAGCTCCCACATCATCTGGACGACCCGCTTGCGGCCCTCTTCGTCGAGCGAGCGCATCATGATGCTGGTGAAGTGATAGAGGTCGACCGCCTCGCCCTCGACCTCGGTCGCATCCGCGATCAGGCGATCCGCGGTGCCGCGATCGAGCCCAAAGTGGCTTTCGATCAGGCTGTGCAACTTGCGCTGCTCGGCAGCCGTTGGCTGGCCGTCCAGCGAGATCACGTGAACGAGCAGCGCGGTCGCCGCCAGGCGGTAATCACTGTCACCGAATGCACGGTCCTGGGCATGGGGAGCAACAATGTCGGCGATGAATTGGCGCAGGCCGTCGAGCATATGGTCCTACCGAAATCGATGAAGCCGCGAGGCGCGGCCGCTACCAGTATTATATGAGCAGGAAACTCAACCGGCGCAATGTGCGTCAGTTCCGCGCGCCGCATTACGTTTCGGCAATCTGGAGCGCTGGTTTCTGCAGGGCGGCTAAATCGTCTCTCCGACGTCGTCCTGGCGAAGGCCAGGACCCATTAGCCCAGGGAGTCGTTTGGCGAAGACTGGTTGTGGTCCGGTACGCCGACCATCCGCAATCGATAGATTCCGCGGTATGGGTCCTGGCCTTCGCCAGGACGACGTCGGGGGCAACACCTCACGGTATCTCGTACACCACCATCTTGTCGGCGATGCCGCGCAGTGCGGCCTGCTTCTGGATCGGCCTGATTTCGCGCTGCTTGAGGACTTCGGCGACCGCCGGCGCATCCAGCACCGGGCCGGTGATGTGGATCTCCTGCGCGGTCGAGAGGCTCTGCACGCGGGCGGCGATGTTGACGGTCTGGCCGAAATAATCCTGCCGGTCATTGAGCATCACTGCGAGGCACGGACCTTCGTGGATGCCGATCTTGAGAACAAGGTCGTCCGCACCACGCTGCTCGTTCAATTCATCCATCGCTGCGCGCATTCGCAGGCCGGCTACGATCGCATGCTCGGGTCTGACGAAAGTCGCCATCACCGCGTCGCCGATCGTCTTCACCACGGCTCCTTTCTCTGCGGCGATGATTTCCAGGAGCGCGCGGAAATGCGCTCGCACCAGATCGAAAGCGTTGAGATCGCCGACGCGCTCGTACAGCGCAGTCGAGCCCTTCAGATCGGTAAACAGGAAAGTCAGGGACGTGATCTTCAACCGCTGGTCGACATTGAGATTGTCTGCCTTGAAGACGTCGCGAAAAGTCTGGTTCGACAGCATCCGTTTGGCCGTGAGGATCGGCTTGCGCTTGCCGAGCATCTCATGCAACGCATCAGCCGCGATCCACACCGAGGGCAGTACGCGATTTCCGGATCGGTTCTCGAGTGTGAGGCGCAGCGGTCCAGGGCGCATCACGGTAGTCCCCGTGGGCGCTTCCAACTTGTTGAAGACCATCGAAAGTTGCTGACGCTGGCTCGTCGGCTCGCCCTGGACATCCAGGAAGTGGGCGGAATGAGTGACCGGCTCGAACACGATGATGAACTGGCTCGGCAAATTGAGCGAGAGGATCGCCGTTTCACCCGCCGGCAATTCCAGTGCTTCGAGTGTGACTTCGTCGATCAGTCGCGAGAAGGACTCGTCACTGACGTCGACGCCCGAACTCCAGAAAATCTGCCGGACATATTCCCAGATCGGCAGGGTGTCGGGATCGTGAGCGCCGATGCGGCGCACCCGCGGGCTGACGGTAAACGCCACCTCCACCATCTCATCGACGGAGGCTTCGTATCCGGCGGCACAAAGTGCGCAGTTGTAGTCGTCATGCTTCAGAGATTTCAGTGTTGCATGCGCGCCGAGGACTCCGCCGCAGCCGGGGCACAGCACGTTCCAACTCATGTCGAACAGGCCGAGCCGCGAGGCGTGCAGAAATCCGGAGATGATCTTCTCCTGATCAAGCCCGGTGCGATTTGCAAAGTCGAGGGCATTGATACGATGGAGATCGCGATCCTCACCATCGGCGATCAACCGCGCGATGACCTCGACAACGGCCGGATCGGCCGTCTGCCTGAGAACCGAAAGCTGCGCCTGGATATCGCTCATGTCGCTCATCTCGTGTGTCGGCGGTGCCGTCAGGGCGCGGCGGCTCGTCACCGTGGCGTGATACGGAACCGCGGGGAGTGGTCCGGCTGCGTTGTGACGACGCCGAGCGGGATGACAGGGCTGGTATCGGCAAGCTCGACACGGAACGCGCCGATCAGCCGGCCCAGCGCCAGCACGGATTCGGCTTGCGCGAAGGGGGCGCCGACGCAGACGCGCGGACCCGCACCGAAGGGGAGATAGGCAAACCGATCGGGCGCTTCCGTCGACATGAAGCGTTTTGGAATGAACGCGTTCGGCTGATCCCACAGCTTCTCGTGCCGGTGCAGCAGCCACGGCGCGATCATAATGATGTCGCCCTTGCCGATGGCGACGCCGGCCGCGTTGTCCTTCTCGCGCGCGGCCCGGGCGATCAGGAAGGCCGGCGGATAAAGCCGCATGGTCTCCTCTATCGCGGCGCGGGTGAACTTCTGGCGATCGATGTCGGCCATGCTGTCGAGGTGTTCGCCACGCGTCTCGGAGGCAATTTCTTCCTGCGTGTCCGGGTCGAGGGCGAGCAGATAGAGCGCCCAGAACAGCGCGGTCGCCGTGGTCTCGTGACCCGCGAGGATCATGGTCGCGACTTCGTCGACCAGTTGCTCGTCCGAAAAACCCTTGCCGGTTTCGGGGTCGCGCGCCTCGTCCATGAGATCGAAAAGGTCGCGCGGCGGCGCGCCGTCTTGCTTGCCCATCTCACGCCGCTCGGCGATCAGCATCGCTACGAATTCGGTCCAGCGCTTGCGGAAACGGGCACGGGCAAAATCCATCGGGCTTGGCCAGGACAGCGGCAGCACCATGTCAAGCAAGTACGGCCGCCCGAGTCGGGCTCCATACTCCATGACGAAGTTGCGCAAGGTCGGACCATGCCGGTCCATGCCGAACGAGAACATGGTGCGTCCGGCGATCTCAAGCGTCATGCGCTGCATGATCTCGCGCAGATCGACCGGCTCGCTCGTTCGCCCGTCGAGCTTCGCGATGGTCTCGTCGAGCACCGCCGTCATGTGCGGAACGAGATTTGCCGTCGCACGCGGCGTGAACGCAGGCGCGAGGGTGCGGCGCTGAAACGTCCACGAATGACCCTCCGCAATCAGAAGACCATCGCCGAGCACGGGACGCAGCATGCGAATGCCCGCCGGGGTGCGCGAATAATTCTCGTAATTGCTGAGCAGGACATGCCGGATCGCATCCGGCCGGTTCAGGATGAAACTGTTGCGAAAGAAGAATCGGCCCTCGATGACGTCTTCCTCGTAGGCGCGCTGCCCCCAGGTTGCGATCATGTTCCGCTTGATCACGGCAAGCCGGGCGAGGAACGACATGTCGTCGGGCGCACGCGGCGGGGTCGGAGGGACGATGGGCCGACGCACGCTGGCGATGTTCATGGCTCGCTCCCGCAGAGGTGACGCAGGCAATTAGCTAGTAAGTCAGCTCGGCAATCGCAATCCTGTTCTCTTGGGCAGGCCAGGCGCGTGCCACAATTCGTTCTTCGCCAAATTGGGCCACGATGTTACGCCCGACCTCGCCGGCCGGAAGGCGCAGTGTTGCTGTCGAATCCGTGGGCACCCCCGATTTCACGTCCGCCGGCTCCTTGCCGTCGAGCAGCACCACGTCCCGCGGCAGGCCGAAATAACCGCGCGGACGCGACATGATCACCACAGCCCCGGCGTCCTTGTCCGCGGGCCCGAGCGGACGCGCGGCGCGCAGATGCACCACGTCAGACGAGCGCGGGAAGGGCGAGCGGTAGATGTGCGTCGTCGGCGCATCCGGCAATGACAAGACGAATTCGAGCGACCAGGAAGGTTCGACCTGCGCCGGGCCCCAGCGTCCGTCGGCGCCGGTCTTCGCGCTGTGGACGGCGCCGCCCTTACGCTCACCGGTTTCAGGATCGACCCGAAAGACATCGACGGTTGCACCGGCCACCGGCCGATTGGTCGGCGCGCCGCCCGGTGTGCCCGTCACGAGGCCGCTCAGCCTGATGCTCTGCTCCGGCACAATCGCGATCCGCGCGGGCTCGCGGCCAGCGATGAACTTGTAGATCTCGCGGAAGGCCCGGGGGTGAAATGCCACTTCGCGATGATCGAGTGCGCCGAGCACGAGGTTGGTGGCCCCCTTCAACTCCGGCCCTTCGACGCTGACGCCGGTCGGCGTACCGGGCTTGCCGATGAAACGGCCATCGGCTTGCGCGTATTTGTCCATGCCGTCGCTACGCAAGGTGAGGAAGGCGACACCCGGTGTCGCCTCGCTCTCGCCCTCGTTCAGGCCGCGCAAGAACGCGCCGCGACCGTTGAACTCGCTGTTGGGCTGGTCGTCGGTCGCGAACACGCCGTGATTGGGCGTGCCGCACAGCACGGCGTGGCTGACATCGCCGGCGCCGCCGTTCTTGATGACGTTGCGGATGGCATAGCCGCCGCGCGAGCTGCCGACCAGCGCCACGCGGGCCACGCCGGTGCTGCGCTTCAATTCGGCTATGGCGGCGGCGAGCTCGCGGCGCTGGTCCTCGGTCGAGGAGCGGCCCGCCTGCTCGACCTTGTCGTCACTTCGTGCATTGGGATCGGTGAAATTGATCGCACGCATGCGATCGCGCGCAATGCCGTTGGATTCCATCCGCCACAAGGTCGTCATCCAGAGCGCGTCGTAGTCGCCATTGCCGTGGACGAACAGGATCGGCGGCACCTCGCCCGGCGCAGCGGGTGCGGGTTGAGCCGATGCACCCGTCCGCAAGCTCGCAATTGCGAAGGGCAAGCTGCCGGCACCTTGCAAGATCGTCCGTCGCGACAGCTTCATCTGTTCCTCCCCGGCAAAAGCATCTCTGTGCACCGCTTATACCGACCTAACCACTGGACAGCGAAGGACTTTCGCAGGCATCACTGAACTTGCCGGAATCGCCCGAAGACCACTCCAAGACAATTTCAAGACCACTTCTGCCAGCCCATTTGGAAGGGGATATGACCGAGCAGACGAACCGCCAGAAAATTGCAGCCGACGGCATCATGGCGCCGCTGCGATACACCGTATTCCGGCGCATCTGGCTCGCCAGCCTGCTCTCCAATCTCGGCCTGCTGATCCAGGGCGTGGGTGCCGCCTGGGCAATGACGCAGATGGCGGCCTCGGCGGACAAGGTCGCGCTGGTGCAGACCGCCCTGATGCTGCCGATCATGCTGATCTCGATGCCGGCCGGCGCCATCGCCGACATGTACGACCGCCGCATCGTGACCCTGATCGCACTCATGATCGCGCTGACTGGCGCGACAGCGCTCACGGTCCTGGCCTGGCTCAACTACATTTCCCCGGAAACGCTGCTCGTCTTCTGCTTCGTTGTCGGCAGCGGCAACGCACTGTTCGGTCCGGCCTGGCAATCCTCGGTCAGCGAGCAGGTGCCGCCCGATGCACTGCCGTCGGCCGTCGCGCTGAACGGCATCAGCTACAACATCGCGCGCAGCTTCGGTCCGGCGGTCGGCGGTGTCATCGTCGCCGCGCTCGGCGCGGTGGCGGCGTTTGCGTGTAACGCGATCCTCTATTTGCCCTTGCTGGTGGTGCTGCTGCTCTGGCGGCGCAACACCGAACCCTCGCGGCTGCCGCGGGAGAAGCTCAACCGCGCCATGGTGTCGGGCTTCCGCTACATCACCAATTCGCCGCCGATCAAGATCGTGCTGTTGCGCACGCTGATGATGGGCCTGATTGGCGGTGCCATCATGGCGCTGATGCCGCTGGTCGCGCGGGACCTGCTGCATGGCGGCGCGCAGACCTACGGCATCATGCTCGGCGCCTTCGGGATGGGCGCCGTGGTCGGCGCGCTCAACATCCACGAATTGCGCAAGCGCATGAGCGGCGAAGCCGCGATCCGCGCCTGCACCATCTCGATGGCGTTTGCGATGGCCGCGCTTGCCGTGAGCACCGAGCCGGTGCTGACCGCGGCTGCGCTGGTGCTCGCCGGCGCGGTCTGGATGGCCGCCATCGCGCTGTTCAATATCGGCGTGCAGCTCTCGGCGCCGCGCTGGGTCGCCGGCCGCTCGCTCGCGGCGTTCCAGGCCTCGATTTCCGGCGGCATCGCGATCGGCGCCTGGGGCTGGGGCCATCTCACCGACTATGCCGGCGTCGAGGTCGCGCTGCTGACGGCCGCCGGCCTGATGCTGATCTCGCCAGTGCTGGGAATCTGGCTCACGATGCCGCGCGTCGGCGCCCGTAACGAAGACGCCGACGTGCTGGCCGATCCGGAAGTCAAACTGTCGCTCACGGCGCGCAGCGGACCGCTGGTGGTCGAGATCGAATACCGCGTCGCCCAAGAGAACGCGCGCGCCTTTCACAACGTGATGCAGGACGTGCAGCTCTCTCGGCAGCGCAACGGCGCCTATGGCTGGTCGATCGCGCGCGACATCGCCGATCCCGAATTGTGGACCGAGCGCTACCACTGTCCGACCTGGCTCGACTATCTGCGCCAGCGCAACCGCTCGACCCAGTCCGAACGCGCGCTGCATCAGGAGGCGATCGATTTCCACGTCGGCCCCGACGCGGTGCGGATCCGCCGCATGCTCGAGCGTCCGTTCGGCTCGGTGCGCTGGAAAGAGGAGACGCCGGACCAGGCAGCAAGTGAGGTGCTGCCCGTGGTCGCCACCGCGGCGGGAAGCAGCACTTAGGGTTTTGCGAGTCCGTAGCGACGTCTTACTGCCCGTGATCCGTCAGCACCTTGTCGCAACCTTTGGTGAGCCGCGTACGGTTCTGCTTGAGGCAGGCGAGCACAGCCTGATCGCCATTGTTCATCACCGGGCGGCAGAAGCGCGTGACGTCGCGCGCACAGGCATCGTGACCGGGCTGCTGCGCTGACGCAGCCGATGCAAACAGGATCAATGGAATGATGAAAAGAAATCTGGTCATCGCGTAATGCCTCTTACCCGGAAGATGTGCGGGGGAAGCTAGAGCGACGATCCCGAAGCCGCAACGGCTTTATTGGCAGGCGGGCTTGCGCCGACGCGTGGCTCCGGCATTCACGCCGGGGCACATCGCGAGGGGAGCTAACCGACGCAACGACGCGATCGTTGCTGTTACTGACCGTCCTGGGCGTCAGCGACCTTGCGTGACGCGCCGCCCTTGGCGAGGTCCTTGTCCATCACCGCACGGCAACCGGCGCTCAGATCTGAACGATGCTTCATCATGCACGCCGTGATCTTCGGGATGTTCGGGATTTCCGACGAGCACAGACGGAAAGCGTCGCCGGTGCACTGCTGCTGCGCTTCGGACGAGAAGGCGAAGCTGGAGCCGGTCGAGGCGATCGAGAGGATGGCGGCAAAGCCCAGAGCCAGGCTGGTGTCGCGGATCTTGCTACTCAAGGACTTGGTGTTCAGCGAGTTGGTGTTCAGCGAGTTGGTCATTTGAAGCTCCCATTGGCACCGCTGGAAGCGGGCCCGTTGTTGATGGGATTGACCATGCTCCAGCAAAACAGTTTCCACTGTGATGACGGTCACGGGAGGCCCACCCTCTGTGACCTCGGTCACGTTGGAGCACCTCGCTGAAATTCCTTCATATCCGCTGTCGTGTTGGTGTCACGTTAACCGATCCTTCGCATTAATGGCTCGGCGAGCGGGAAATTCCGCCGGTTTGGTTGCGTAATTGGAAAGAATGGCGATGCGTAATGCGTTGGGCCTGATGCTGGCCAGTGTAGTTGCGGCGGTCGTGATCGCCGCCGGCGGTTGGTTCTATTATTCCTCGCGCGCCGACCAGGCCGCTCCCAAGACGATTGCCGCCCGTGCCGCCGATCAATTGCCGGCACAGGCGAAGCTCGCCGCCAAGGACGACGTCGCGACCACGGCGGCCATTGCGGCCAAGCCGGCGGCAGCCGCCCCGGCGCCCGCACCCGCGCCGATGCCGGTGCAGCAGAAATCGACCTGCGCCAATCCCAACGCGCTCGGCGTCTCCCGCGTGGTCGAGATCGACACCACCGGCGGTCCGGGCTTCGGCTTCGATCATTTCAAGCAGTTCGACTTCCTCACCGACAAGGAGGTCGTGCTGACCTTCGACGACGGTCCCTGGCCAGTCAACACGCCCGCCGTGCTGAAGGCGCTCGCGGATGAATGCACCAAGGGCCTGTTCTTCTCGGTCGGCAAGCATGCGACCTACCATCCCGAAATCCTGCGCCAGGTGCTGGCCCAGGGCCATACGGTCGGCACTCACACCTGGTCGCACGTCAATCTGAACGGCAAGAAGATGACCGAGCAGATGGCCAAGGACGAGGTCGAAAAGGGCATTAGCGCGGTGAAATACGCGCTCGGCACCAACCCGGCGCCGTTCTTCCGCTTCCCGCAGCTGCAGCACAATCCGGCGATCGTGAGCTATTTCGGCACCCGCAATGTCGCGATGTTCTCGACCGACATCGACTCCTTCGACTTCAGGAAGGGCGCCACGCCGGAGAAGATCATCGAAACCGTGATGACCAGGCTCGACAAGCTCGGCAAAGGCATCATCCTGATGCACGACTTCCAGAAGCATACCGGCGAAGCGATGCCGGCGCTGCTCGCGCGGCTCAAGGCCGGCGGCTACAAGGTCGTGCAGATGAAGGCCAAGACAACACTCGACTCGCTGCCGGAATATGACGAGGCGCTGCTGAAGGATATGAAGGTGCCGACCTCGAGCGCGCGTCCGATCGGGAGCGTGGTGCAGACGGTTTCGCAGTAACGCGCCCGATCAGATCCAAAACTTCTCGCGTCATGGCCGGGCTTGTCCCGGCCATGTGCTTTTTGGGACCAATGCCCCTTACCAGTAGATGCCGTGTCGATGCAGTTCGCTGATGATGCGGCCTTCGGTCCATGTACGCTTGTGCTTCGGCTTGTCCGCCTTGGCCGTCGTCTTCGCGGCGGGTTGGGTCGTCGCGGGCGCTGAGGTCGTCGTGGCCGTGGGTGTGGCGGCCGCCGCAGGCGCCGTGAGCGAAACCGCCGGCGGGCGATCGAGATATTTCGGAGCTTCGACAGCAGGCGCTGCTTCGCTCACCTGTGTCGGCGTGGCAGCAAGCGCCGGCGCCGTTTGCTGAACCGAAGCCTGCCCGTTGGCAGAGGACAGCGACAGGCTGCGCGGGCCTTCGGCCTGGGCAGATGCAGAGACCAGCACCATGGCGGCCACCAGAATGATCTTACGCATATGAAATCTCCCCGTGTTTGGCGTGCTCGAAACACTACGGGAGACGGGCCACAGGTTATGTGATTGCGATCACTCATGCTGCCGTGCGTTCACGGTGACCGAATGCCCTGGTCAGAACGCCTGGCTTGCGGAGAGCAAATGAGCTGGGGCGCTGGTGCCGCAAGAGGGATTCGAACCCCCGACCCCGTCATTACGAATGACGTGCTCTACCAACTGAGCTATTGCGGCGAACTCTGCCGGGGCCCGCGCGAGGCCGGTCCCGATACGCGCGCTCCTGATATCGGGCGGGGCCCGAATTGGCAAGGTGGCGCCGGCTCCCAAATGCCGCTCACCCGCCCCAGCGAGACCAGAATCCGCGCCAGCCGCCGGCCTGGGCCTTTGCATGGTCCCTGGGCGTACCGATTTGTTCCGTAAATTCATCGCTCGGACCTTCGTCATCGATCCCGGGATCATCCGGGGCGCGGACGATCGGGATGACGGCGGGAATAGGTGCTGGTGCAGGTTTGCCGAGGTCGGCGCGTGTCCTGAACACCGGCGTCGCCGCCGCGGGCGATGATTCGGCGACCTCAGGGGCCGGTTTGACCGGCTCGGCTGGCGTGACGGCCGGCTCTCCCTTGACGGTTTCTTTGGCGGTCTCCTTGGCGGTTTCCTCTAGGATTTCCTGGGTCTCAAGGGGCGGCGAATTGTCCTGCGCGGCAGGCGCCGGATCCGGCGCGATGACAGCCGGTTCCACGGAGCTCTCGCTCGGGGCCGCCGTCACCCGCTTCGGCGGCGGGGCGGCCAGCATGGCTTCCTCGAAGGCCGAGGATTCGATCGTGTCGCCCTTGCCGGAAGGAAGGCTAGCGACCGGCGTTTGCCACTGGAAGGCGTCGAGGCGGCCGGTGACCGGGGAAACCGGACGCCAGCGATCGCTGACATAACCGTCCGCGGTCCAGGCCGGATCATGGCGGGCGCGCACCGCGCGCAAGGTCCAGGCGCGGGCCCGGCCACCGTCACCATGCTCCGTGCGCTCGAGCTCGGCCATCAGCAGCGCCACGCGCTGGGTCGGATCGTTGACGTAAGGCGCCAGCACCGCGCGCGCACGGGCGAACTCAGACGCATCGATCGCGGCGCGCGCGATCGCCAGCTGGCCCTCGACATAACCAGCCTTGTCGGCAGGAATCTTGGCAGCAAGCGTCTCGACGCGCTGCAAGCGCTGCCGCGCGGAATCGCCGAGCTTCACATGCGCATAGGCATCCGCAAGATCAGGATGCGGATTGGCGAGCCAGGCGGTTTCCACCAGCTTCATGGCGCGGCGCACCTGATGCGCCTCGCTCTCGAATTTTGCAGCGAGCACCGCGGCCGGAACCAGGGTCGGCGCGAGCTTGACCGCCTGCATCACGCTCTCGCGCGCGACGTCGCGGTCCATCGTTTCCAATTCCAGCGCGCGTGCGGCCAGCAGCACGCCGCGCTGGCGGCGATAGGCCTGCTTGTCGATCAGGCCCGCGGACAGATTCGAATCGAGGATCGCGATCGCGCCGCTCCAGTCGCCGCGCGCGCAGCGGAAGCCGAGCACCGCCTGCGAGGCCCAGGTCGAGGACGGCGACAGCTTGATCGCTTCCTCGGCGATCATCACCGCGCCGACCGCATCGTCGGCGCGCTGCGCCTCGATGAACAGGCCGCGCAGACCGAGCAGGCGCGTGTCCTCGCGCTCGGCCATGACACGGAAGACACGCTGGGCCTCGTCGCGATTGCCCTCGAGCTGCGCGGATTGCGCATGCAAGAGAAGCGCAAGCGGATCGTTTGCGGCCAGCCGCCGCGCGGTATCGGCGTGACGACGGGCAAGCGCGGTGTCGCCATGGCCGATCGCAAGCAGGCCGTGGGTGATGGCGTGGCGACCGCGAGCATGACGCCTTTCGTGACGACGGCGGCGCAGACGTCCCGGAGCGCGCCAGACCATCGTCAGCAGGCTCCAGACCAGCACGACTGCCGCGGCAAAGAGGCCAAGCAAGAACACGAATCGGGGAAGCGTTGTTGTGACGCGGAAAGCGCCCGCGGTCAGGACGAGGTCGCCGGGCTGGTCGGCAACCCAGGCCGCGCCGGCCGCCGCCAGCGCGATCAGGACGAGAAAGAGGACGATGCGAAGCATGACGATCCCTATACGCGCTGATTGTTGCGCGAACCTTTATTGACCAGGCTTGACGAGATCCGCCATGGCGGCGTCGGCGAATTTGCGTGAGGCGGCGAGCGCGGCGTCACGGGCATCGGCCTTGTCGAGCCAGGCTTGCGCCGGTGCACGATCGGCCTCGGGCAGCGTCTTCAACTCGCGCCGTGCCTCGACGAAATCGTTGCGCAACGCAGCCGCCGTCACCCGCGCGACGATGGCGCCACGATCGTTGCCGACCCCGTCGGTACGCTCGATGCGGACGAGTTTTGACGCCCCCGCCTGAAGGCGCTCGACGATTCCGGTGCCGCTGGCCGGGGCTTCCGCCGGCGGCGACAATTTTGGCACGATGTTGAGGAGCTCGCGACTGAGCGCAACCGGCGTCGGAATGCCAGACGATGCAAAGGTGTCGAGCGGCTTCAGCATATCCGGCTTTGCTGCCAGCGACCGCGCCGCAGCGAGTTGCGACACATAAGCGTCGCCGTGGCGAACGGCTACGTCGAGCAGGGCTGCCGCCACCACATGGCGCAGCGGCTTGTCGTCCGTCGCCTTTGCGTCGGCGATCTTCTCGCCCTGCTGTGCGAGTTCCGCACGTTCGGTCTTGCTGGCACGCTCGAGTTGCGCGAGGCGGTCGTTGAGAGCGGCAAGATCGGGCGCGGCAGCGCGTGGCGCCGATGTCGCGTCGTTCAGGGCGCTTGCCGTTTTGTCGGACTGCGTGCGCAGATTGGCGATGTCGCTGCGCAGGCTCGTTGCGGATTTCTCCAGCGCGTCGATCCGCGCCACCATGGCCGGATCGGCGGCAGGCTTGCCCGCCTTGGCTTCGACCGCGGCAACGCGTCCGCTCAGCGCGTCGACGGCTGCGCCCGTAACTTGCGGAGCAGCCGGCGGCGCCTGCACCGCAGGCCAGCCCAGCATCCAGCCGACCGCGATCACAATGGCGGCTGCGACGGCGCCGGAGAACGGAGCGATAACCCAGGGTGAAATCGACGGCGAGACCGACGCGGACGCAACGGAAGATTCCTCTTCGGCAGGTTCGGGCTGCGGCTCGGCATTGGCTTGTTCGGACTTGTCTACTTCAGACTTGCCCTGCTCATGCGCGGCCTGTTCGGTCGGGGCCTGAGGCTCGCCCGCCACCTCCTGCGGCTGGGTCGAGACTTCGGTTGCCTCGAGGTCGATGGTGGGCGGGATGCGCTTGGCGCGGCCGGACTCGGGAGCCAATCCTGCGTCTTCAGGCTTGTCGTCGGCCATCGTGACGGTTCCTCACACTTACCTGCCTTGAACGAACGGATCCGATTGCGTCGGATTCGGCCCGACCTCTTACGCCAAACGGGTGCGCAAAGCACGCTCCAAGGTGTCAAATAAGGCATTTTCGTCCGGCGTCGCCGCCACCAGAACCTGCGAGGCACCGGCCTCGCGCAGCACGCCGGCGACCGTCTCGGACAGGCAGCATTGCGGGATCGCCAGAGCCGAGATTTCGACACCTTCCGCCCGCGCGGCCTCCAGGAAAGCCCGCGCGCTGCGCCGGGAGTAGTGCAGCACCGCCTCGATCCCATGGGCGGCAAAACCCTCACAGACATCGCGCGGCAACAGCTTGACCGGGGCCATGCGATAGGTCGTCTGCGTGACGACGTTGAAGCCTTCGGCGCCCAGCTCACCGCCGAGGTCGCGCGAGAGATCCGCGCCCGCGAGATAGAGCAACGTGCTCTTTTTCTTCAGCCGCTTGTCGCGCGCGCTCTCCATCACCTTGTCGCGCAGGGCCGCGGCGTCGCCGCCGGCGACGATCACCTCGGCAAAGCCGGCATCGCGCCCGGCGGCGGCCGTGTGCTCGCCGACGGCGAACAGCGGCAGTTGCAGGAGACCAAGGTCCGGTAATTGTGACGCGACGGCACGGATCGCATTGGCCGATGTGACAATGACGGCGCTGTAGCTCGTTTCACTCTCGTCATGGAAGGCGACCGGCTCGAACTTGAGCACCGGCGCGAGCAGCACCACATGACCCCGTACACGGAGATTTTGCGACGTCGCCTCATTGTCGGGATGCGGCCGTGTGACAAGAATGGACATCGCTTGTGTTCCCGAACCACGTGGCGGTGGCGCTTTCACGAGGAACGGCCGCGCGTGACGATTGCGTTGGCCGACCCCGGAATGCTACCGGACGTACCAGAACTCTGCTTTGCGGATCAGCGCAAGGGGGGGGTGAGAAGGGCGCAAATTGGATAACAATTCGCCAATGCTGGTACTGGGCATCGAAACCACCTGCGACGAGACCGCCGCGGCGGTGATCGAGCGTGCGCCTGACGGCAACGGCAAGATCCTGTCCAATATCGTATGGTCGCAGGTCGAGGAGCATGCCCGTTTCGGCGGCGTGGTACCGGAGATCGCGGCCCGCGCCCATGTCGACCTGCTCGACGGCATCATCGACCGCGCCATGCACGAGGCCGGCATCGACTTCGCCCAGCTCGACGGTGTCGCGGCCGCCGCGGGCCCGGGACTGATCGGCGGCGTCATCGTCGGGCTCACCACCGCGAAGGCGATCGCGATGGTGCACGGCACGCCGCTGGTCGCGGTGAACCATCTGGAAGCGCATGCGCTGACGCCGCGCCTGACCGACGCACTCGAATTTCCCTATTGCCTGTTTCTCGCCTCGGGCGGCCATACTCAGATCGTTGCGGTCACCGGCGTCGGCCAGTATGTGCGGCTCGGTACCACCGTCGACGATGCGATCGGCGAGGCCTTTGACAAGGTCGCGAAGATGCTGGGGCTGCCCTATCCGGGCGGGCCGCAGGTCGAGCGCGCAGCAGCCAGCGGCGATCCCGCGCGCTTTGCGTTTCCGCGGCCGCTGCAGGGACGCCCCGACGCCAACTTCTCGCTATCGGGATTGAAGACGGCGGTGCGCAACGAAGCAAGCCGGTTGGCCGAGATCACGCCGCAGGACGTCAGCGATCTCTGCGCGAGCTTCCAGGCCGCCGTGCTCGATTCCACCGCCGACCGATTGAGCGTCGGTCTCAAACTTTTCCGCGAGCAGTTCGGTGCGCCGCGTGCGCTGGTGGCGGCCGGCGGCGTCGCCGCCAATCAAGCGATCCGCGGCGCGCTGCATGACGTTGCGAGGAAGGCCGGAACACAACTGATCATGCCGCCGCCGGCGCTCTGCACCGACAACGGCGCGATGATCGCCTGGGCCGGCGCCGAACGTCTCGCACTCGGCATGACCGACACGATGGAAGCACAGCCCCGCGCGCGCTGGCTGCTCGATGCGAACGCGACGGCACCGGCCGGATACGGCAAGACACGCGCGGGATTCTAGCAATGACAGCGTTCCGATCGGTCACGGTGATCGGCGCGGGCGCCTGGGGCACGGCGCTGGCGATGGTGGCGGCGCGGGCCGGACGGAACGTGACGCTGTGGGCGCGCAATCCCGAGCACGCGAAGCGAATCGCATCGAGCCGCGACAATCCGCGGCTGCCGGGCATTCGGCTTGCGCCGGAGATCATCGTCACGAGCGACCTGGGCCTCGCCGCGCGCGCGGACATGCTGCTGATCGCAGTGCCCGCGCAGCATCTGCGCGGTGCTGTCAACATGCTCGCCTCGCACCTGGAAAAGCCGGTGCCGATCATTGCCTGCGCCAAGGGCATCGAGCACGGCACCCATAAATTCATGACCGACGTGATCGCCGAGGCCGCGCCTCACGCGCAGCCGGCGATCCTATCGGGCCCGAGCTTTGCCGACGATGTCGCGCGTGGCCTGCCGACCGCGGTCACGCTGGCGGCGAGGGAGGAAGCGCTGGCCAACAGCTTGGTGCAGGCGCTGGGCTCGACGACCTTCCGGCCCTATCACTCCACCGATGTCCGCGGCGTCGAGATCGGCGGCGCCGCCAAGAACGTGCTGGCGATCGCGGTCGGCATCGCGGTCGGGCGCAAGCTCGGCGCTTCCGCCCAGGCCGCACTCACCACCCGCGCCTTTGCCGAGCTGACACGCCTCGGCCGCGCGCTCGGCGCACGCAGCGAAACACTCACGGGCTTGTCTGGCCTCGGCGATCTGATCTTGACCTGCTCGAGCCCACAATCGCGCAATTTTGCGCTCGGCCTGGCGCTTGGCCGCAGCGAGCAGCCGCCCACCGGCAAGCTTGCCGAAGGCGAATTCACCGCGCCGGTCCTGATCGAGCTCGCGGCTTCGCAAAACATCGAAATGCCAGTATCGGAAGCCGTCGCATCGATCCTGACCGGCAGAAGCACGATCGATGCCGCGATCTCGGGGCTGATGGCGCGACCTTTCAAGGCAGAGGAATGAAGATGGCATACTGGCTGGTGAAATCCGAACCATCGGTGTGGTCCTGGGACCAGCAGGTGGCGAAAGGCGCCAAGGGCGAAGCCTGGACCGGCGTGCGCAATTACACCGCGCGCCAGAATCTCGTCGCCATGAAGAAGGGCGACAAGGCGTTCTTCTATCATTCCAACGAGGGCAAGGAGATCGTTGGCATCGCGGAGATTATCAAGGAAGCCTACCTCGATCCGACCGACAAGACGGAAAAATTCGTCTGCGTCGACATCAAGGCCGACAAGCCGTTGAAGAGTCCGGTGACGATGGCCGCGATCAAGGCCGAGAAGAAGCTCGCCGACATGGCGCTGGTGAAATATTCGCGCCTCTCGGTGCAGCCGGTGACGGCCGACGAATGGAAGCTCGTCTGCAAGATGGGTGGGATGTAGTTGCTGCTGTAGCCCGGATGGAGCGAAGCGCAATCCGGGAAAGTCTCCATGTCGCACGACCCCGGATTACGCTTCGCTCCATCCGGGCTACGATATCCGAGCTTACGTTTCCGGAAGCGCAAACACCTCGCATGGCGCGGCAATGCCGCGCAGCAAATGCGATCCGAGCGCGATCAGAGGCATGTCCGTCTCGGCGGCGAGCGCGCCCGACACCAGCACGGTTCTGCCGAGCGGCTTGCACAATCCTTCGAGCCGGCTGGCGAGATTGACGGCGGGACCGATCGCCGTGAAATCGAGCCGGTTGGCGGCGCCGATATTGCCCCATAGCATCTCGCCGAGATGCAGCGCCGCACCGAACGCGAGCGGCGGCAGACTTTGGGCACGGCGCTCCGCGTTGAGATACGTCATTCCGGCTTCGGCTGCGCTCGCGGCACGCAGAGCTGCATCGCACGCTTGGCGCGGTGACGCCCCGACCACCGGAAAGATGGCGAGCACGCCGTCGCCGATGAATTTCAGCACCTCGCCGCCGAAGGCGTGGATCGCGCCGGCGATTCGATCGAACCATGCATCGAGCGCCGCGATGACGCCGGCAGGTGGCGTGGTTTCCGACAGGAGCGTGAAATTGCGCAGGTCGGCATAGAGCAGCGCGGCCTGAATGGTCTCGCCGAGATCGCGCCGCAGGGGTGCCGCCAGCACCCGCTCCGCGCTGCGCTTGCCAAGATAGGCATCAAGCGTCGCGCGCAACGTGGCGCGCGCGGCAAGCACCGCAAGGGGCGTCGCGGCAAAGCGCGCGGCCTGGCGCAACTGCTCGGTCTCGTCTGCGGTGAACGGACGCGGCCCGATCCAGCCGAGCAATGGCCCGTCGGGCCGTCCGACCGCGTCTTCGTGCACCTCACCGGCCGCGATGTCGCGCAGCCAGCGGCGGCCGGCATCGTTGGGCGGGTCGGGCGCGAGGCCGCCTGGTGCGAAGCCGAGCGCTTCGATCACCCGGCCGTTCTCCGCGCGCCACAACCAGGTCCGCTTCGCGATCAACGGATGCGGCACCCCCAACGTCAGGCTGCCTGCCGCAAGCGGCACGCCGTCGGCGACCAGATGTGCGCCGAGATCCGCGAGCAAGCGGTCGGCCCCGGTGCTATCGGCGGCGACATCGACAAGCCAGGCGAGCGTCGGCGAGAGCTGCATGGCCCGATCATGGCGAAGGCAGGCCCTCTTTGTCACGGGCAATCCTTGACGGGCCGCCCGAGGGCCGCCATGTCCCACAGTCAGCCAGGGATGATCGCCGATGACCGAACCGTTCATAGTGCGACGCGAGACCCAGATCGCCGCCCCACGGGCCACCGTTTTCGCTTACCTGACCGACCCCGAGAAGATTTTGAGCTGGATGGGTTCCGACGCGACCACGGAGCCGCATCCCGGCGGGCTATATCTGCTCAAAGGCATCGGCCCCCGCGGCGGCGTCGCCCGCGGCGCGTTCCGCGAGGTCGTGCCGGTGCATCGGCTCGCCTACACGTTTGGATGGGAGGGTGGTCAGGAAGTGCCGCCCGGCTCGAGCCTGATCGAGATCGACCTGATCGAACGCGACGGCGGCACATTGCTGCGCATGACCCATAGCGGGCTGCCGACCGAGGAACAGGCTGCCGCCCACGCGACGGGATGGGCGCATTATCTGGGACGGCTCACGACCGCAGCCGCGGGCAGCGATCCAGGTCCCGACAACGGCGTTTCCACCAAGGCGTAGCGACGGAAGAAGGTCAGACCGCCGCGGTCGCCACCACCTGCTGCAAAAGCTGCTCGCGCCTGGCCTGCGAACGCTGGCCCTTCATGGTCGCGGCAAAGCGTTCGAGGATGCCGTCCTCGAACGCGGTGACGATGGTGTCGTGAACATAGCTCTTGCGGCAGATCGCCGGCGTGTTGGAGAGCTGATCGGCAGCGCCGCGGATCGCGTCGAGCACCTGCTTCTTGCGGCCGCGCTGGCTGGTCGCGGGCGTGATCCGCGACAACGATTCCACGACCACGGCAGAGGCCATCAGCGTGCGGAAATCCTTCAGCGAGATCTTGATGCCGGCGATCTCGCGCAGAAACGCGTTCACCTGCGTGGTGCTGACCGCGCGCACGATGCCGTAGGCATCGCGATACTGGAACATGCGCTTGCCCGGAACGCCCTGCAAAATCCCGATGGCACGCACGAGCTTGGCCGCGTCGCACTCCTTGCGCACGGCCTTGCCGCCCTTCGCCTTGAAGGTCAGCACGAAGTTGTCGTCTTCCAGCGAGACGTTGGACTTCAGCAGCGTGGTGGCTCCGCGGGTGCCGTTGAGACGGGCATAGGATTCGTTGCCGGGGCGGATCGCGGTGCGCGCAATCAGTTCGATGACGGCCGAGAGCGCGAATTCGCGGGTCGGCTCGTCGCCCGACAGGAACGCCGAGACCTTGCGCCGGATCTTGGGCAGCGCGCCGACGAGTTTTTCCAGACGATGCGCCTTGCGTTGCTCGCGGACCTTCTCCCAATCGGCGTGATAGCGATATTGCAGCCGGCCCGCGGCATCGCGTCCCACCGCCTGGAGATGCGTGCTCGGATCGGCCGAGTAGCGCACCTCGCGATAGGCCGGCGGCACCGCCATGGAATGCAGCCGCCGAATGATGCGGGCATCGCGGATGTGGACCCCGTTGGGTCGCACGAACGAATAGCCCTTGCCGCGCCTGATGCGGCGGATGGTCAGCTCGTTCTGGTCACCAAGCCGCAGGCCCAGTTCCCTGGCGAGGGCCTCGACCGTCCTCGCAGGCGCCGTGTCGAACGCTTTTTTCGGGCTGGGACGGCCGGAACCGGCCGGTTTCGGCCATTGTCCGAGGGCTTTGGCCAGCGCAATGGCAGCAGGATCGGCTGAAGCGGGCCGCATCGTCCCGAAATTCCGCTGATCCATCATAGTCTTATGCCTTAGCCCTGTCTGTTATCGGTCAATGCCGCTGTTCTGATTTTTGTTCCATGGGGTCTCGTTGGACCCGGGTTGGCCATTTAGGGTGTTCCGAACCGCATTGCGAGTCCCGAATCAGTGAGAGGCGGTTTCTAAATACCTCTGCACGGTGCATGGCGCTCTGCGCGGGCCCCTTCCGAGGATCTGGGTAAAGACCCGAAAGCCGCCCGTCGCCCTGTTTCAAAACTGCGACAGTCGCACGAAACGGCTTGATCCTCCGCATGGCAGGCTGCTCGCCGAAGGTCCAGCTTGTGCACCTTGTCGGGTCCGGTTAGCCCGACGCATAATCGGTTCAAGGATCAAGTCGGCTCGCCAGTGGTCTGTGCTCGGCTTGCCGTATGTGGAGGGAAACATGTCCGAGAAGATCTACGACGTCCCCGCGGAATGGGCGAAGCGCGCCTGGGTCGACCAGGCCAAATACAAGGACATGTACGCCCGCTCGATCTCGGACCCGAACGCCTTCTGGGCTGAGCAGGCCAAGCGCATCGACTGGATGCACGCTCCGACGAAGATCGAGAACGTCTCCTTCGCGCCGGGCAACATCTCCATCAAATGGTTCGAGGACGGCATCCTCAACGTCGCCCATAATTGCATCGACCGGCATCTCCACAGCCGGGCCAACCAGACCGCGATCATCTGGGAAGGCGACGATCCCTCGCAATCCCGGCACATCACTTACAAGGAGCTGCACGACGAGGTCTGCCGGATGGCCAACATCCTGCGCACCCGGAACGTCAAGAAGGGCGACCGCGTCACCATCTACCTGCCGATGATTCCGGAGGCGGCCTACGCGATGCTGGCCTGCGCGCGGATCGGCGCAATTCACTCCGTGGTGTTCGCCGGCTTCTCGCCCGACAGCCTCGCGCAGCGCATCAACGACTGCCAATCCAAGGTGATCATCACAGCGGATGAGGGCCTGCGCGGCGGCAAGAAAGTGCCGCTGAAGGCCAATGTCGACGCCGCGCTCGCCAAGGCAGACGGCGTCGACTGGGTCGTCGTGGTCAAGCGCACCGGCGGCGCGGTCGAAATGAATCCCTCGCGCGACCTCTGGTATCACGACGCCGCCAAGATGGTGACGACCGAGTGCCCGGTCGAGCACATGCACGCGGAAGATCCGCTGTTCATCCTCTACACCTCAGGCTCGACCGGCCAACCCAAGGGCGTGCTGCACACCTCCGCCGGCTATCTCGTGTTCGCCGCGATGACGCATCAATACGTCTTCGACTATCACGATGGCGACGTCTACTGGTGCACCGCCGACGTCGGCTGGGTCACCGGCCACAGCTACATTCTGTACGGACCGCTCGCCAACGGCGCGACCACGCTGATGTTCGAAGGCGTGCCGAATTACCCGGATAATTCGCGATTCTGGAACGTGATCGACAAGCACAAGGTCAACATCTTCTACACAGCGCCGACCGCGATCCGCGCGCTGATGCAGAGCGGCGACGCGCCCGTGAAGAAGACCGCGCGCGCCAGCCTGCGCCTGCTTGGCTCGGTCGGCGAGCCGATCAATCCGGAAGCCTGGGAGTGGTATCACCGCGTCGTCGGCGACGACCGCTGCCCGATCGTCGACACCTGGTGGCAGACCGAGACCGGCGGCATTTTGATCACGCCCCTGCCCGGCGCCACGAAGCTCAAGCCGGGCTCGGCGACGCAGCCGTTCTTCGGCGTGGTGCCCGAGATCGTCGACGCCGACGGCAACGTGCTGGACGGCGAGACATCAGGCAATCTGTGCCTGACGAGGTCATGGCCGGGTCAGATGCGCACGGTCTATGGCGATCACGCCCGCTTCGAGCAGACCTATTTCTCGACCTACAAGGGCAAATATTTCACCGGCGACGGCTGCCGGCGCGATGCCGACGGTTATTACTGGATCACCGGCCGCGTCGACGACGTCATCAACGTCTCCGGCCATCGCATGGGCACGGCCGAAGTCGAGAGTGCGCTGGTCGCACACGAGAAGGTCTCGGAAGCCGCCGTGGTCGGTTACCCGCACGACATCAAGGGCCAGGGCATCTACGCCTATGTGACCCTGATGGCCGGCATCGAGCCGACCGACGAACTGCGCAAGGAGCTCGTCACCTGGGTGCGCAAGGAGATCGGCCCGATTGCTGCGCCCGACCAAATCCAGTTCTCGCCCGGCCTGCCAAAAACCCGCTCCGGCAAGATCATGCGCCGCATCCTGCGCAAGATCGCCGAGGACGAGCCGGGCAGCCTGGGCGACACCTCGACCTTGGCCGATCCCGGCGTGGTCGACGACCTCGTCAAGAACCGACAGAACAAGAAGTCCGCGTAAGGCAGTCTCGTGCCCCGGACGCAGCGCAGCGCTCTTTAGCGGTGCGCTGCTGAGCCGGGCCATGCAACGGCAGACACTGTGGCTTTCGTGGTCCCGGCTCGGCGTCGCACCGCTTCGCGTTGCGCCGCGTCCGGGACACGGACCGCCTCCCGCATCACCGCCCCTGAAACAACGGCCGTTCACATCGTCACGCACTTGTCAGGCCGCGCCCCGGCGCCCGGGCATCTTTCCGGCTGAGTGTTGTTTTCAGGTCATTTACTTTGTTTCGAAGATTTCCTTTGTTCCCCCTGTTGGGTGGCCCTTGGCGGCCGTGCGTGGAAACCATCCGGTTAACAGGCGCGGTTAAGAATGTCGCCTGACAAGGACTTGCGACAAGACTTGCGACAAGGACTTGGCGAGCCAGCGATTGCCGGTTTTGCGTAATTTTGGACGGTCCGTTCGGGGCAAGGGGAAAATCGATGTCGATGAGGATTGCTGTGGCGCTGGCCGCCACCGTCGGGGCTGGGGTCTTGATGTCGACGGCGGCGCAGGCGCGGCCGGAAATGGTGGGGACACACCTGGCCGACTATTCGCCGGGCACCATCGTGGTCAAAACCAACGAGCGTCGGCTCTATCTCGTTCTCGATAGCGGCCACGCCGTGCGCTACCCGGTCGGCGTCGGCAAGTCCGGGAAGCAGTGGGCCGGCACCACCCGCATCGACGGCAAGTACCGCAACCCGGCCTGGGCGCCGCCCGCCGAGGTGAAGCGCGACAAGCCGACCATCCCGGACGTCATCCCGGGCGGCTCGCCACGCAATCCGATGGGCGTCGCGGCGATGACGCTGTCCGGCGGTGAATATGCCATCCACGGGACCAACGTGCCGGGCTCGATCGGCGGCTTCGTCTCCTATGGCTGCATCCGCATGCTCAACGACGACATCACCGATCTCTACAGCCGCGTCTCGGTCGGCACGACGGTGGTCGTGACGCGCTGATCGCCGGCATTGGGGTGAGACGGCAAGAGCCGCGTCTTTTGACGCGGCTTTTTTTGTCACCAGAAGCGCCAGCTCCGCGTGCACCAGCCGTCGCGATGGCCGCCATTGTAGCTTCGCGCGTAACCGCCGGCGAGCAACGCCGCCGAGACATTGGCCGTGCGTTTTGTCGCGACGTCGGCGAGAACGCGGCCATATTTATCGGAGCCGAGATTGGTGATCACCACGCCACCTTGCCCGAGCAGATCGCGCAATGCGCGGGCCGCGGCTTCGGCCTTGTCCAGCTCCTGCTGGCAGGAGGCTTTCATCTCGGGTGCATCGATGCCGCGCAGGCGAACGCGCACGACGAGATCGCGGCCGTTGCGCTGACGAACGCGTGCGAGAAAGGTGTCGCCGTCAATGGTGCGAACGACCTCGACCGGCTCACGGACGTCAGGACTTGCCTGCTGTAAGATGATTTCGGCGTCCCGCGATTGACCGTCAGTCGCACGAGGGAACGGCCAGTTCATCCCGTGCCGGAACGTGAACACCACGGCCACCACGATTCCGACCACGAACATCCACGGCAACAGGCCTGAGAAACGGCGACCGAATGGCGAGCCGCTGTATGAAGGCCGATATGGATGGCTTGGATCGAAACGCGACATCCGCGCACGCTAGGGCTGAGTCGGGCAGTCCGGCAAGCGAGCCTCAAAAGACAAGCTTCAGAAGTCGGAAGCGATGCCCTTGCGCTCCCAATCGCCATAGCGGGTCGGCTCGGGTCCTTTTGGGCCCTGCAACTCCTTTGGCGCCGCCTGGCCGTCATTTTTGGCTCGGACTGCCGCAGCCTGCCGGCGCGCTTCGGCCTCGGCCAGCGCACGCTGGGCGGCCGGCGTGAGCGGCTTGCGGTCGGGAACGGAAGGCTGGTCACTCATCGCTGGGCTTTCTAGCGCAGGGCGAGGCACAGCGCGACGCCCAATAACGCATTCCTGAAATCGGGCCCGGAGGGCTGAAAAAGCCGGAAGCGCTTCTTACATTTGGCATATTCGCGTGCGAGAGATCGCTTTCTCAAGGCATGCGCCCGTATCGGCGGAACTGCCGCTCGCTAAGAACCTTAAGCCGCATGCCTTCTCAACGTTTCGCTCCTCCATCCGAAGTGCCCGGTCTCGCGGCGCGGCGGATTGCCGCCGACATCGTCGACGGCGTGCTGCAAAAGCACCGCACGCTTGACGAGCAGCTCGACGGCAGCGGCGCCCATCCCGGACTGAAGACGCTCCCCGACCGCGACCGCGCGCTGATGCGTCGCCTGGTCGCCACCGTGCTGCGCCGGCTCGGCACGCTCGGCCATGTGCTGTCCCGCTTGCTCGACAAAGGCATTCCCTCCGACGCGCCGCGCGCGCAGAGCGCGCTGTTGATCGGCGCCGCCCAGATCCTCTGGATGGACGTGCCCGATCACGCGGCCGTCGATCTCTCCGTTCGCCTCGTGCAATCCGACCGGCGCGCCGCGCGCTATGCCGGCCTCGTCAACGCTGTGCTGCGCCGCTGCGCCCGCGAGGGCAAGGCGCTGGTGGACGAGGTTGCCGCGCAGTCGCTGGACCTGCCTCCCTGGATGCTCGCGCGCTGGAGCGCGCATTACGGCGAGACAGTCGCAAGAGACATGGCGCTCGCGCTCAGCCACGATCCTTCGCTGGATCTCACCGTGAAGTCGGACGCCGCGCAATGGGCGAGCCGGCTCCATGGCGAAGTGCTGCCGACCGGATCGGTGCGTACGGTGCTGCACGGTGCGGTGACCACGCTTCCCGGCTTCGCCGAAGGACAATGGTGGGTGCAGGACGCCGCCGCTGCGCTGCCGGCCCGGCTGTTCGGCGACATCAAGGGCAAATCCATCGCCGATCTCTGCGCCGCTCCCGGCGGCAAGACCGCGCAACTGGCGCAGGCCGGTGCGCACGTCACGGCCATCGACCGCTCGCCCGCCCGGGTGGCGCGGCTGCGCGAGAATCTGACGCGGTTGTCGCTCCAGGCCGAGACCGTCGTCGCCGACGCCGCGGAATGGGCGGGTCCTGCCGAGGGCTTCGACGGCATCCTGATCGATGCGCCCTGCACCTCGACCGGGACGATCCGCCGCCACCCCGACGTATCCTGGCTTCGGCAGGAATCCGACATCGCCGCAATGACCGCGCTCCAGCGGCGGCTGCTGCAAAAATCGGTCTCGCTGCTCAAGCCCGGCGGGACGCTGGTCTACTGTACCTGCTCGCTGGAACCCGAAGAGGGCGAGCATGCGGTCGCCGCGCTGCTGGCCGCAGAGCCTGGGCTTCGTCGGGTTCCGATCGATGCGTCCGAGGTGTCGGGGCTCAGCGAGATCGTCACCGCCGAGGGCGATCTGCGCACTCTGCCCAGCCATCTGCCGAACGCTGATCCCAAGCTCGGTGGGCTCGACGGATTTTTCGCGGCCCGGCTCGTTAAATCCTGATTTTGCACTGGATTTTGCAACCACGGCGCTGATTCGCGTCGTTCAAGGTGGTGTCGGCCGTCCGATTTTGGGATTAATAAGGATTCGTCGGAATCCTCTCCCCCATCAAGGCAAGGCGTGTCGGTCGCTCAACGCAGACGTATCTCGACGCTGGTGATGAACCGCTTCGCGCGGAACATGCTCGCGCGCGCGAGCGGCGGTTCCGTCGCCCTGTCGCGGGTCTGGCCCGGCCGCGCCGACCGGCTGATCATCGCGCCGCATGATCTGCGCACCGCGGATGCGACCCGCGCCGCCGAGATCTATGCCGGCCGCTTCGTCTTCGCCGGCAAGATCGTCAATTGCCACGGCCGTTCGATCTTCGATCTCGAGCCTCCGTCGGAGGATTGGGAGGTTGCGCTGCTCGGCTTCGGCTGGCTGCGCCATTTGCGCGCCGCCGACACCGCGCTGACGCGCGCGAATGCGCGCTCGCTGATCGAGGACTGGATCGCCAACCCTGCCAGCAAGCGCCGTCCCGTCGCGCGACGCGCCGACGTACTTGCGCGACGCGTGATCTCCCTGCTGTCGCAGGCGCCGCTGGTGCTCAACGACACCGACAACAAATTCTACCGCCGCTATCTGCGCGCGCTGGCGCGCGAAATCCGCTTGCTGCGCTACACCATGGTCAACATTCCGGACGGAGTGCCGAAGCTCCAGGTGCTGATCGCGCTGTGCTATGCGGCGCTGTGCCTCGCCAACCAGGCAAGTCACATCCGCAGCACCTCGAAAAAGCTCTCGGATGAATTGCAGCGGCAGATCCTGCCCGACGGCGGGCATGTTTCGCGCAACCCGGGCGCGCTGATCGAGCTCTTGATCGACCTGTTGCCGCTGCGGCAGACCTTTGCCGCGCGCAACATCGCGCCGCCGCCCGCGCTGCTCAACGCGATCGACCGCATGATGCCGATGCTGCGCTTCTTCCGCCACGGCGACGGCAATTTCGCGCTGTTCAACGGCATGAGCGCAACGCCCTCGGATCTGCTCGCCACGCTGCTTGCCTATGACGACACCCACGGCGCGCCGATGTCGAATATGCCCCATACCGGTTTCCAGCGCCTCGATGCCGGCCAGACCACGCTGATCATCGACACCGGCCCGCCGCCGGCGGCCAGCGTCAGCCACGACGCCCATGCCGGCTGCCTGTCGTTCGAACTATCCTCCGGCATCAGCCGCATCGTCACCAATTGCGGCATGCCGACCACGGGCCGCGACAATTGGCGGCCGTTCGCACGCGGCACGGCAGCGCATTCGACGCTGACCTATCACGACACCTCGTCATGCCAGTTCGTGGAGATGTCGGCGATGAAGCGGCTCCTGCACGGCGCTCCGATCACCAGCGGCCCCGTCGAGGTCGAGAGCTATCGCGAAATCGTGCAGAACGGCACGCTGCTCACGACGTCGCATGACGGTTACCTCACAAAATTCGGCGCGATCCACCGCCGCGTGCTGATGATCGCCAATGACGGCGCGCGCATCGACGGCGAGGACACGCTGTCGCCGCCGCAAGGCGGACGTTTCAAGGGTCCGGATGCCGATTTCGCGCTGCGCTTCCATCTGCACCCGGCGGTGAAGGCGAGCCGGCTATCCGATGCCCGCGGCGTCATGCTGGTGCTGCCAAACCGCGACGTCTGGACCTTCGAGGCGCTCGACGACAAGGTGGAGCTCGAGGACAGCGTGTCCCTGGCCGGCAATGACGGCCCGCGCCGTACCGCTCAGATCGTGATCCGCCAGGATGCGCGGCAGGCGCCCTCGATCCGCTGGAGTTTTGTCCGCTCCACCACCTCGCCGGCGATCACGAATGCCCGCAGAAATGCGCGGCGGGAGCCGGAACTTCCGCTGTAGACGCCTGCGATTCGGCCCGATCTGATCGTTGTGAAAACGACCGAAAACTGCTATCGAGCCCTCGCTCGCGCGACTGGCGACCTTGGATGGAGCACCATCGGGAAGCGCGGGACATAGCTGCCGCGCGCCTGGGCATTACTCCTTCAAGACAGAGGATCTTGCTCATGACTGACCATCCCCGCCGCGTCACTCGCGCCCTTCTCTCCGTTTCCGACAAGACCGGCCTGATCGACTTCGCAAAGGCGCTTGCCGCGCACGATGTCGAACTGATCTCGACCGGCGGCACCGCAAAGGCGATCGCCGCGGCCGGCCTTGAGGTGAAGGACGTCTCCGAGCTGACCGGCTTCCCCGAGATGATGGATGGCCGCGTCAAGACGCTGCATCCGAAGGTGCATGGCGGCCTGCTCGCGATCCGCGACAACAAGGACCATGCGGACGCGATGACGGCGCATGGCATCGCGCCGATCGATCTGCTCGTCGTCAATCTCTATCCGTTCGAAGCGACCGTCGACAAAGGCGCGGGCTTCGAGGATTGCATCGAGAACATCGATATCGGCGGCCCCGCGATGATCCGCGCCGCCGCGAAGAACCATGATGACGTCGCCGTCGTGGTCGAGGCGCAGGACTATCAGGCCGTGCTCGACGAGCTCGCCGCCAACAAAGGCGCGACCACGCTGAAGCTACGCCGGCGTCTTGCTGCAAAGGCTTACGCGCGCACTGGCGCCTATGACGCCGCGATCTCGAACTGGTTCAATCGCCAGCTCGAGATCGACGCGCCCGATTTCCGCGCCTTCGGTGGCAGGCTGATCCAGTCGCTGCGCTATGGCGAGAACCCGCACCAGACCGCGGCGTTCTATGCGACCCCCGACAAGCGTCCGGGCGTCTCGACCGCGCGGCAGCTCCAGGGCAAGGAGCTCTCCTACAACAACATCAACGACACCGATGCCGCCTATGAATGCATCGGCGAGTTCGACGCCAAGCGCACCGCGGCCTGCGTCATCGTCAAGCATGCCAATCCCTGCGGCGTCGCGGAGGGCTCCGACCTCGTCAGCGCCTATCGCAAGGCGCTGGCCTGCGATTCCACCTCGGCCTTCGGCGGCATCATCGCGATGAACCGCGCACTCGATGCCGACACCGCGCGCGAGATCACGAAAATCTTCACCGAGGTCATCATCGCACCCGACGCAAGCGAGGAAGCCATTGCCATCATCGGCGCGCGCAAGAACCTTCGACTTCTGCTCGCCGGCAGCCTGCCCGATCCGCGCGCACCCGGCCTCACCGCCAAGACGGTGGCCGGCGGCCTGCTGGTGCAGAGCCGCGACAACGCGGTGGTCGACGATATGACCTTCAAGGTTGTCACGAAGCGCGCGCCCACTGATGCCGAGATGCGCGACCTGAAGTTTGCCTTCCGTGTCGCAAAACACGTCAAGTCCAACACCATCATCTATGCCAAGGATCTCGCCACGGTCGGCATCGGCGCCGGCCAGATGAGCCGGGTCGATTCAGCGCGGATCGCGGCACGCAAGGCTCAGGATGCGGCCGCCGAGCTGAAGCTCGCCGAACCGCTCACCAAGGGCTCGGTGGTGGCGTCGGATGCGTTCTTCCCGTTCGCCGACGGCATGCTCGCCTGCATCGAGGCCGGCGCCACCGCCGTGGTGCAGCCCGGCGGCTCCATGCGCGACGACGAGGTCATCAAGGCCGCCGACGAGCACGGCATCGCCATGGTGTTCACGGGCACGCGGCACTTCAGGCACTAGATCTGTCGTGTACTAAACTCTTAACGGGTCGTCCCGGCGAAGGCCGGGACCCATAGCCCAGGAAGTAGTTTGGCGTGCGGTACTAGCCGCGTCGCGGCAACGACAAATCACGCGGTATGGGTCCCGGCCTTCGCCGGGACGACACTAATTTTCCCGCACCCGCATCAACAGCGCCAGCCCCGCGACGAAGAACACCACCAGCACGGCCATGCCGGCCTTCTGGCTCGCCGTCACCGCGGTGATCACGCCGATCAGGAGCGGGCCGATGAAGGACGTCACTTTCCCCGTCAGTGCGAACAGACCGAAATACTGCGCGATGCGGTCCTTCGGTGCGAGACGGATCAGGAGCGTGCGTGAGGCGGCTTGCAGCGGACCACCGGCTGCACCGATCAGGCAGCCCAGCACCAGATAAGCGCGCTCGGCCGCAGCGGCGAACATTGCACCGCCAGGCGCGGGCGGCGCGACCTTCATGAAGAAGATCGAATCCTTGTCGACCAGCAGGATCGCCGCCAGCGCCAGCAGCAGGACCAGCATGCTGCCGGCGATCACGCGCTTCGGCCCGAAGCGATCGTCCAGCTTGCCGCCAAACCACGCGCCGAACGCGCCGGCGATCGCGAGCATGATGCCAAACGAGCCGATCTGGATCGTGTGCCAGCCGAAAGTGCCCGCCGCATAGATGCCGCCGAAGGCAAACAGCGACACCAGACCGTCGGTGTAGATCATGTTGGCGAGCAGAAACGCCGCGAGCGATTTCTGCTGCGGCAGACCCTTGATCGATTGCTTCAGCTCCGACAGGCCTTCGTGCAGCGCCTCGCGCACCGGGCGCTTCGCCGGATAGTCCGGCGTGAACAGGAACATCGGCGTCACGAAAACGATGAACCAAAGCCCGGTCAACGGTCCGGCGGCGCGGTCGCCCTGATGGCTGACGGGATCGAGCCCGAACAGAGGTGTGAGCCCGAGCAGCGTGCGGCCGGTCTCGGGATTGGCCGCGAGCAAGCCGAGCACGATGATCAGGCTGACGATGCCGCCGACATACCCCGTCGCCCAGCCGGTGCCGGAGAGCCGGCCGATGCGATCCGGCGGCACCAAGGTCGGCATCATTGCATTGTTGAAGAGAGTGGCGAATTCCGCGCCGACGCTGGCGAGCGCGACCGCGGTGAGCAGCGGCGGAATGATCGAGGGATCGCCCGGCTTGCCGATCCACAGCGTGCAGGATGCCAGCACCAGCACTGCGCCGAATCCGGCGATCCATGGCTTCCTGCGGCCCGAAGCATCGGCGATAGCCCCCAGCACCGGCGACATCAGCGCGATCGCGAGGCCCGCGGCAGCCATCGCAAAGCCCCACAGCGATTGCCCGGTGGCGGGATTCGGCGCAATGCCGGTGGCGAAATAGGGCGCGAACACGAAGGTCGTGATCAGCGTGAAATAAGGCTGCGCAGCCCAGTCGAAGAAGATCCAGCTGACGACGGCGGCACGCGGCGGATAGATCCGCGGCGCGCCGGCGATACGCGCATCCGGGGCGATCGTCGTCACTCCATCATCCTCATCACGAACAGTTTTGCCTCTGTCGGGGCAAACCGTATAGCATTGCAGCGCTGCATGTGAACTGCCCATGGCCTTTGCGGAAGTTTGATGATGTCGTCTTTTTCGACACGGCGGACATTTTTCGCCTTCCTTGCCACTCTGGCGTTCGGACTTCCGGCCGCGACCGCGCAGGATGCGCGGCGGGCCTATGTGCCGCACGCGCGCGACACGGTGCATGCCGTTCCCGCCGAGCACGGCATGGTGGTGGCGCAGGAGAAAATATCCGCGCACGTCGGCGCCGACATCCTGCGGCGCGGCGGCAATGCCGTCGATGCCGCGGTCGCGACCGGCTTTGCGATGGCCGTGACCTATCCGCGCGCCGGCAATATCGGCGGCGGTGGCTTCATGGTGATTCACTCCACCGAGCGTAACGAAGACATCACGATCGATTATCGCGAGACCGCGCCGGCTGCGACCACGCCGCAGATCTTCCTGGATGCCGACGGCAAGCCCGACGCGGCGAAGTCGCGGGATTCCACTCTCGGCGTCGGCGTGCCCGGCACCGTCGCGGGTCTTGCGCTGGCCCTGGAAAAATATGGCTCGGGCCGGTTCACGCTGGCGCAACTGCTCGAGCCCGCAATCGCGCTCGCCCGCGATGGCTTCCTCGTCACCGACGACATTGCCGATACGCTGCCGGGCTGGCACAAGCGGCTGGTGCGCTGGCCCTCCTCGGCCAGGATTTTCTCGCGGCCCGATGGTACGCCGCTCGGCGAAGGCGACCGGCTGGTGCAGAGCGATCTCGCCGAAACGCTGTCGGCTGTCGCCGCACAGGGCCCGCGCGGTTTCTATGAGGGGCCGGTCGCGGAGAAACTCGCCAAGGCCGTGGCTGACGCGGGCGGCATCATGACGCCAGCCGATTTGAAATCCTATCAGGCGGTGATCCGCGCCCCGGTGCGCGGCACCTATCGCGGCTATGACATCGTGTCGATGCCGTTGCCGTCGTCAGGCGGCGTGGTGCTGGTGGAGACGCTCAATATCCTCGAAGGTTTTCAGCTCGCCGATCTGAAGCAGGGATCGCCGGCCTCGCTGCATCTGTTGATCGAGGCCATGAAGCGCGCCTATGCGGACCGTGCGCGCTATCTCGGCGATCCCGCCTTCGTCAACGCACCGATCGAGACACTCACCGCCAAGGACTACGCCGCCAAGCTGCGCGCAACCATCTCCGCCGATCGCGCCACGCCGTCGAAACAGCTCGTGTCCACCGCGACCTCACCGCATGAGGGTAGCAACACCACGCATTTTTCCGTCGTCGACGGCAGCGGCAACGCCGTCAGCAACACCTATACTCTGAACTTCAGTTACGGGGTCGGTCTCGTCGCCGACGGCACCGGCGTGCTGCTCAACAACGAGCTCGACGATTTCACCGCAGCGGTCGGCGCTTCCAATGCCTACGGCCTCGTCGGCTTCGAGGCCAATTTGCCCGGGCCGGGCAAGCGGCCGCTGTCGTCGATGTCGCCGACCATCGTGCTGAAGGACGGCAAGCCGGTTCTGGTGACGGGCTCGCCGGGCGGCAGCCGCATCATCTCGACCGTGCTCCAGGTGATCGTCAACGTCCTCGATTACAAGATGGACGTCGCGGCCGCCGTGGCCGCACCGCGGCTGCATCACCAATGGCTGCCCGACGAGGTCCGGGTCGAGAGCGGCTTCCCGAATGATGTGCTGCTCGAGCTGAAGGCGATGGATCATCTCATCGTCATACCGATGGGGCAGACATCGGCGAATTCGATCGCGGTGACCGCCAACGGTCCGCTCGGCGCGCCCGATCCACGCACCCGGGGCGCGGAAGCAGCGGGGCAGTAACTCTGTCCTTGCATGGCGCGAAGGCCGGCTTGCGCGCGCCGCCGCGCGTGCAACCACCGCGAGGCGAGAGAAACTGCCAGAGACGCGCGGACGCGTATTGCATGCGGACTGGCGGGCACTGTCACGCAGGGCGCAGTGAGAAACTTACCGCCCCACCTGATACGGCCCGCCCTTTTCGAGGGCGCGGCTGTACGCCGGCCGTGCATGAATGCGCTCCAGAAACGCCATCGCCTTGGGATGGCCAAGCTCGAGCCCGCCGCGTGCCTGGGCTGCTTCGAGCGGAAAGCTCATCTGGATGTCGGCGGCGGTGAACTCGTTGCCGGCGAACCACTCGCTCTTGCCGAGTTCGCCTTCCCAATAGTCCATGTGCTGCTTGAGCTGCGGATTGACCAGCGCGGTGAGCGCCTGGTTCGAGACCTTGCGCACCAGCGGGCGCAGCAACGCCGGCGCGCGCTTCGGCATCAGCGTGAACAGCAGCTTGAGCAGCAGCGGCTGCATCGCCGAGCCTTCCGCATAGTGCAGCCAATAGGTGAAGCGCAGCCGCTCAGGCGTGTTCGGCGGCGGGACCAGCCGGCCGTTGCCGTAGGTGGCGATGAGATATTCGATGATCGCGCCTGATTCGGCGATGGTGTTGCCGTTGTCGGTGATGACGGGCGACTTGCCGAGCGGATGGATGGCCCGGAGTTCCTTCGGCGCGCGCATGTCCGGCTGGCGCTGATAGCGCACGATCTCGTAGGGCACGCCCAATTCCTCGAGCAGCCACAATACGCGCTGCGAGCGGGAATTGTTGAGGTGGTGAACGGTCAGCATCGCGTGGTCCCCGAGGCTAGGCATGGTCGATCGGCCGCGCGTTCCTGCCAGCCCGGGAACGCAATGTCGAGCCATCCGGACGGATATTTTCATCCGGGTATATTGACCTTTACAATTTACCCGGGTATTAAAGCTGCCATCGCGACGGATATGGCAATGATTCCAATGCAGAAAACTTTCACCGCTTTCCAAGGGCATCGCCGTCTGGTCTCCGGGCCGGCAGGAGAGGTTGCGCTGGTCATCAAGCGGATGGCGGAGCGGCCGGACGAGCCCATCATCATCTTCGAGGACGCCACGGGCCGATCGATCGACTTCGATCTGCGCGGCGGAGACCGCGAGGTGCTGGCGCGGCTGGCGAAGCTTGTGCCGCCCCCGGTTGAGGAGACCGCATCGCCGAGCGAGCCGCGCGGCCGCGGCCGGCCGAAGCTCGGCGTGGTCGCGCGCGAGGTGACGCTGCTGCCGCGGCACTGGGAGTGGCTCAGCGCGCAAGCAGGCGGCGCCTCGGTCGCACTACGGAAACTTGTCGAAGAGGCGCGCCGTGCCAGCGGCGACAAGGACCGCGAACGGCAGGCCCGCGATGCGGCCTATCACTTCATGTCGACCATGGCCGGCAATCTGCCGCAGTTCGAGGAAGCTTCCCGCGCGTTGTTTGCGGATGACCGGCGGCGTTTCACCGGGCTGATCGCAGATTGGCCCGCCGACATCCGCGACCACATCGTCAAGCTCGCCTATAGCGACCGCGCCTAGGCGCGCGCCTTCACACAACCCTATCGACGGCCGAGCCACGCGCACTTCGCGTGGCGACGGTTCCGCACGCCCTGATGAAAGGCCAATCCATGTCCGCCGCCAAGCCGCTCTGGAAAAGTTTTCTGCGCTTCCTCGCGCCGTTGATGCTGAGCAATGCGCTGCAATCGCTGTTCGGCACCCTCAGTAACGTCTATCTCGGCCAGATGATCGGGGTCGACGCGCTCGCGTCGGTCTCGGTGTTCTTTCCGGTGTTCTTCTTCCTGTTCGCCTTCGTCATCGGGCTAAGCACCGGCGCCACGGTGCTGATCGGCCAGGCCTATGGTGCGGGCGAGCAGGGCCGGATCAAGCTCATCGTGGGCACGACGCTCGCAATCGGCCTGCTGCTCTCGATTTCAATTGCACTGATCGGCGGCATCTTCAGCCGGCAATTGATGATGATGCTCGCAACGCCCGCGGACATTCTCGACCAGGCCAGCGCCTATGCCCGCATCATGCTGCTCACCATGCCGCTCGGCTTCGCCTTCCTGCTGATGACGGCGATGATCCGCGGCGTCGGTGACGCGCTGACGCCTCTGCTGGCGCTGGCGTTGTCGACCGCGATCGGCTTGATCCTGACGCCGATTCTGATCCGGGGGTCGTTCGGATTGCCCGCGGCCGGCATCACCAGTCCGGCCTGGGCGGCGGCGATCGCCAACGCGTTGACGCTGGTCGCGCTGGCCGCCTATCTGCTGCGGGGGAAACATGCGTTGGCACCGGACGCTGCACTGCTGCGCCATCTGCGGCTCAATCGTGTGGTGCTGGGACAAGTCCTCGGCATTGGACTGCCGAGCGCGATCGGCATGGTGGTGATGGCGATCGCCGAGCTGGTGCTGCTCGGCCTTGTCAACGGCTTCGGCTCGAACGCAACCGCAGCCTATGGCGCGGTCAACCAGGTGATGGGCTACACGCAGTTCACGGCGATGTCGATTTCAATCGCGGTCTCGATCCTCGGTGCCCAGGCGGTCGGCCGCGGCGACCGAGCGGGGCTCGACGGCATTGTGCGCACCGGACTTGCGTTCAACATCGTCCTGACGGGCGGGCTGGTGGCGATGATCTATCTCGCGCCGCGCGCCGTGCTCGGTATCTTCATCACCGAAGACACCGTGCTCGAGCTGGCGAAGGGCTTGCTCCACATCGCGCTGTGGAGCTCGGTGCCGTTCGGCCTGGCGACGGTGTTTTCCGGGGCGATGCGCGCTGCCGGCGTGGCGCTGACGCCAATGCTGCTCGCGATCTTCGCCATTGGTGCAATCGAGCTGCCTTCCGCAGTGATCCTGAGCCGCACGATCGGCCTTGAGGGTGTGTGGGCCGCCTATCCGATCGTGTTCTGCGTCATGTTCCTTTTGCAGATGGGCTATTACCTTCTGGTGTGGCGCAAACGGACGATCCGCGTCGGACATGACGACATCATCAAGAGATTATGACCGTCATTAAAAGGTGGACCGGCGGCGTGCGCTGCGCCACAATGCGGAAAAGCGACGTCAGGGAGGATGATTTTGACCCGCACAGCCCCGCAATTCCTGTTCGATTTCGGCAGCCCGAACGCCTATCTCAGCCATCTCGCGATACCCGCCATCGAGCAGCGCATCGGCGTCAAATTCGAATATGTGCCGATCCTGCTCGGCGGCATCTTCAAGTCAACCAACAACAAGTCGCCGGCCGAGACGCTTGCCGGCATCAAGAACAAGCGGGAATTCCAGGCGGTCGAGACCGAGCGCTTCGTCAAGCGCTTCAAGGTTCAACCCTACGTCATGAATCCATTCTTCCCCGTCAACACGCTGAACCTGATGCGCGCGGCGATCGCGGCGCAGCTCGAAGGCGTGTTCGAGACATATGTCGAGGCCGCATTCCACCACATGTGGCGCGAGCCGAAGAAGATGGACGATCCGGAAGTCGCGGCCAAGGCGCTGGCGTCCTCCGGCCTCGACGCGCAAAAGCTGTTCACCCGCGCCGGGGAACCTGAGGTGAAGGGCAGACTGATCAAGAACACCGAGGAGGCTGTCGCGCGCGGCGCGTTCGGCTCGCCGACCTTCTTCGTCGGCGACGAGATGTTCTTCGGCAAGGAGCAGTTGCGCGAAGTCGAGGAGATGGTGTCGGGGAAGTGATTTTCGTATGATGGACAGATCGAGCCATCATCTCCGATGTCGTCCTGGCGAAAGCCAGGACCCAT
>NZ_JBVVPL010000036.1:40986-66613 GCF_055807615.1 Bradyrhizobium sp. MV1.5 | reverse complement strand
CCCCCCCCCCCCCCCCCCCCCCCCCCCCCCCCCCCCCCCCCCCCCCCCCCCCCCCCCCCCCCCCCCCCCCCCCCGGCGGCGGGGGCCCCCCCCCCCCCCCCCCCCCCCGACACTGCGTGTGAGGCACGTGCTCGCGTCTCATGTTCGCGCGCTCAATATCCCCGCGCCCGCGCCAGCTGCTCGGTGTGGTAATTCGCGTCCCCGAACAATTCCTCGCACACGCGCGCGCGCTTCATGAAGAAGCCGATGTCGAACTGGTCGGTCATGCCCATGCCGCCATGCATCTGCACGCCTTCCTGCACCGCGCGCGTAGCGGTGGTGCCTGCGCGGGCCTTCGCCACCGCGACGCTTGAGGCGGCCTTGGCGACGTCCGTATCGAGCGCTTGCAGCGCCTTCATCACGGCGGCGCGGGTGATCTCGATGTCGACATAGAGCTCGGCGGCGCGGTGCTGCAGCGCCTGGAATTCGCCGATCAGCTTGCCGAACTGCTTGCGGCTCTTCAGGTACTCGACGGTGCGGTTGAACACCTCTTCGCTCAAGCCCACCATTTCGGAGGCCACCGCGCCGCGCCCGATATCGAGCACGCCGTCGAGCAAGCCGGCACCCTGGTCGATTTCGCCGAGCACGCTGTCGGCGTTGACCTCGACATTGGCGAGTTCAATCCGCGCCGCATTGTGCGCGTCGACCATGATGGTGCGCTCGATCGTAACGCCCTTGGCCTTGGGATTGACGAGGAACAGCGTCAGCCCCTCGCGCTCGCCGGCCGCGCCTGCGGTGCGCGCGGCGACGATGAAGAGATCGGCGACGTGGCCGTCGACCACCAGCGCCTTGGCGCCGGAGAGCTTGAAGCCGTTGCCGGCACGCACGGCCTGGAGGCTGGCCTGAAGCGGGCGATGCTTTGCGCCCTCGTCGATTGCCAGCGTCGCGAGCAGGGAGCCGTTGGAAATCTTCGGCAGATATTCCGACTTCTGCGCGGCATTGCCGCCACGGTTCAGTGCCGAGGCCGCGACCACGCTGGTGGCGAGGAAGGGCGACGGCATCAGCGTACGGCCGATCTCCTCCATCACCACGCCGGCCTCGACATAGCCGAGCCCGCTGCCGCCGAACTCTTCCGGCACCAGCAAGCCGGCAAAACCCATCTCGGCGAAGGAATGCCAAAACTCCTTGGAGAAGCCGATGGGGTCTTTGCTGTCGCGCAGATGCCGCAAATGCGACACGGGCGCCTTGTCGCTGATCAGCCCGCGCGCGCTGTCGCGGAGCATCGATTGTTCTTCGGTGAGGACGAGGGCCATGTGCGTGTTCCGATTCGAAATCTGTCTTGTCTTGGTCATCCCGGGATGGCCCGAAGGGCCAGGCCCGGAATCCATCAGGCGGCATATACGCGGTGAAATGGATTCCGGGCTCGCGCTTCGCGCGCCCCGGAATGACGGGAAATCTTACGCCCCCGGCAGATCGAGGATGCGCTTGGCGACGATGCCGAGCATGACCTCGGTCGTGCCGCCCTCGATCGAGTTGGCCTTGGTACGCAGCCAGGCGCGTGGACGGGCGCCTTGCCTGGAGCGCTCGCTCTCCCATTCCAGCGCATCGACGCCGCCGGCCGACATCAGGATCTCGTAACGGCGCTTGTTGAGCTCGGTGCCGTAATATTTCATCGCCGACGAGAACGCCGGATGCGCCTGACCCGCCTTGGCGAGATCGACCGCGCGCTCGGCGCAAGCAGCAAGCGCAGCTTCGTCGACGTCGAAGCTGGCGATGCGGCCACGCAGCATCGCATCGTCGAGCCGCCCCAGCGCATCGGTGCCGACGGAATCAGCCGCGATCTGGCCGAGCGGACGGCCGACGCCGCGCTCGCCCATGCCTGATATCATCGCGCGCTCGTGCTGGAGCAGATATTTTGCGACGTCCCAGCCGCGGTTGACGGTGCCGACCACGTGCGATTTCGGCACGCGGACATTGTCGAAGAACGTCTCGCAGAACGGCGAGTAGCCGGAGATCAGCAGGATCGGCTTGGTGGTCACGCCCTTCGAGGTCATGTCGAACAGGATGAAACTGATGCCGTCATGCTTCTTCGCGGCGGGATCGGTGCGGACGAGGCAGAAGATCCAGTCGGCGTAGTTGGCATAGGACGTCCAGATCTTCGACCCCGTGATGACGAAATCATCGCCGTCGCTCTCGGCGCGGGTCTGGAGCGACGCGAGATCGGAGCCGGCGTTCGGCTCGGAATAGCCCTGGCACCAGCGGATCAGGCCCGCAGCGATTTTCGGCAGATGCTCCTTCTTCTGCGCGTCGTTGCCGTATTTCAGCAGCGCCGGCCCGAGCATCCAGATGCCAAAACTCGACAGCGGCGGACGCGCGCCGATTCGTCCCATCTCCGCGCGCAGCACCTTGTGCTCGGCAGCGCTGAGGCCACCGCCGCCGTACTCCTTCGGCCAATCGGGCACGGTCCAGCCCTTGTCGCGCATGCGCTCGAACCAGATGCGCTGCGGCTCCGACGAGAACTTTGCATTGCGTCCGCCCCAGAACACGTCGGCGTCTGATGTCGCGGGCTTGCGCATTTCCGGCGGGCAGTTGGCCTCGAGCCAGGCACGTGTTTCGCTGCGGAATGTTTCGAGATCGGCGGTCTCAGTCTCGCTGGCCCTGGAGTCAGTCATTGGTCGTTTCCATCATTCAAAATCGGCTTGTTGGGCGCGACTCTGGGCCAAGCTCCCGTGGAATTCAACCACTTCCGTGTCACGCATACGCTATAGTCGCCGCGACGGCGAAGCTTGAAAACAAAGAGGAAACAACAATGCGCCTGAAACTTCTTTCGCCTGGCGAAATGAACGAGAGCCAGCGGCAGACCTATGACGAGTCGATTGCCGGCAAGCGCGGCAAGCCGCCGGCACCGATGATGGCCTGGCTCAACAGCCCCGACATGGCCCGCCACGCCACGCGGCTCGGCGAAGTCCTGCGCTACGACACGATCTTCCCCGCGAAGCTCTCGGAGATCGCGATCCTGGTGACGGCGCGGCACTGGACCGCCCATTACGAATGGTACGCGCACAAGCGGCTGGCGCTTGCCGGTGGCATGGACCCTGACATCATCGACGCCATCCGCGACCGCCGCACGCCCGAGTTCGACGATCCCAAGGGCAAGATGATCTACGACGTCGCAAAGTCGCTGCATGAGGGCCACGGCGTCGAGAAGGGCCTCTATGACGCGGCGGTGAAGCTGCTCGGCGAGCGCGGCGTGGTCGAGGTGATTGGTCTCTGCGGCTATTACACGCTGGTGTCGATGACGCTGAACACGTTCGAGTTCGAGCTGCCGGAGGGCGAGATGCGGGAGCTGTCATAGTTTCGCATATGGAAACGATGGGTTTCAGGATAGGCCAGTGGCACTGTCCCGAGGCAGGGTCTATGTGGGGATTGTCAACGGAGCAGCCAGATGTCGCAGAACCAAGCCGTCGCCGCCGGCACCAGGATCGGCCACGTCCATCTCAAGGTCGCCGACCTCGATCGCGCGCTCGGCTTCTATTGCGGCGTGCTCGGCTTCGAGCTGATGCAGCGCATGGGCTCCGGCGCGGCCTTCATCTCGGCCGGCGGCTATCACCACCACATCGGGCTCAACACCTGGGAGAGCAAGGGCGGCTCGCCGCCACCGCCCGGTACGACCGGGCTCTATCACACCGCGATCCTCTATCCGACGCGACCCGCGCTGGCCGATGCGCTGCACCGCGTGCTCACGGCCGGCATTGCGCTCGACGGGGCGAGCGACCATGGTGTCAGCGAGGCGCTGTATTTGCGCGATCCGGACCAGAATGGCGTGGAGCTGTATTGGGACAAGCCGCGGGAGCAATGGCCGTTCGGGCCGGACGGCAAGCTCGCGATGTTCACGAAGCGGCTGGATGTGGAGGAGCTGCTGAAGCAGCGGGAGGCGTGAGTTCTGCTCCCTCTCCTCGTCATTGCGAGCGCAGCGAAGCAATCCAGACTGTCACCACGGAGACAGCCTGGATTGCTTCGTCGCAAGGGCTCCTCGCAATGACGGAGTGTGTTGAGGCGCCTTCGCTCACGACTGAGATCTTCGTCCCCGCACCATGATCAACGCCGCCGCTACCACTTCCAGCGCGATGCAGAGATAGAACGGCAGCTCATAGCCGCCGGAGAAATCGCGCAGAAAACCGACCACGCCGGGGCCGAACGCATAGGTCACCTGGTTGATCGCGGTGTTGAGGCTGATCAGCACGCCGAACGAGGCGGAATCGAATTCCTGCTGCACGATCAGCGACGGCAGCGTGATGAGATTGCCGACCGAGAAGCCGAACAATGCGCAGGCGGCGATCAGCACGTAATCATTGTGCAGATTGATGACGACGAGAAGCGCCACGGCCTGGCTCAGGAACGATAGCGCCGAGGCAAGCCGCTGGTTGAGGCGGTCGATCACCAGCGAGAACAGCACCCGGCCGATCACCGCCATCGCGGTCAGCACCGCAACCGCAACGGCCGCGCGCTCGCGCCCGATCACGGGATCGAGGAACGAGATCAGGTGGACGATGAAGCCGACCTGCGCGAACAGCACCAAAGCAAAGGCAATGGTCACGGTGAGGAAGCCGACATCGCGCAACGCCTGGCTGCGAATCTGCGCCGACGATTGCGGCTTCGTTTTCGTCGCGGCGCGCCGGCCATGGAGATCGGGCGGGCGGCCGACGACAATCAGGATCACCGGCACGAGCAGCGCCAGCATGGCGCCGGCGACGATAAACATCGCGCTGGCGAAGCCGACATGGCCGATCAACGTCACCAGCAGGGGCACGCCGACGATGCCGCCGAAGCTTGCGCCGTTCAGCGCGAGACTGATGGCCATGCCGCGCTTGTGGTCGAACCACAGGCTGATCGTGTTGGTGATCATGGCCAGACTCGTGCCGGCCCAGCCGAAGGCGAGCACGGCGTTCGCGAGATAAAGCTGCCACGGCTCGCGCACTGCGCCGATCGCGACCGCCGCGGCCGACATCGCCAGCGTCCCCGCGATCAGGCCGAGGCGCGGGCCGTATGTGTTGACGGCTTCGCCGACGAAGACCACGAGCAGCGCGCCGAACAGATAGAAGAACGTCGTGCCGGACGAGATCAGCGAGGCCGACCAGCCATGCGCGCGCTGGAGCTCGGCGACATAGACGCTCTGGCCGTAGAAGCCGAGCCCCCAGCCGAAGGTCGCGAGCAGGAAGCACACCGCGACGATGCGCCAGCCTTCGTAGCGGAGAGAGGATTCGTCGATGGATACGTCGTGCCGGGGATTGTCGAGCATTTGCGCTTGTCCTTCGCTTCCCCCCGCGAGCGCCGTGCTTCACGCTCGCATGTTGATGACGAGCATCATGTAACAACCCAAGCCCCGGAAATCACTTCGACCTGGATCGAAGTGTCAACGTTGCTGACAGCCTCCCGCCATCTCAGATCGCATCCGGGAACTCGCCCATCGCTGCGTCCAGCCGCGCCTTACGGCGGCGGGCAAAGGAGGCCAGCGAGAGCACGGCGAGGCCGAGCACCACCGGCGGGAACACCACCATGTTCACTGCGGACCAGCCGTAACTGGCGAGCAATTGGCCGGACGAGAACGAACCGATGGCCATCATGCCGAACACCAGGAAATCGTTGAAGGCCTGCACCTTGTTGCGCTCCTGCGGCCGGTGCGTCTCCAGCACCAGCGCGGAGGCGCCGATGAAGGAAAAATTCCAGCCCACACCGAGCACGATCAGCGTGGCCCAGAAATGCATCGCGGTGATGCCGGACAGGCCGATGCCGGCCGCGCCCGCCTCCAGCAGCAGGCCGGCGGCAACGACCTTCCGCGCGCCGAAGCGGGCGATCAGCGCGCCTGTGAAGAAGCTCGGCCCGTACATGGCGACGATGTGCCATTGAATGCCGAAATTCGAATCGGAAACGCTCAAGCCGCACAGCTTCATGGCGAGCGGCGCCGAGGTCATCACCAGATTCATCATGGGATAGGAGATGACGCCGCACAGCGCCGCCGCAATGAAGCGCGGCTGCGTCACGATCTCGAGCAGCGGCCGCCCGCCATGAAGATCGGCCGGCGCCGGCTTCGGCATGTCGACCCCGGCGACGATGCCCATCGCGATGAGCGCGACAGCAGCCTGGACCAGGAAGCTAAAGGCGAACAGATAGGGCTGCCAGACATCCATGGTCCATTGCACGAGCTGCGGACCGAGCACGCCGGCGAACACGCCGCCCGCCATCACCCAGGACACCGCCTTGGGCCGATAGGCCGCACTGGCGCCATCGGCGGCGGCGAAGCGATAGGACTGCGCCACCGCGCCGTAGAGGCCGCCGAGAAAAGTCGCCAGACAGAACAATGGAAACGAAGCGTGCAGGATCGCGAACGAGCCGAGCAGACCGGTCAGCGCGCCCAGACCGGTGCCGACGATGAAAGCGACGCGGCGGCCGAAGCGTCGCGAGATCGCGCCGGTCGGCAGCGTGCCGGCGGCGAGGCCGAGCACATACATCGAGATCGGCACCGTCGCGAACGAGACGTCGGGCGCGAGCGTCGCGCCGACGATCGCGCCGGTGGCGAAGATCACCGCCGAGTTGGCGCCGGTCAGCGCCTGCGCGGCGGCAAGGCGCACCACGTTGGCGCGCACGCGGGCGTCGGCGGCGATCTCATTGGCTGCAGTCACATCCAGCATCGGCATTTCCGCCCCAACGGGCTTTTAAGTGCTTCCAAGGGGCTCGCTTGATTCCCGGCACTATGGCGGGGCGCGGGAGGGCGGGCAACCGGCGCAAACGGGCGCAGGCCATGTCTCTGACGCAATCGGGCCGATGATAATGGGCCGCGCACTTGACGGCTTGCGCTCGATCAAATCCTATCCGCCGCAACCTTCAGGAGTTTCGTTCATGTCCGTCGACGACAGGCCTACGCTCAGCGCTCCCGACGACGATCCCTGGCTCTGGCTGGAGGAGATCGAAGGCAAGCAGGCGCTCGATTTCGTCACGCGACAGAACAGCCTGACGCTCGAGGCGTTCGGCGGAGCGGCCTTCGCGCGCGACCGCGATATCCTCGCGGCGATCTACGATCGTCCCGACAACATCCCCTATATCAGCCGCCGCGGCACTGAACTGCACAATCTCTGGAAGGATGCCACCAACCCGCGCGGCCTGTGGCGGAAGACTTCGCTCGCGGAGTTTCGCAAATCGCATCCGGCGTGGGAGATCATGCTGGATGTCGACCAGCTCGCCGCGCGCGAAGGCGAGGACTGGCTGCTGAGCGGCATCACCACGCAGAAGGGAAGCTCGCGCGCCATCTTAAGCCTGTCGCGCGGTGGCAGCGACGCCGTCACCTTGCGGGAATTCGACCTCGATACGAAGAGTTTCGTTGCGGACGGCTTTGCGCTGTCCGAAGCCAAGGGCGGCGCCGATTGGCTCGATGCCGACACGCTGCTGCTGTCGAGCGCCCATGGCGAGGGCATGGCGACGAGCTCGGGATATTCCCGGACGGTTCGCCTGTGGCGGCGCGGCCAGCCTGTCGATCAGGCGCGGGTGATCATCGAGACCACGGCCGATCATATGGCGATCTCCGGCATCGTCGACGACACCGCTGCGGCCCCGCGCAGCTGGATCGTCGACCAGATCGATTTCTTCAATCATGCGCTCTGGCTGCGCGACGCAGACGGCACGACGACGAAGCTCGATCTGCCGACCGGCATCTGGTTGCAGGCGCATGGCGACTGGTTCGCGATGAAGCTGCGCGAAGCCTGGTCGATCGAGGGCAGAACTTATGCCGCCGACACCGTGCTCGGCATGTCGCTCTCGGCCTTCCTCGCCGGCAGCCGCGATTTCGCGGTGCTGTTCGAGCCGGAAGCTCGTCGCGCTCTGCAAGGTCTGTTCTGGACGGGAGGAAAGCTGGTGCTGTCGATCCTCGACGAGCTCCAGCCGCAATTCGAGATCTGCACGCCGTCCGCCACGAGCTGGAGCCGCGCGTCACTCGGCGGCCTGCCGCAGATCGGCGTCGTCGACATCTGGCCGCTGGATCGCCATCCCTCCGAAAGCAATGGCGACCTGCTTGCGAATGTGCAGGATCCGCTGACGCCGCCGTCGCTGCTGCTGATGGAGCGCGGCGTCGCGAGCCCGACAGTGCTGAAACAGGCGCCGAAAACATTCAACGCCGACGGCCTCGTGGTGACCCAGCACGAGGCGATCTCGATCGACGGCGAGCGCATTCCTTATGTGCAGACGGGCCCCACTGGCGAGACCGGCGATGCACCGGTCTATATGAGCGCCTATGGCGGCTTCGGCCATTCGGTGAAGCCGTATTACAATTCGTCGCTCGGCAAGCTGTGGCTGGAGCGCGGCGGCACCACGGTGCAGGCGAATTTGCGCGGCGGCGGCGAATTCGGCACACGCTGGCACGATGCCGGCCGGCTCGCCGGCAAGAAACTGTCGCACGACGATTTCGCAGCAGTTGCCGCCGATCTCGTCCGCCGCGGCGTGACGGCGGCAAAACGCATCGCCGCACAGGGCGGATCGAACGGCGGCATCCTCATCACCAACATGCTGGTGCGATACCCCGAACGTTTCGGCGCGCTGTTCTGCACCATCCCGCTGATCGACATGCGCCGCTACACGAAACTGCTCGCCGGCGCGAGCTGGATCGCGGAATATGGCGATCCCGACAAGCCCGAGGAGTGGGACTGGCTGAAGACCTACTCCGCCTATCACAACGTCAAGGCCGGCCAACCCTATCCGCCGATCCTGATCGCCACCACGCGACGCGACGACCGTGTCCATCCCGGCCATGCGCGCAAGATGGCGGCAAAGCTCCAGGCCATGGGCTATGAGGCATGGTTCTACGAGCCTGAAGCGGGTGGCCACGGCTACGGCAAGGACAACAAGGAGCGCGCCGGGTTCGAGGTGATTGGGTTTCGGTTCTTGAAGGAGAAGATCGGGTGGAAGGACGGCGAGGGCTGACGGGCTCTTGATTGCATCAGTGGGAGCGCAGCAGGCGGTGCACCTCGCCCGCTTGCGGGAGAGGTCGGCGCGAAGCGCCGGGTGAGGGTTCTATCCTCTAGGGGATGCCCCATTGCGGAGACACCCTCTCCCCAACCCTCCCCCGCAAGCGGGGGAGGGAGCGCACCGCCGTCTGAGCTTAGCGCGAAAACACCAGCGTCAAATTGTTCGCCGGCATGTCGATCGTATCGACGAGGCGAAGACCAACGCCGCGGGCGAGGGCCTCGACATCGGCGATGTCACGCACGCCCCAGTCGGGATTGCCTTCACGCAAGGAGGTGTCGAACACGGCGTTGCTGAGCGCGATGTGCTTGCCGCCGCGCTTGAACGGGCCGTAGAGGAACAGCTTGCCGTCGGCCCGCAAATAGCGGCCGGCGCCGGCGAACAGGCCCTCGGCGACGCTCCATGGCGCGATGTGGATGACATTGGCGCAGAACAATGCGGCAAGACTTGACGGCGCCTGCCCGCTTTTCATCTCCGGACACCAATCGGGATCGGTGAGATCGATCCGCAGCGGCGAGCGGATGTTTTTCAGGCCTGAATGAACGCGCCAGGCCTCGATGCTCTTGAGGTGGCGCTGGTTGAGATCGCTGGGCCACCAGATCAGGCCGGGCGTGTGACGGGCGAAGTAGACCACGTGCTGGCCGGTTCCGCTGCCGAGCTCGACCACGTTGCCGGTGCAACCGGCGAGATGCTTTTCCAGTGCCGCCCAGAGCGGCTCGTGATTGCGATGAAATGCCGGTGCGTCGAGCCGCCCATCCGACTCGACCCGACCGCCATCCCTGCCGAATTCGACGACATATTCAGCCAAGTGAGGTCCCCTTGAAAAAACGAGAACGCGTTGAAAACAGGTTGAGCGGCAAAACGCTCGGGAAACGCCGGCCCGCGCCACGGCCCTTAACTCTCGGGCCAAATCGGCTGAACAAATAATCTCATTAGTTGCAATGGGGAAGATATTAACTTCATTTTGTCGCGGGCATAGTCTCGATTGTCAGGCGGTGCCCTTTGTGCTTTGGAACGCTTCTATTTCGCGATCTTGACCATCGATATAACGCCTCGGAATGACGCCTTGACCGCCTTTTCCCGGACGCCCGTTCTGTTCATCTTGCTGGCCATTGCCGCCGGCCTCGCCAGCCCGGCGTGGGCGCAGTCCGCTGTGGCAGACGGCCAGAAACTCGCTTTCGACCGCGGCAAGGGCAATTGCCTGACCTGCCATGTCATCAGGGGTGGCGACCTGCCGGGAACGATCGGGCCGGAACTGAAGGACCTCAAGGCCAAGTACCCCGATCGCAACGAGCTGGCCGCGATCATCTTCGACGAGACCAAGCGCAATCCGCAGACCATGATGCCGCCGTTCGGCCGGAACCGGATTTTGACCGAACAGGAGATCAGCGCGATCGTTGATTTCCTGCAGACCCTGTGACTTCAGGCACGCCAAGAGATGGGTTAGGAGACCCGAGATGACCACACTCACCGGCCCAAGCTCGACGCGGCGCCTGATGCTTCAGGGCGCAGCCTCGGTCGCGCTGCTCGGCCTCGGCAATCTGCCGTTCGGCGCCGCGCCCGCGCGCGCCGCGGCCAACGACAAATATCCGGAAGAGGCGTTCAAGCAGAAGAGCGAGGCGGACGCCATCAAGGCGCTGTACGGCAAAACCGCCGAGCCGTCCGACAAGGTCAAGCTGGACGCCCCCGAGATCGCCGAGAACGGCGGCGTCGTGCCAATCTCGGTGACGACGACGCTCGACAAGGTCACCTCGATCTCGTTCTTCGTGGCCGAGAATCCCAGCGCGCTGGCCGCCAGCTACAGGATTCCCGAAGGCACGATCCCTGCCGTCGCCAACCGGCTGAAGATGGCCAAGACCACCAACGTCGTTGCGATCGTGGAGGACGACGGCAAGCTCTACAGCGCGACCAAACAGGTCAAGGTCACCGTCGGCGGCTGCGGCGGCTAAGCGAGGAAGATCGAAATGGCATCCAGCATTCGCGTCCGCGCCACCGCCAACGGCGACATCACCGAGGTGCAGGCGCTGATCCAGCACCCCATGGATACCGGCTTCGTCAAGGACGCCAAGGGCGAGCTGATCCCGGCGCATTACATCCAGCAGCTGACATTCGAATGTAACGGCAAGGACGTCTTCGTTGCCGATTGGGGCACCGCGATCTCGAAGGACCCCTATGTCAAGTTCAGCTTCAAGGGGGCCAAGAAGGGCGACGATCTCAAGGTCTCCTGGACCGATAACAAGGGTGCGTCGGATACGACCACCGCAAAGATCTCGTGATGAAGGCCCGCACCTCCATCCTGCTTGGTTCGTTGAGCGCCGCGCTGGTCGCGTTGGCCCTCACCTCTCCGCGCGTGGTGGCGGCCGACAAGGTCGATCCCGTTGCCGATGCCAAGGCGTTCCAGAACTTCTTCTTCCAGAAATTCCCGACCGTGAAGCACGAGGATTTCGTCAACGGTCCCTATTCCATGAACGAGGACATGAAGCGGCAGTGGCAGGAGAAGGAGGAGTTCCCGCCCTACGAGTTCGCGCTCGACGCCGGCAAGGAGATGTTCGCCACCCCGTTCAAGAACGGCAAGACTTATGCCGACTGCTTCCCGAACGGCGGCATCGGCATCCGCCAGAACTATCCTTATTTCGACGAGAAGGAAGGCAAGGTCGTCACGCTGGAACTGGCGCTCAACCGCTGCCGCGAGGCCAATGGCGAGGCGCCCTACTCCTACGTCAAGGACGAGATGGCCTCGCTCACGGCGTACATGGCCTTCACCTCGCGCGGCAAGCCGATGGACATCAAGATCCCCGACGATCCGCGCGCGCTCGCGGCCTTCGAGAACGGCAAGCGCTATTTCTACACGCGCCGAGGCCAGATGAACTTCTCCTGCGCGAGCTGCCATGTGCAGAGCCCGGGCGAGCGCATCCGCGCCGAGATCCTGGCACCGGCGCTCGGCATTCTGAACGCGATGCCGATCTACCGCTCCGAATGGAGCGGCATGGGCACGACCAGTCGCCGCTTCGTCACCTGCAACAGCCAGACCCGTGCGGTTCCGCTGGAGCCGCAGGCCGATGAATACCGCGACGTCGAATACTTCCTGTCCTATGTCGCCAACGGCCTGCCGATATCGGGACCGGGAGCGCGGCCATGAAGCGGTCACTTGCCCTCGCCCTGCTGCTTACCCTCGGCCTCGCGCCGGCGGCGCACGCGGCAAACGAGGCGGATTACAGGACAGCCTATGCCGCCGCCGAAGCCGCCTCCAAGGAGGCTGCCAGCTTGCGCCACCAATGGACCGTGACCGTTTCGGCGCTGGCCGCCGCAAAGAAGGCGGCCGATGGCGGCGATTTCGACCGCGCCGTCGCCGCAGCCAGGGAGGCCGAGGCGCTGGCGAAGGCGTCGATCTTCCAGGCGGTTTCCGAAAAAGAAGCCTGGAAGGCGATGGAAATCCGCTAGACTGTTCGCTCCTGCAACAGCCTTGCGACCATGAGAGGGCGCGGAGAATTTCTGGATGGCGATCCGCCGCCGCGATTTCCTGAAGAACGCAGGCCTTGCTGCCGTATCGCTCAGCCTGCCGCGGCTTGCGCGCGGTGCTGAGGCCGCGAGCATTTACGACATCGAACGGTTCGGCAATGCGCGCATCCTTCACCTCACCGACACGCATGCGCAACTCAACCCGGTCTATGTTCGCGAGCCCAGCGTCAATATCGGGATCGGCGAGATGGCGGGACGGCCGCCGCATCTGGTCGGCCGCGCCTTCCTCGACCGTTTCGGCATCAGGCCCGACAGCGCGGACGCCTATGCCTTCAGCTGCTTCGACTTCGAGAAATCCGCAGGCCGCTTCGGCAAGCTCGGCGGCTTCGCCCATCTGAAGACGCTGATCGACCGCTTGCGCGGCGATGCCGGCGAAAAACACTCCATGCTCGTCGACGGTGGCGATCTCTGGCAAGGCACGGGACTCGCCAACACCATGCAGGGCCGCGACATGGTCGAAGTCGCAAACCTGCTCGGTATCGAGGCGATGACCGGGCATTGGGAATTCACCTATGGCGAGCAGGCGCTGCGCGACAATCTTGCGCGCTTCAAGGGCGAGTTCCTGGCGCAGAACGTTTTCCTGACCGAGGAAGCGGCCTTCAACGACGCCCCCGCCTTCGACAAGGCGACGGGGCGCGTGTTCAAGCCCTCCGTGATCAAGGAGCTCGGCGGCCATCGCGTCGCGATCGTCGGCCAGGCCTTCCCTTACGTGCCGATCGCGCATCCCAGACGGTTCACGCCGGACTGGAGCTTCGGCATCCGCGAGGAAGAGCTCCAGAAGCATGTCGACGGCTTGCGCGGAGCCGACAAGGTCGATGCGGTCATCCTGCTGTCGCACAACGGCATGGACGTCGATCTCAAGCTCGCAAGCCGCGTCACCGGCATCGACGTCATCCTCGGCGGCCATACCCATGATGCGATCCCGCAGCCCATCGCAGTGAAAAATGCGAGCGGCACGACGCTCGTCACCAATGCGGGCTCCAACGGCAAATTCCTTGCCGTGCTCGATCTCGCGCTCGAAAAAGGCAAGGTCGGCGACGTCAGATATCATCTGCTGCCGGTCTATTCCGAGCTGTTGAAGCCCGATCCTGGGATGGCCGAGCTGATCGGCCGGGTGCGGGCGCCGTACGTCACCGACTGGTCGGAGAAGATTGCGACTCCCGATCGCCTGCTATATCGCCGCGACAATTTCGCCGGCCCGGTCGACGAGCTGATCTGCAGCGCGCTGCGCACCGAGCTCGACGCCGAGATCGCGCTGTCGCCGGGCTTCCGCTGGGGCGTCACCGCGCTGTCCGGCCAGGCGCTGACGATGGAGGATTTGCTGGCGGAAACCGCGATCAGCTATCCCGAGACTTATGTGCAGGAGATGACCGGCGCCCAGATCAAGGATGTGCTGGAAGACGTCTGCGACAACCTCTTCAACACCGATCCCTATTACCAGCAGGGCGGCGACATGGTGCGCGCCGGCGGGCTCAGCTACACCTGCATGCCAACGGCGGCGATCGGCAGCCGCGTCTCGGAGCTGAAGCTCAATGGCGGCAAGGCGCTCAGCGCCAGCCACCGCTACAAGGTCGCGGGCTGGGCCTCGGTCGACGGCCAGCAAGGCGCGCCGGTTTGGGATGTGGTGGCAAAATATCTGCGCTCGGGCCGGATGTTTCAGGAGCGTCTCGGCTCCGGCGTCACGCTAAAGGGCGTCGAGGGTAATCCGGGCATTGCAGGACAGGGATGATGCGGTCGCAAACCTTGTCCGCGATACTACTGGCGCTGTTCGCCTGGGCGGCGATGCTGCCGGCGTTTGCGCAACAGGTGCCGCTCCAGGACAAGCCGTTCGCCGAGCACAAGATCGTGCTGCAGCTCTCCGATGGCGATGCGAAGAAGCAAGCTCTGGTGCTCAGCGTCGCCAACAATTTGCTGAAGGCCTACGACCCCGACAAGGTCGCAATCGAGGTGGTGGCGTTCGGTCCCGGCATCGATCTCCTGCTGTCAGGCAGCGAGCGCCGCAAGCAGGTCGAGAGCCTGATCGCGCAAGGCGTACGCTTCGACATCTGCCTCAACACCGTCGACACGATCGAGCGAGAAACCGGCAAGCGGCCGGAGTTCATCCCCGCCGCCACGCCGGTGCAAGTCGGGGTCGGGCAGATCCTGTTTCTCAGCGAGAACGGGTACACATTGGTGCGGCCGTAATCTTGGGCCCACCCTCGCCTGTCGTCCCGACGCAGGCCGGGCCCCATACCGCGAGGTCTATCGAGTGCGGGCGGTAGGAGCCCTGAACGACGAATCTTGGCCAAATTTCATTCGGTGGCTATGGGTCCCGGCCTTCGCCCGGCCTTCGCCGGGACGACACTGAGTTTGCGGATAGCCCCGAAGCCCCACAATAAAAATCTTCTAAATACTCTCATTTCAACAGCACATTACTTCTCTTTTTGTCCCGCGGCGTAGTAGAATTGGAATCACTCCACGCCGGGTCTTGCCATGATTTTCCGCCAGCTCTTCGACAGTGTTTCGGGTACCTACAGCTATCTCCTGGCGAGCCGCGCCGGCGGCGAGGCGCTGATCCTCGATCCCGTGCTGGAGAAGGTCGACCGCTACTGCCAGCTGCTGCGCGAGCTCGATCTCAAGCTGGTCAAGGCCGTGGACACCCATCTGCACGCCGACCACGTCACCGGCCTCGGCGAGCTGCGCGACCGCACCCATTGCATGACCGTGATGGGCGACCAGACCAAGGCCGACGTGGTGGCGATGCGGGTTGCCGACGGCGACAAGGTGACGATCGAGGGCCTGGCGCTCGACGTGATGTACACGCCCGGCCACACCGACGATTCCTATTCCTATTTGATGGGCGACCGCGTCTTCACCGGCGATACGCTGCTGATCCGCGGCACCGGCCGCACCGATTTCCAGAACGGCTCGTCGCGTGCGCAGTACGATTCGATCTTCAACCGCCTGCTCAAGCTGCCCGACGAGACCATGGTGTTTCCGGCGCATGACTACAAGGGCGACACCGTCTCCACCATCGGCGAGGAGAAGCGCTACAATCCGCGGCTCCAGGTGCGCTCGGTCGACGACTATGTCGAGCTGATGGCCAATCTGAAGCTGCCCAATCCGAAGATGATGGACGTCGCGGTGCCCGCCAACATGCATGTCGGCCTGCACCAGGAGGAGCTGGAGAAGGAGGGCCGCGCACTTCGCGCCGTCGAGGCGATCCGCAGCCTCGGCCGTCCCGATATCCTGCTGGTGGATTTGCGCGAGACCAATGAGCGCATGAAGCACGGCATGCTCGAAGGCGCACTGCATACGCCCTATCCGTCCGTTGAGGACAGCCTCAAGCCCGGCGGCATGCTGCGCGAGGTCGCGGCCGCCACCGGCCGCCGCGTCGTGTTCTTCTGCGCCTTCGGTGAGCGCTCCGCGATGGCTGTCGCCGCCGCCAAGGAGGCCGGGCTCACCAACACCGCCCACATCGCCGGCGGCATCGATGCCTGGAAGAAGGCCGGCGGGCCGGTGGTGCACTGACGGCCTTGAGATAAGTCAGGAACCGCACATATCTTCGGGATAGGATCGGGTGCAGCATCACCATCCGGGACCAGCCATGGCCAAGATCGGCAAGCCGAGCGCGCCGCCCAAAATTGCGGACGACACGCCAGCAAAAGACAAGGCGAAGAAGCCTCCGCCTCCGCGCGACACCGACGATGATGATTACGAAGACGGCGACATCGCGACACCAAAGCGCGACCGCTACGGGCCGGATGACGAGCCGTTTTGAGGGCTCGGCTCTTGCCTCGCTCTCAACTGTCGTCCTGGCGAAAGCCAGGATCCATACCGCGTGATCTCTCGATCGTGGATGGTCGCAGTACCGGACCACGAGTTTTCGCCAAACTGCTTCCTGGGGTGATGGGTCCTGGCTTTCGCCAGGACGACGGCGGGGAATCCCCCGCCCCGCGCTACTGCCATGCGCCTGCGTTCATGGACAAATAACCGCTCTGCCCGATAGTTTGCGCGTCTCCAAAGGACGTGAAACGGAACTGCAATGGTCGACGTTCTCGCCGCACCGCAACAAGGCAAGGCGGACAGCGCGCTACGCACGCTGACGGGAATCTCGATCGCGCATTGGGTCAGCCATTTTCATCTGCTGGTCCTGCCGATGCTGTTTCCGTTCCTCAAGAATCAACTCGGCGTCGGCTATGTCGAACTCGGCTTTGCGCTGACGGTGTCGGCCGTGGTGTCGGGGCTGACGCAGGCGCCGACCGGCTATCTCGTCGACCATTTTGGCGCGCGACGGATCCTGCTGGGCGGCCTCACCCTCGGCGGCCTCGCGCTGATTCTGCTCGGCCTGCACCTCAGCTATGCCTCGCTGGTCGCCTGCGCCGTTCTGCTCGGGCTCGCCAACAGCGTCTACCATCCCGCCGATTACGCCATCCTCGCCGAGCACATGGACGAAGGGCGGATGGGCCGCGCTTTCTCGATCCATACCTTTGCCGGCTATTTCGGCGGCGCGGTGGCACCGGCGATCGTCGCCGCGCTGGTCACGGTGTCCGGCGGTACCGGTGCGCTGATCGCATCGGGCGCGATCGGCGTTCTGGTCGCGCTGTTGCTGGTGACCATGAACATTCCCGATGCCGGCGCGCACAAGACCAAGCCAGGCACCGAGAACGCACCCAAACAAGCCGTGATCACGCCGGCGCTGATCACGCTGACGGCACTGTTCATGCTGCTCAGCCTGTCGGTCGCCGGCATCAACAATTTCGGCGTGGTGGCGCTGATGAGTGGCTATGGCGCGACCTATTCCGCGGCCAATGTCGCGCTCACCGCCTTCCTCGGTGCGAGCGCCGCCGGCGTGCTCGCGGGCGGCTTCCTTGCCGACCACACCGAGCGCCACGGCTATGTCGCCGCCGTCTGCTTTGCCGCGAACGCGGCGATCGTGCTGCTGATCGCGCTGGTCACGCTGCCGGGCTGGGCGCTGACCGCCACGATGGCGGCCGCGGGATTCCTCTCCGGCGTGATCGCGCCCTCGCGCGACATGCTGGTGCGCAATGCAGCACCTCCCGGTGCGGCCGGCCGCGCCTTCGGCATCGTCTCAACCGGCTTCAATCTCGGCGGCATCGTCAGCCCGCTGCTGTTCGGCTGGATCATGGACCAGAGCGCGCCGCATTGGGTGTTCGGGGCGTCCGTGATCTTCATGGTCGCGACGGTGGTGCTGTCGCCGTTCACGGAGCGGAAGCGGCAAATCGCGGCTTGAGCAACAAACTCGATGGTCGGGCCATAGCCACCGAAAGGTGTTGTGGCGCGAGCTGGTCAATACCAGTCTTCGCCAAGCTAAAAATCGTGGGTATGGATCCCGGCCTTCGCCGGGATGACAGTTGTGATTGGGTTGGCGGATGCCCCCTTACGTCGGCGACACCGCGCTCTTCAGCGGCGCTGCCTGCGGCGCAGCTCCACCGGTCAGCCTGGCCTTTTCCGTGTTGGGCCAGAGCAGGAGCAGTCCGAGCAGGCCGGAGCCGACCATGATCGCGGCGTTGATGGTGAAGCCGGTCATGTAGCCGTCGAGCATGCTGCCGGCGCGCTGGATCACGCTGCCCATCACCAGCGGCGCCACGATGCCCGAAAGCGTATAGAGCGCACCGTAGATCGCGAGAACCGCGCCGCGCTGCGACGTCGGCGTGAATTCGCCGAGCATGGGCGGGCAGACGACGTAGATCGCGCCGCACAGGCCGGAGCCGACCACAAGCAGGGCGATCTGGAGGCCGGCGCCCTGGACGTGCGGCATCATCGCGAGGATCAGGCCGCCGACGATCAGCGGCACCGAGCCGAGCACGCCACGGGAGATCCGCGACGTGTAGCCGCGTGCCAGCATCACCTGCGAGATCCAGCCCGTGAGAATGACGATGGTCGCCCCAAAGACCCAGGGCAAGATCGAGACGAAGCCCGCCTGAGACTGCGAGAAGCCGAGGCCCTTGACGATGAAGGGCGTGAACCAGGTGAGCCCGAGCGACAGCGCCCAATAGGCGCCGAAGGTCGCGGTCACGCAGCCGATGAAGGTGCGCGATGTCAGAAGCTGGAGATAGGGTATTTTAGGTTCGATCACGGCCGATGCGTGGGTGTCCAGCGGGCCTTCCTTGCCGAGTGCGAGCCAGGCGGCGACCCAGATCAGGCCGACGATTCCAAGCGCGCCGAATGCATAGTGCCAGGAATGGTTGACGATGATCCAGTTCAGCGCCGGCACCGCCAGGATCACGCCAAAGGCCGAACCCTGCGACAGGATTGCGGTCGGCATCGTGCGCTTCTCGTCGGGGAACCATTTGTAGACCGCGTGCATCGCCACCGAGGCCGCCGGGCCTTCGCCGGCGCCGAGCACGATGCGGCAGATCAGGAGCGTGGTGAAAGAGACGGTGCCGACCATCGGAAACTGCGTCAGCGCCCAGATCACCGCGAGCGTCAACAGCACCCAGCGGGTCGGTACCTTGTTGACGATGAAGCCGACCACGATGGCCGAGATCGAGAACAGGAAGAAGAACGAGGAGCCGAGCAGGCCGAACTGTTCGGGCTCGAGCTTCAGCTCCGTCATGATCGGAACGCCCGCAAGACCGACGACGATCTTGTCGGCGAAGTTCACCAGCATGAAAAGAAACAGAAGAAATGTAACGGTCCAGGCACCCTTCGGCGTTTCCTTCGGCGTTTCCTTGGGCGTTTGCTTGGGCGTTTGCTTGGGCGTTTGCTTGGGCGTTTGCTTTTGCGCTTCCTTGGACGTCCCCGTCATCTTGCCCGCCGCGGGCTGCGTTGCCTGAGCGCTCATCGTTCTCCCCGTCGTCCCTTTTTGGCACTTTTTTGATGTGATCCTCTTGGGAGCTAACAACGGCTTCAATAGCAACGCAACCCGGCATTTCCGCAGCAAGTGTGCTACGCAGCAATTCCGCTAATTCCGTCCGGCGCCATTCATCGTGCTGAGCATCCGAAACCTCTCCAAGACGTTCTCTTCGGCCGGTGAGCCGGTCCATGTCCTGCGCGGCGTCGATCTCGACCTCAAGGCCGGCGAACGCGTCGCACTGACCGGCGAGTCCGGCAGCGGCAAGAGCACGCTGCTGCACCTGATCGCAGGGCTCGATGCCGCCGATGGCGGCACGATCCGGCTGGAAGACACCGAGGTCACCAAATTGTCGGATGCGGGACGCGCGGGCCTGCGGCGCGACCGGATCGGCCTGGTGTTTCAACAATACAACCTGATCCCGAGTTTGTCGGTCGGGGATAATCTGGTGTTTCAGGCGCGGATCGCCGGCCGGTACGACGAGGCTTGGTATAACGAGCTGATCGAGCGTCTCGGGCTTGGCGGGCTGCTCAAGCGTTATCCAGAACAATTATCAGGCGGCCAGCAGCAACGGGTCGCGATCGGCCGGGCCCTGGCAACAAAGCCGTCCTTGCTGCTGGCGGACGAGCCGACCGGCAATCTCGACGAGGCCACCGCCGAGGACGTGCTGGCCCTGACGCGCGACCTCGTCACGCGCACCGGCTGCGGCTTTCTGATGGTGACGCACAGCCTGCATCTGGCCGCGACACTCGATCGCCACGTCAACCTGCATGCCGGGCGGATCGCATGAGGCGCGCGCTCTGGGTCCTCGCCGTGCTGCTCAGCCACTGGCGGCGCCACAAGATGCAGTTCGCGACGCTCCTGATCGGGCTGATCGCGGCGACTGCGCTGTGGAGCGGCGTGCAGGCCATCAATCAGCAGGCCCGCAACGCCTATGACCGCGCTGCGGCAACCTTCGGCGGCGCGCGAACGCCGATGCTGGTCGCGCCTGATGCCGCGACTTTTCCGCAGGAATTGTTCGTCAAGCTCCGTCGCGCCGGCTGGCCGGTCTCGCCGATGCTGGAGGGACGGGTCCAGGTCAACGGGCGTTCGGTCCGGCTGCTCGGCATCGAGCCGGTGACGCTGCCGGTCGATGTCGGCAACGCACCCCGCCTAGGCGCCGCCGATCTGAGCAGCTTCGTCGCGCCGCCTGGCCAGACGTTGGTGGCGAAGGAAACGCTGAACGACTTGCAGGAGCAGGAGGGCGCGGCACCAGCGATCAGCAACGGCGCAAAACTGCCGCCGCTGCGCGTGCTGCCGCAGCTCGTGCCCGACGTGCTGGTGGTCGATATCGGCGTGGCGCAGCGGCTGCTGAACAAGCCGGACCAGATCTCGCGGCTTCTGATCGGCAAACCGAAGGGCAAGCCTGCGCCATTGGCGAGCGTCGTCGGCGACCGCTTGCAGCGGGTTGAGCCGGATGCGGAGACCGAGCTGGAGCGCCTCACCGACAGCTTTCATCTCAACCTCACCGCGTTCGGCCTGCTGTCGTTCTTCGTCGGTCTTTTCATTGTCAATTCAGCCGTCGGCCTCGCCTTCGAGCAGCGGCTGCCTATGCTGCGCACCCTGCGGGCCTGCGGTGCCTCGGCGCGACTCGTCAACACCGTGCTGGTTGTCGAGCTCGTGGCGCTGTCGCTGGTCGCAGGCCTGATCGGGCTAGCCTGCGGCTATTTCATTGCAGCCGCGCTCTTGCCCGACGTCGCAGCGTCGCTGCGAGGACTCTATGGCGCGCAAATCCCGGGGCAGCTCAGCTTGCGACCCGAATGGTGGCTCGCCGGGATCGGCATCAGCGTTGCCGGCGCGCTTGTTGCCGCGGCGACCAGCCTGATCAAGGCTGTCAGGATGCCGGTGCTGGCGACCGCGCAGCCGCGCGCCTGGCAACAGAGGCAGCGCCGTTGGCTGATCCTGCAAAGCGGGGCTGCCTGCGCCGTGTTCGCGGTCGCGCTGTTGGTGCTCCAGTACGGGCAATCGCTGATCGCGGGCTTTGGCGTGCTGGCAGCGCTGATGCTCGGCGCCGCGTTGATCCTGCCGGCGTTCCTCGACATCATCCTGCGGACCGGCCAGCGTTTCGCGCGACAGCCGCTCGCCCTGTGGTTCTGGGCGGACAGCCGGCAGCAGCTCTCGGGTTTGTCGCTGGCGCTGATGGCGCTGCTGCTCGCGCTCGCCGTCAATGTCGGGGTGTCCACCATGGTGGAAACGTTCAGCCGCACGTTCATCGGCTGGCTCAACGGGCGGCTCGCGGCCGACGTCTACATCAGCGCCCCCGACAATGCGAAAGGCGTCGCGATCCGCAACTGGCTGAAGGAGCGCCGCGATGTCGAGGCGATCCTGTCGGGCGGACGCGCCGAGGCGCAGGTACATGGGCAGCCGGTGGAATTGCTCGGCCTGCCCGATCACGCGCTCTATCGCGAGCGCTGGCCGCTGCTCGAAGCCGCGCCGCGTGCCTGGACCCGGCTCATACCCGGCAATGCCGCGTTCATCAGCGAGCAGTTGAGCCGCCGCCTCAACGTCCGCGTGGGCGATGTCGTTGACGTTCCGGCGCCGGGCGGAACCTGGGAGCTCGACATCGTCGGCATCTATGCCGACTACGGCAACCCCAAGGGCCAGCTTGCGGTGAACGTCGCGGCGCTGATCCGGCAATTTCCGCAGACGCCGCAGACACGCATCGGCCTGATCGTCGCGAAGGAGAATATCCCCGGCCTAATTGCGGCGCTGCAGAAGCAGTTTGCGCTCGACGACCGCAGCGTCGCCGACCAGGCGACGGTGAAGGCGGAGTCGATCCGGATCTTCAACCGCACCTTTGCGGTGACCTCGGCGCTGAACGCATTCACGCTCGGCGTCGCCGGGATCGCGCTTCTGACCAGCCTTCTCACACTGGCGAACTCGCGCCTGCCGCAGCTTGCGCCGCTCTGGGCGATCGGCATCACGCGGCCGCGCCTTGCCGCGATCGAATTGACCAAGACGCTGTCGATCGCGCTGTTCACGTCGCTCCTGGCGGTACCGCTCGGGCTGCTGGTGGCGTGGTGCCTGATCGCGATCGTCAACGTCAAGGCGTTCGGCTGGCGGCTGCCGTTCCATGTGTTTCCGTTGCAACTCGTCGAGCTGGTCGCGGTCGCGCTGTTCGCCTCGTTGCTTGCCGCGCTGCTGCCGATGATCCGACTGGCCCGAATGCAGCCGGCGAACCTCGTCAAGGTGTTTGCCAATGAGCGCTGACAATCTCTCGCGGCGCACCTTCGCCGGTGGAATCGCGGCGCTCCTGGCGGCCCGCCGTGCGGGCGCGCAAGGCTATGCCGGGCTCGGCGAGAACGCCGACGGCTTTGCTAAAGTGACGCCGGGAAAGACGTTCGCCTTTCCGGGCGATCACGGGCCGCATCCGGAGTTTCGGATCGAGTGGTGGTATCTCACGGCGAATCTCGTCGACGCCAGTGGCGCGGCGTGCGGCCTGCAATGGACGCTGTTTCGCCAGGCAACGCAGCCGGGGCCGCAGGGTGAAGGCTGGGCCAATCAACAGGTGTGGATGGCGCATGCGGCGGTGACGCGCGCCGACACCCATCGTTTCAGCGAGCTGTTTTCCCGCGGCGGTGTGGGGCAGGCCGGCGTCACGGCGAAACCGTTCTCGGCCTGGATCGACGATTGGGAGATGAACGGATCCCAGCACACCGGCGATCGAACCCTCGCGCCGCTGACGCTGAAGGCCTCCGGCGCCGACTTCAGTTACGCGCTGACCCTCGAGACCGATCGTCCCGTGGTGTTGCAGGGCGACCGCGGCTACAGCCGCAAGTCGGAGCGCGGGCAGGCTTCCTACTATTACAGCCAGCCGTTCTATCGCGCCCGTGGCACCCTCACCATCGACGACAGGCCGGTCGATGTTTCCGGCCAGGCCTGGATGGACCGCGAATGGAGCAGCCAACCGCTCGACACCGACCAGACCGGCTGGGACTGGCTGTCGCTGCATCTCGCGTCCGGCGACAAGCTGATGCTGTACCGGCTGCGCCAGAAGGATGGCAGGGACTATCCATTCGGCAACTGGATCAGCGCGACAGGCGAGACGCAGATGATCGCGGGTGCCGATATCCAGATGATTCCAAAGGCGACGGCTGAGGTGGCAAGGCGCAAGCTGCCGGTCGAATGGCAGATCGCGATCCATTCGCGCTCGTTCTCGATTTCCTGCAAGCCGCTCAATCCGAAGGCGTGGATGGGGACCGGTTTTTCCTATTGGGAAGGACCGATCAGCTTTGCCGGCACCCATGACGGCGTTGGCTATCTCGAGCTGACCGGGTATTGAACCGGGACCTCTTCGAAGGGACTAGCGATGTATCACCTCACCGCCCTCGTCACGCTGCTGGCGATCCTGTTCTACTTCTTCACCACCATCAACGTGTCGCGCTCGCGCACCAAAACCGGCGTCAAGGTGCCGGCAATGTCGGGCCATCCGGATTTCGAGCGCGCGTTCCGGATCCAGATGAACACGCTGGAATGGATGCCGATCTTCCTGCCGTCGCTCTGGCTGTTCGCGATTTACATCAATGATGCCGGTGCAGCAGCGATCGGTGCGATCTGGATTGCCGGCCGCATCGTCTACTTCATCGGCTATTCGAAGGCCGCCGCAAAACGCGGCCCGGGATTTTTCATTCAGGGCATCGCGGCCATTGCGCTGTGGGCGGGGGCGCTGGGAGCGGCGGTGCTGCGGCTGGTGTGAGGGGCGGGCTGCGACGACTCTCCCCGCCGTCGTCCTGGCGAAAGCCAGGACCCATAACCACAGGGCGTGGTTATGGGCACGATGGTGGCCACAGCTTTTTCAACCGTTGCCGGCTGGGGTAATGGGTCCTGGCTTTCGCCAGGACGACATAAATAGTCTCACTTCGTCAGCGGGCAGCCGCTCTCCTTGGCGGTGAAGAACGCCTTCTCGCCGGGAACGACCGCGAGCTGCTTGTAATAGTCCCAGGGCTTCTTCGATTCGGAGGGCTTCTTGACTTCGAACAGATACATGTCGTGCACCATGCGGCCATTCTCGAGCACCTTGCCGCCTTGCGCGAAGTCGTCGTCGACCGGCAACTCCTTCAGCTTCTTGGCGACCGCATCCGGATCCTTGGTGCCGGCGGCCTTGACCGCCTTGAGATAGCTCAGCGTTGCCGAATAGGTGCCGGCCTGGATCATGTTCGGCATCCGGCCGGTGCGCTTGAGAAAGCGTTCGCCGAGATTGCGGGTGCGGTCGTTGATATCCCAGTAATAGCCCTCGGTCAGCACCAGGCCCTGCGCGGCCTGCAAGCCGAGGCCGTTCACTTCGGCGAGCGTCATCAAGAGGCCCGCGAGCTTCTGGCCACCGGAGACGATGCCGAACTCGGACGCCTGCTTGATCGAGTTGGTGGTGTCGAGGCCGGCATTGGCAAGGCCGACGATCTTCGCCTTCGAGCTCTGCGCCTGGAGCAGGAAGGAGGAGAAGTCCGAGGAGTTGAGCGGCACGCGCACCGAACCGAGCACCTTGCCGCCATTGGCGGCGACGATCTCGCTGGTGTCCTTTTCCAGCGCGTAGCCGAAGGCGTAGTCCGCGGTCAGGAAGAACCAGCTATCGCCGCCGGCCTTGGTCAGCGAGCCGCCGGTGCCGACACCGAGCGCACGGGTGTCATACGCCCAGTGGAAACCGTAGGGCTGGCAGGCATCGCCGGTGAGGCGCGAGGTCGCAGCGCCGACGACGATGTCGATCTTCTTCTTTTCCTTGGAGAGCTCGTGGATCGCGAGCGCGACCGACGAGGTCGTCAGCTCCGTGATCATGTCGACGTTCTCGACGTCGTACCAGCGGCGCGCGATCGAGGTGGCGAGATCCGGCTTGTTCTGGTGGTCGGCGGTGACGAGTTCCACCTTCTGGCCGAGCACCTCGCCGCCGAAATCCTCGATCGCCATCCTGGCGGCCTCGACCGACCATTTGCCGCCGTAATCGGCATAGACGCCGGACTGGTCGTTGAGGATGCCGATCTTGACGCCTTGCGCGGAGGCCGGCCCGGCCAGCAGCAAAGCCGAAATTGCGACAGCGGCCAAAAGTGTTGATTTCATCGGTTAGCTCCCAGCAGTTTTCTGTTTTGAAATCGCGCGGATACTAGTGAAGAACCCCGGCGGTGCCCATCCATTGCATGTTGGTCGTTAGTATGGAGGTGTGCACCAAAGAAGCGGTGGGGGGGGGGGGGGGGGGGGGGGGGGGGGGGGGGCGCGGGGGGGGGGGGGGGGGGGGGGGGGGGAGGGGGGGGGGGGGGGGCGCCCCCCCCCCCCCCCCCCCCCCCCGCGCCAGCACAG
>NZ_JBVVPL010000036.1:0-40976 GCF_055807615.1 Bradyrhizobium sp. MV1.5 | reverse complement strand
TCCCACGCTGCCGCGCCCCCGCGGTGTCCTGTCCCCCCGGCCGCCCCCCCTCCCCCCCCCCCCCCCCCCCCCCCCCCCCCCCCCCCCCCCCCCCCCCCCCCCCCCCCCGACACTGTGGGTGTTGATGCGATGGCGCTGCACTGACTACGATCACCCCACCGCCTTCGGCTTCCCCTCGTTCTTCCCCTCGGCCAGGTTCCTCACCACCACGTAGAAGATCGGCGTGAACAACAGCCCGAACAGGGTGACACCGATCATGCCGAAGAACACGGCGACGCCGACGGCTTGCCGCATCTCCGAGCCGGAGCCGGACGAGATCACCAGCGGCAGCACGCCGAGGATGAAGGCGAAGGACGTCATCAGGATCGGCCGCAGGCGCAGGCGGCAGGCGTCGATCACGGCCTCCAGCCGCGGCTTCCCTTCTTTCTCGATGTCGCGGGCAAACTCGACGATCAGGATCGCGTTCTTTGCCGCCAGCCCCACCAGCACGACGAAACCGATCTGGGTGAGGATGTTGACGTCCTGCCCCATGATGCGCACGCCGATCGTGGCGGCCAACAGGCACATCGGCACGATCAGGATCACCGCGAACGGCAAGGTCCAGCTGCCATATTGCGCGGCGAGCACGAGATAGACGAACAGCACGCAGATCGGGAACACGTAGAGACCCGCATTGCCGCCAGTGATCTGCTGGTAGGACAGATCGGTCCATTCGAAGCTGAAGCCGCTTGGCAGGGTGTCATCGGCGAGCTTCTTGATCGCGTTGAGCGCGGTGGTCGAGCTGGTGCCCGGCGCCGGCTCGCCCTGGAGCTCGGATGCCGCATAGAGATTGTAGCGAGCGACGCGGTCGGGGCCGGAGATGTCCTTGAAGTCGACCACGCTGCCGAGCATCACCATGTCGCCGGAGGCGTTGCGCGTCCGCAGCCGCGCAAGATCGCTCGGCTCTTTTCGGAACGGGAAGTCGGCCTGTGCGGTGACGTGGTAGGTGCGGCCGAACAGGTTGAAGTCGTTGACATAGGTCGATCCGAAATAGGTCTGGATCGTGTCGTTGATGTTGGCGATGGGAACGCCGAGCTTCTGCGCCTTGGTGCGGTCGATATCGACGAAGAGCTGCGGCGTATTGGCCGAGAATGGCGAGAACACCGTGGGAGCGAGCAGCGAGGGCGATTTGCGCGCCGCGGCGACGAGCTCGTCGGTGGCCGAGGCGAGCAGCTCAGGCCCGCGGCCCTGGCGGTCCTGGATTCGGATGGCGAAGCCGCCGCCGGTGCCGATGCCGGGCACGGCCGGTGGCGGAATGACAATGATGAACGCGCCCTGGATTGCAGCGAGCCGCTTGCGCAGCTCGCCCGTGATGGCGTTCGCAGTCAGCCCCTTCTTGATCCGCGCCTCGGGCTCGTCGAACACCGGGAAGAGCGCCGCCGCGTTGCCGGCCTGCGTCCGCGTCGCGCCGGAGAAGCCGGCGAAAGCGGCGACGCGGATGATACCCGGCGTATCCAGCGCGATCCGCTCGATCTCGCGCACGACCTCGGTGGTGCGTGCCAGCGAAGCGGCACCCGGCAATTGCACGGAGATGATGACGTAGCCGCGGTCCTGCGCCGGAATAAAGCCTTGCGACGTGGTCCCGATCAGCCAGCCGGCGCTGCCGATCAGCACGACGTAGATCAGGATCATCACCGCGGAATGGCGGATCACGAAATTGGCGAGGCCGGCATAGCCATGCGCGAGCCGGTCGAACACGCGGTTAAACACGCCCGTGAAAGCGTTCCAGCCGCGTGCAACAAGATTCCAGCGCGCCGGCGGCCGTTTCTCCTCATGCGGGACGAGGAGAAGCGAGGCCAGCGCCGGCGATAGCGTCAACGAGCAGAAACAGGAGATTGCGGTCGCGACCGCAATGGTGACGGCGAATTGCTGAAAGAACTGCCCTGAGATGCCGCCCAGAAACGCAGTCGGGACGAACACCGCGCACAGCACCAGCGCGATCGACACCAATGCGCCGCCCACCTCCTCCATCGTCTTCAGCGCGGCATCGCGCCGGCTCATGCCATGCTCGAGATGCCGCTCGACATTCTCGACCACCACGATGGCGTCGTCGACCACGATACCGACGGCGAGAACGAGCCCGAACAGCGTGAGATTGTTGATCGAGAAGCCGAGCGCCGCCATCACCGCGAAGGTGCCGACCAGTGAAACCGGGATCGCGATGATCGGGATGATCGCGGGCCGCCATCCCTGCAGGAACACTAGCACCACGACGACCACGAGCAACATGGCCTCGTAGATGGTCTTGATCAGCTCATGGACGGACTGCGCGATGAACTCGGTCGGGTTGTAGCCGATATTGAAGTCGAGGCCCTTCGGAAAGGTCTCCTTCAGCTTCGTCATCGTGTCCGAAATGTGCTTCGCTGTCGCGAGCGCGTTCGATCCCGGCCGCTGCGTCACCAGCATCGCGACCGCCGATTTGCGCAGCAGGAAGCTGTTGGTGGAGTAGGCGAGAGCACCGAGCTCGATACGGGCGACGTCGCGCAGGCGCACCGTGCGGCCGTCGGAGCCGGCCTTGATCAGGATGTCCTCGAACTGCTTCTGGTCTTTCAATCGCCCCGTGAAGGTGAGGTTCGGCTGGAAGGCGCGGTCGGCGATCGGCGGTTCGGCGATCTGGCCGCCCGCGATCTGCACGTTCTGCGCACGGATCGCGGCGAGCACTTCGGCCGACGTCAGGCCGAGATTGGCGATCCGGTCAGGATCGAGCCATAGCCGCATCGAATAATCGCGTGCACCGAAGATCTGGATGTCGCCGACGCCGTCGATCCGGAGCAGCTGGTCGCGGACCTGGAGCAGCGCGTAGTTGGAGATGTAGAGCTGGTCGAAGGTGTCGTCCGGCGACAGCATGAACACGACCATCAGGATGTCGGGCGAGTTCTTGCGCGTGGTGACGCCGTTGCGCTGAACCTCTTCAGGCAGGCGCGGCTGCGCGATCGCGACGCGGTTCTGCACCAGCACCTGAGCCTTGTCGAGATCGGTGCCGAGCTTGAAAGTGACGGTGATGGTGAGCTGGCCGTTCGAGGTCGCCTGGCTGTAGAGATACAGCATGTCCTCGACGCCGTTGATCTCCTGCTCGATGGGAGCTGCAACCGTGTCGGACACCGTCTGCGCGGAGGCGCCCGGATATTGCGTGGTGACGACGACGGTCGGCGGCACCACTTGCGGATATTCGGAGACAGGCAGCGTGGTGTAAGCGAGCGCGCCGACGATCAGCAGCACGATCGACAGCACCATCGCGAGAATGGGCTGGTTGATGGAGAGACGGCCGAGGTTCATGACTTGTCACCGGGCTTGCCGCCGGCTGGCGCAGTCTGCGGGGCGACCTTGGCGCCGACACGGGCGCGCTGGATGCCGTTGACGATGACACGGTCCTCCGCCTTCAGCCCTTCGCGGATCACGCGCAGGCCGTCGTCGAGCGGCCCTAGAATCACGGGACGCGCCTCGACAGTGTCGTCCGGCTTCACCACGAACACGATCTTGCGGGACTGGTCGGTCGCAACCGCGACGTCGGGAATCAGAAGCGCCTCATATGGCGCGCTGCCGATCAGGCGGACGCGACCGAACTGACCCGGCAGGATCGACAGATCGGTGTTCTTGATCACGGCGCGGCTGCGCAGCGTGCCGGTGGAGACATCGAGGCGGTTGTCGAGGAAATTGATGCTGCCTTCACGGGATGGTTTCGTCTCGCCCGCGAGCGTCACCTGCACAGGGTTCGCCGTATCGCGCGAACTCGGGCGGCGGCCTTCGAACCACAGCTTGCTGTATTTGATGAAGGTCGCCTCATCCATGTCGAAATAGATATAGATCGGGTCGAGCGTCACGATCGAGGTGAGCAGCGTCGACGTTCCGGTATCGCTGCCCTGCACGAGATTGCCAGGGCTGACAAGGTGGCGGCTGACGCGACCGGTCAGCGGCGCCGTCACATGCGTGAATTCGATGTTGAGCTTGGCGACTTTGAGCGCACCCTCGGCCTGTGTTTCGGCAGCGTGCGCGGCCTGCAAGGCCTGACGGCGCTGATCGACCACCTGCTCGGAGACGGCGCTGGTCTGCACCAGGCTCAAACCGCGATCGAGCTCACGCTTTGCAAGCTCTACCTTGGCACGCGCATCGGAAAGCTGCCCCTCGGCCTGCGTGGCCACCGCCTCGAATGGACGCGGGTCGATGACGTAGAGCAGATCGCCCTGATGCACGATGGCGCCATCCTGGAATTCGACAGAGTTGACGAACCCGCCGACGCGCGGGCGGACCTGCACCTCCTCCATCGCCTCGAAGCGGCCGGTGAACTCGTCCCAATCGGTGACGGTGCGCTTGACCGGCTGGGCGACGGTCACCGGCGCGGGCGGGGGAGCGCTTGCCTGCGAGGCCGGCTGGCCGCAACCGGTGAGCACGAACGCCGCGGCGAGAAGGCCGAAAATGGCGTAAGGCCGAGGCGAAACGAAATCGTGCGTTTTGACAAATTGCTCGCTTCCGTCCGGTCCAGTCATCCCAGGTCCTCGCATAAAAACCGCGGAAATAGCAGGGTACGCCTGTACCCGCGGGCGCCACAAGATGGGTTTCAATGATGAACTCTTCAAGACCACCGCACGCGCAATGCTCGGCGAGATGCCCTAGCCGGAAGGCGGGTTGACAGGGAGAGAAGCGACGCTCCTTCGCCTCTCCCCGCTTGCGGGGAGAGGCCGACGCGCGAAGCGCGGCGGGGGGGGGGGGGGGGACGCGCCGGGAAAAAAAAAGCCCCCCCCCGGGCGGGGGGGGGGGGGGGGGGGGGGTCCCCCCCCCCCCCCCCCCCCCCCCCCCCCCCCCCCCCCCGGGGCGGCCGCCCCCCCCCCCCCCCCCCGGGGGGGGGGGGGCGGCCCCCTCTCCGCGAGTCAAACTATCGGCTCCCTCGCGGAGAGCCCCCCTCACCCCAACCCTCTCCCCGCAAGCGGGGAGAGGGAGCCGATAGAGCTCAGCGTCTTCGCGCATGACGAATGCCGCCAGCGCGGTTAGACTACCCGGCAGAAAAACAAGACGAATTGTCCGGGGAGGACAGGCGTGCACCAGGGACGTGTCGTTTACGGTGCGATCGAGGAAGTCGTGTTCGGCCACCCCGCGGCCGAGGCCGTGGTCGCGCAGATGGATCGGCTGGGGACGCGCCACGCCTTCCTGATGGTGTCGGGCACGCTCAACCGGCAGACCGACGAAATCGCGAAGATCAAACAGGCCCTGGGCACACGCTGCGCGGGCGTCTTCGACGCCATGCCGGCGCACACCCCGCGCGAGGCGGTGATCGCCGCCACCAATGCGGCGCGCGAAGCGGGCGCCGACCTGATCGTCACCGTGGGCGGCGGCTCGATCACCGACGGCGCCAAGGCGGTGCAGCTGTGCCTCGCCAACGGCATCGACGATGTCGACGGCATCGAGCGCATCCGCGTGCACAAGGGCGTCGCGCCCGAGATGACGGCGCCGACCGTGCGTCAGATCAGCGTCCCGACCACGATCGCCGGCGGCGAGTTCAGCTCGATCGCAGGCGTCACCGACCGCACCGCCCATGTGAAACAGATGCTACGGCATCCGCTCGCAGTGCCGCGCGCGACCATCCTCGATCCCGCCATCACCGTGCACACACCGGAATGGCTGTTCCTCTCGACCGGCATCCGCGCCATCGATCATTGCGTCGAGGCGATCTGCTCGCGCGAGACGCATCCCTATGCCGACGCGCAGTCGGTCAAGGGCCTCGCCATGCTCGCCGACGCGCTGCCGCGGGTGAAGGCTGACCCTGCCGACCTCGACGCGCGGATGGACGCGCAGATCGGCACCTGGCTGTCGATGGGCGCGCTCGCCGCCGGCGTGCCGATGGGGGCAAGCCACGGTATCGGCTACGTGCTGGGCGCAGCCTTCGACGTGCCGCATGGCTACACCTCCTGCATCATGCTGCCGGCCGTGATGCGCTGGAATGCGCCCGACAATGCCGAGCGCCAGATGATCGTCGCGGCCGCGATGGGCTTTCCCGGCCACAAGGCGGCCGATGTGCTCGATGCCTTCATCCGTTCGCTCGGTATGCCGCGCAGCCTCGCCGAGGTGCGCGTCACGCCGGAGCATTTCGACGCCATCGCCGAGCAGGCGATGCGCACGAACTGGATCCCGCGCAACCCGCGCAAAATCGACGGCCCCGCGCAGGTGCGCGAAATCCTGCTTCTTGCCGCATGATCTAAAGCCGGAGGACCGATGTACCCAGGTCAGCATGCCCGCCTGCGCCCGCTCCAGCCCGCCTTCATCATGGCGGCGACCGGCGAGGCCGTCACCTATCGTGAGCTCGATGCGCGCAGCAATCGCCTTGCGCATCTGTTCCGCAAGCACGGCCTGAAGCGGCTCGACCACTTTTCGATCTTCATGGAGAACAACTCCCGCTATCTCGAAGCCTGCGGCGCGGGCGAGCGCTCCGGCCTCTACTACACCTGCATCAACTCGTTCCTGACGCCGGGCGAACTCGCTTATCTCCTCGTCAACAGCCAGTCGAAAATCCTGATCACGTCGGTGGCGAAGCTCGACATCGCGCGCGAGGCGATCAAGGTCTGCCCCGATATCAGGCTGTGCATCGTCGCCGACGGCCCGGGCGAGAGTGAGCGCATCGTCGGCCTCACCGAGGTGACCGCCGAGTTGCCGACGACGCCGATCCCGGATGAATGGCTTGGCACCGCCATGCTGTATTCATCGGGCACGACGGGACGGCCGAAGGGGATTATTCGCCCGCTGCCGGAGGAGCCGCCGAAGCACAATCTGCCGCTGTTCGAGTTCCTGACAAAGCTCTGGCAATACCGCGAGGGCATGATCTACCTCTCGCCCGCGCCGCTCTATCACTCCGCGCCGCAGGCCGCGGTCAATTTGACGATCCGGATGGGCGGCACCGCGATCATCATGGAGAATTTCGATCCCGAGCGTTACCTCCAGCTCGTCGAGCATTGGGGTATCACCCACACCCAGCTCGTACCGACGATGTTCTCGCGCATGCTCAAGCTGCCGGAGGAGGTGCGCACGCGCTACGACCTCTCCTCGCTCGAAATCGCGATCCATGCCGCCGCGCCCTGCCCGGCGCTGGTGAAGGACGACATGATCAAATGGTGGGGACCGATCATCCACGAATATTACGGCGCGACCGAAGGCCTTGGCTTCACCGCCTGCAACAGCGCGGAATCGCTCGCCCATCGCGGCACCGTCGGCAAGGTGCTGCTTGGCGACCTCCATATTCTCGACGAGAGCATGAAGCCATGCCCGACCGGCACGCCAGGACAGGTCTGGTTCAAGACGGCCTCGCCTTTCGAATATTTCAACGACCCGGAGAAGACCAAGGAAGCACGCTCGGCCGACGGCAGCATGAGCACGGTCGGTGATGTCGGCTATGTCGACGAGGACCGCTTCCTCTATCTAACGGACCGCGCGACCTTCATGATCATCTCCGGCGGCGTGAACATCTATCCGCAGGAGTGCGAGAATCTGCTGATCACCCATCCGAAGGTTGCGGACGCCGCGGTGTTCGGCGTGCCCAATCCCGACCTCGGCGAAGAGGTGAAGGCGGTGGTGCAGCCGATGCCCGGCATCGTGCCGGGCGAGGCGCTCGCCGAAGAGCTGATCGCGTTCTGCGGAGCGTCGCTGTCGCGGCAAAAGGTGCCGCGCTCGGTCGATTTCGAAAAGGAGTTGCCGCGGCTGCCGACGGGGAAGCTGTACAAGCGGCTGCTGCGGGACCGGTATTGGGGGAACAAGGCGTCGAGGATTGTGTGAAGACCGCCGTCGTCCTGGCGAACGCCAGGACCCATACCGCGTGATCTCACGAGTGAAGAAGGTAGCAATACCGAACGACCATCTTCGCCAAACACCTCCTTGAGGTGATGGGTCCTGGCGTTCGCCAGGACGACGCGGGAGGGACGTCTCTCAATTTGTGAGAGAACCCCCTGCGGCCTTGCGTCATCCGAATTGCCGAGAGAGTAGCAGACCTTGCCGGTTGCCTCACCGCGCACGCGTCGCTATCGTCCACTCAAACAGGCCGCAAAAGGCCGATGTCCAGGGAGGATGAGCATGTCGAGCGTGTGGTCGCTCGCCGCAATGGCGGCGCTAACTGTGCTGACGACCTCGAACACCACGCTGGCCGGCGAACCAAAGCAGGGCGGGATCCTGCGGATGTATCACCGCGACAGCCCGGCCAATGCGTCCATCCTGGAGGGCGCGACATATTCGATCAACGTGCCCTTCATGGGAGTGTTCAACAATCTCGTCGTTTACGACCAGCACATTGCGCAGAACAGCCCTGATACCCTGAGGCCAGAGCTGGCCGAGAGCTGGTCCTGGAGCGGCGACAACAAGAAGCTGACCTTCAAACTGCACCAAGGCGTCAAGTGGCATGACGGCAAGCCGTTCACGTCGGCCGACGTCAAATGCACCTTCGATCTCCTGATGGGCAAATCGCAACAAAAGCTGCGGCAGAATCCGCGCAAGGCCTGGTACAACGAGGTTAACGACGTCACACCGAATGGTGATTTCGAGGTCTCCTTCGATCTGAAGCGGCCGCAGCCCTCGCTGCTGGCGATGCTCGCATCCGGCTATACGCCGATCTATCCCTGTCACGTCTCGCCGGCGGAGATGCGCACCCATCCGGTCGGAACCGGCCCGTTCAGATTCGTCGAGTTCAAGGCCAATGAATCGATCAAGCTGACGCGAAACCCGGACTATTGGAAGAAGGGCCTGCCCTATCTCGACGGCATCGAGTACACGATCATCACGAACCGCTCCACCGCGATCCTCGCCTTCGTCGCCGGCAAGTTCGACATGACCTTCCCGACGCACATCACGATCCCGCTCCTCAAGGACATCAAGTCGCAGACGCCCAACGCCCTCTGCGTCGTCGAGCCGACCAACGTTTCGACCAACATCATCGTTAATTCGGCGGCCCCGCCGTTCGACAACATCGACATCCGCCGGGCCATGGCGATGGCACTCGACCGCAAGGCCTTCGTCGACATCCTGTTCGAAGGCCAGGCCGATATCGGCGGCACCATGCTGCCGCCGCCGCAGGGCATCTGGGGCATGCCCAAGGACAAGCTGGAGACCATTCCAGGCTATGGCTCGAACGTGAATGCGAGCCGGGATGAGGCCAGGAAGCTGATGCAGAAGGCGGGCTACGGCCCCGACAAGCACCTGGCGGTGAAGGTCTCGACGCGCAATCTCGCGGAATATCGCGATCCCGCGGTGATCCTGATCGACCAGCTCAAGAGCATCTATATCGACGGCGAGCTCGACGTGGTCGAAACCGCAAACTGGTTCCCGAAGGTTGCGCGCAAGGATTACATGCTCGGCCTCAATCTGACCGGCAATTCCGTCGACGATCCCGACCAGTCTTTCTACGAAAACTATTCCTGCGGCTCGGAGCGGAACTACACCAATTATTGCAACAAGGAGATCGAGAAGCTGTTCGACGTGCAATCGCAGGAGATCGACATTGGCAAGCGCAAGCAACTGGTCTGGGACATCGACAAGAAGCTGCAGGAGGATGTCGCCCGCCCGATCATCTTCCATGCGCGAGCCGGCACCTGCTGGCAGCCTTATGTCAAGGGCGTGACGGTCATGTCGAACAGTTCTTATAACGGCTTTCGCTACGAGGACGTCTGGCTCGACAAGTAGAGCGCAAGGCTGACGACTAGCGGCTCGACAGGAGGGCGCGGGATGTTTGCCTATCTGGTACGGCGTCTGTTCCTGATGTTCGTGACCCTGTTCGGGATCTCGATCGTCATCTTCTTCCTGCTGCGCGTCGTGCCCGGCAACATCGTCGACATCCTGTTTGCCGCCGCCGGCTATGTCGATCCCGCCGACAAGGCCAATCTGGAGAAGGAGCTCGGCATCGATCAGCCGCTGGTGGTGCAATATTGGCACTGGATCAGCGGCTTCCTGCGCGGCGATTTCGGCTACTCCTATGTCTCGGAGAAGCCGGCGCTTCAGGAAATCCTGCCACGGATTCCGATCACCGCACGGCTCGCCGGGCTGGCGTTGTTGTTCTCGGCGTCGATCGGCATTCCCCTGGGCGTCATCAGCGCGGTGAGGCAGGGAACGAGGCTCGATTACGCGTTGCGTGTGGTGAGCCTGAGCGGATTGTCGCTGCCGTCGTTCTGGCTCGGCCTGCTCATCCTCACCGCATCGGTGGCGATGTTCAACCAGATGCCGATCTTCAACCCGAATCCGGCGACCTGGCTGGAAGCCTTCGCGACCTACGCCGTGCCCGCGGCCGCCGTCGGCTTCCGTAGCGCGGCACTGACCATGCGGATCACGCGATCCTCGATGCTGGAGGTGCTGCGGCAGGACTATATCCGCACCGCGCGTGCCAAGGGCGCATCGGACGCCGCCGTGAACTATCAGCATGCGCTCAAGAACGCGATTTTGCCCGTCATCACCGTGATCGGCATCGAGGCGGCGTTCCTGATCGGCGGCCTCATCGTGACGGAGACGGTGTTCAACATCCCCGGTGTCGCGCGCTTCCTGGTCGAGGCGATTCGCTGGCGCGATTATCCGATCGTGCAGAACCTGGTGATGCTGATTGCCATCGTCGTGGTGAGCGCGAATTTCATCGTCGACATGCTGTACGCCGTTTTCGACCCGCGCATCCGGTACACGGATTAGGAGAGCCTGTTGGCTGCGATCGACTATGACGTTGAACTGAGGCGCGCCGGGGCGCACGCGACCGTCGGCTGGCGGCGCGTGCTGTTTTTGGCGCAGCGGCACGTGCTGGGCGCGGCCGGCCTTATGATCATGACCCTGTTCGTTTTCACAGCGATATTCGCCGACTTCATCGCGCGCTACGATCCCCTGACGATCGACTCCGCCCGCGCCCTGGCGCGTCCAAGCCTGGCCCACTGGATGGGCACAGACTCCTTCGGCCGCGATGTCTTCAGCCGCATCATTCATGGCGCGCGGATCTCGCTCGCGGTCGGCATCGGCTCGACCGCACTCGGTGGCAGCATCGGCGTGATCGTGGGCCTCACCTCCGGCTATCTCTCCGGCTGGGTCGATCTCGTGTTCCAGCGCGTCTCCGACGTCCTCCAGGCGCTGCCGCTGCTGGTGTTGGCTCTGATCATGACCGCGGCGCTTGGGCCATCCTTGCCGAACGTCATCATTGCGATCGCCATTCCGCTGATCCCGACTGTGTCGCGCGTCATCCGCGCCAACACGCTGGCGCTGCGCGAGCTGCCGTTCATCGAGGCCGCCAAGTCGATCGGCATGAGCGAGGTACGCATCGCGCTCCGTCACGTGCTGCCCAACACGCTGGCGCCGCTGATCGTGCTTGCGACCGCCCAGCTCGGCTCGACCATCCTCACCGAAGCCTCGCTCTCCTTCCTCGGCCTCGGCATTCCCGAGCCGTACCCGTCATGGGGCCGCATGCTCTCTGAATCCGCCGCCGAATATGTCCGCACGGCGCCCTGGCTGGTAATCTTCCCGGGCATTGCCATCAGCCTCGCGGTGTTCGGTGCCAATCTGTTCGGCGACGCCTTGCGCGACATCCTCGATCCCCGGCAGCGCGGCTGATGGCTGACAAACCCGATCTCGTGCTCGAGGTGAAGAACCTGAAGACGGTGTTCTTCACCAACTCCGGTCTCTTCCAGGCCGTCGACGATGTTTCCTTCACGGTGAAGCGCGGCGAGACGCTGGCGATCGTCGGGGAATCCGGCTGTGGCAAGAGCGTCACCGCCTTATCCCTGATGCGGCTGGTGCCGGATCCGCCCGGCCGCATCGTCGGCGGCTCCGTCACGCTTGAAGGAACCGATCTTCTGACGCTGGACGAGGCAGAGATGCGCGCCGTCAGGGGCAACCGCATCTCGATGATCTTCCAGGAGCCGATGACCTCGCTCAATCCGGTGATGCGGATCGGCGACCAGATCGTCGAGGCCGTGCGGCTGCACCGGAACATGTCGAGTAAAGAGGCTCGGGACATTGCGATCGAGATGCTGCGCCTGGTGCGCATCCCCGAACCGGCTCGGCGCGCAAGGGAATATCCGCATCAACTGTCCGGCGGTATGCGCCAGCGCGCCATGATTGCCATGGCGCTGGCGTGCCGGCCGGCGCTGCTGATCGCGGACGAGCCCACGACCGCGCTCGATGTCACCATCCAGGCGCAGATCCTGGCGCTGATCCTGGACCTTCAGAAGGAGCTCGGCACCGGGCTCGTGCTGATCACGCATGATCTCGGTGTCGTCGCGCAGACCGCGCAGCGCGTCATCGTGATGTATGCGGGACGGAAGGTCGAGGAAGCGAGCGTCGAGGCACTGTTCGCCGCGCCAAAGCATCCGTACACGCGCGGATTGATGGCCTCGATCCCGGCGGTGCCGGCACCGGGCGTCGCGGCGCCGGCACGGCTCAACGAAATTCCCGGCACAGTGCCGTCGCTGGTGCGGCTGCCGAAGGGATGCGCGTTCGCGCCGCGCTGCAAGCTCGCGATCAAGCGCTGCGAGGCCGAATATCCGCCGCTCATCGATTGGGGCGGCGGCCATCTCGCCGCCTGCTGGCGCGCGGCCGAGGTTGCGGAGGTGGCATGACCGAGGCGCTGCTCGAAGTCACCGATCTCAAGAAGCACTATCCGGTGCGCGCCGGCGTGTTGCGCCGACAAGTCGGCACAGTGCATGCGGTCGACGGCGTCTCGTTCTCGGTTGGAGTCGGCGAGACGCTGGGCCTCGTCGGCGAATCCGGTTGCGGCAAGTCGACGGTGGCACGCAGCGTGCTGCGGCTGGTTGAGCCGACCTCGGGTCAGATCCGGCTCGAAGGTGAAGACATCACGCATCTCTCCAAGTCCGCGCTGCGTCCGCACCGACGTTCGATGCAGATCGTGTTCCAGGATCCTTTCGCCTCGCTCAACCCGCGTATGACCGCCGGGGACATCGTCGGCGAGCCGCTGTTCGTGCACGGGCTCGCGACCGGCAAAGCGCTGGAGACGCGTACCGCAAACCTGTTCGAGCAGGTCGGCTTACGGCCCGACCAGATGCGCAACTTTCCGCATCAATTCTCCGGCGGCCAGCGCCAGCGGATCTGCATCGCCCGCGCGCTGGCGCTCGGGCCGCGGCTGATTGTCTGCGACGAGCCGGTCTCCGCGCTCGACGTCTCGATCCAGGCCCAGGTGATCAACCTCCTGATCGACCTGCAGCGCGAGCACGGCTTCTCCTATCTCTTCATCGCGCACGACCTCGCGGTGGTCGCCCATATCAGTCACCGCGTCGCCGTGATGTATCTCGGCCGCATCGTCGAGATTGCCGACAAGGACGAGCTGTTCCGCAATCCGCGCCATCCCTATACGCAGGCCTTGCTCGCCTCGGTACCGGTCGCCAGCCCGCTCGCCAAGAAGCTCGTGCCGCTGGTCGACGGCGACGTGCCAAGCCCGGTCAATCCGCCATCCGGATGCGCGTTTCACACCCGCTGCCGGTTTGCGATGGAGCGATGCAGGACGGAACGGCCGGCGCTGCTGGACGCGGGCGAGGTGCACGAGGTGGCGTGCCTGCTCAATGAGGGGACGGGGCGGAGCCAATAGCTCGCTGTCGTCCCGGCGAAGGCCGGGACGACAAGTTGAGCTTGCCGCCCTACCCCGCCCCGATCTCCGCCACGATCCGGCCCGTCGTTACCTGCTCGCCCTCGGCGACGTCGATCGCGGCGACGACGCCGTCGATGCCGGCCTTGTGGACGTGCTCCATCTTCATCGCCTCCAGTGTCATCACCGGCTGCCCGGCGGTGACGCGGTCGCCCGGCTTGACGAGGACGGCAACGACGCGGCCGTTCATGGCAGCACGAACCTTGCCGTCTCCGTTGCTTGCGGCGGCCTTCGGCGCGGCGAGCGTGAGATCGGTCGCCGCGAGCGGGATGCCGCGGCGCTGGAGGTGGAGCCCGTCGCCGTCGCGCAGGAATTTGGCGCTTTCCATAACGCCGTCATGGCGGAAGCGGATCACGCCGAGATCGAGCTGGTCGATTTCGAACTTATCCTGCCGGCCGTCGCTCGCGACGGTGTAGCTGCCATCGCGCTCCCGCGTGACTTCGAGCTCATACACGTGGCCTGCGATCTCGATTTTCGCCGGCAGCGGGAACGTTGCCGCGAGGCTCCGTCCGCGCCGCCACGCCGGTGCCTGCGGGTTCGTGACGTAGAGCAGCAGGCCGGCCAAAGCGATATCGAATGCGGCGTCCGCGCGCGGCGCCAGCAATTCGTCGCGATGCGCACCAATGAACGCCGTGGTCGCCTCGCCTTTGGCGAAGTCGGGATGACGCAGGCATGACAGCAGGAAGGCCTGATTGGTGGTCACGCCGAAAGCGGTCAGTTGCTCCAGGCCGACGATCAACCGCCCCCTCGCCTCCTCGCGTGTCGCGCCTTGGCTGATCACCTTGGCGATCATGGAATCGTAGAACGGCGGAATCTCGGAGTCCGATTGCAGTGCATGTTCGACGCGGATGCCATCCGGCACCTGCCAGCGCGCCATGCGTCCGGACTGCGGCATGAAATCATGCGCGGCATCCTCCGAGCAGAGCCGCACCTCGATGGCGTGGCCCGTGAAGCGAATGTCCTGCTGCTTGACCGGCAGCGGCTCGCCGCGCGCGACCCGCAACTGCAATTCGACGAGATCGAGCCCGGTGATCGCCTCGCTCACGGGATGCTCGACCTGGAGGCGCGTATTCATCTCCATGAAGTAGAACGCGCCGCTTGGATCGAGCAGGAATTCGAGCGTGCCGGCGCCCTCGTAACGCAGCGCCTTCACCGCGGCGACCGCGACCTCGCCCATCTTCGCGCGCAGTTCCGGCGTCACGGCGGGCGAAGGCGCCTCCTCGATCAGCTTCTGGTGCCGGCGCTGCACCGAGCAGTCACGCTCGCCGAGATGGATGGCGTTGCCATGGCTGTCGCCAAACACCTGAATTTCGATGTGACGGGGATTCTGGATGGCGCGTTCGAGGATCACCGTCGCATCGCCAAACGCCGCCTGCGCCTCGGACCGCGCGCTGCGCAGTGCCTCGGGGAACGAACTGGCATCCGCCACGAGCCGCATGCCGCGTCCACCGCCGCCGGCGACCGCCTTGATCATCACGGGGAAGCCGATCTTTTTGGCCTCCGCGAGCATCACCTCATCGCCCTGATTGGCGCCCTGATAACCGGGCACGACGGGCACGCCGGCTTTTTTCATGATCTCCTTGGCACCGGCCTTGTTGCCCATCGCCGCGATCGCCTGCGCCGACGGGCCGATGAAGACGAGCCCGGCATCCTTGCAGGACTGTGCAAAATCCTCGTTCTCAGCGAGGAAGCCATAGCCGGGATGAACGGCATCCGCGCCGCTGGCCTTTGCGGCCGCCACGATCGCGGGAATGTTGAGGTAGGATTGCGCCGGCAGCGCTTCGCCGATGCGCACGGCCTGGTCGGCCTGTCGCACATGAAGCGCATCGCGATCCGCATCCGAATAGACCGCGACGACGCCGAGGCCGAGCTTCCGCGCGCTGCGCATCACCCGCAGCGCGATCTCGCCGCGATTGGCAATCAAGACCTTGAAGAACGGCCGGTGCTGCACTGATCCGTTCCTCATGGGCGGGCCACCGAAAACTGCATGCGTTGCGGTGTGCGCGCATCGCCCTCGCGGCAGATCGCGAGCACTTCCGACAGCACCGCGCGGGTGTCGCGCGGATCGATCACGCCGTCGTCGAGTACGCGCGCGCTGGTCGAGAACACGTCCATCTGGCCGTCGAACACGCCGACGATCTGCGCCTTCATGGCGTCGAGCTTTTCTTTTTCCACCGGCTTGCCGCGGCGAGCTGCTGCGGCTTCGGTGACGATCGCCATGGTCTCGGCGGCCTGCTCACCGCCCATCACGGCAGTCTTGGCATTGGGCCAGGAGAAGCAGAAGCGCGGATGGAAGCCGCGCCCGCACATGCCGTAATTGCCTGCCCCGAACGAAGCGCCGCAAGAGATGGTGATCTGCGGCACCGTCGCCGACGTCACCGCCTGGATCATCTTGGAGCCGTGCTTGATCATGCCGGCTTCTTCGTAAGCTTTGCCGACCATGTAGCCGGTGGTGTTGTTCAGATAGAGCAACGGCGTGCGGGTCTGGCAGCACGCCTGGATGAAATGCGTCGCCTTGTTGGCACCCGCCGGATCGAGCGGGCCGTTGTTGGTGACGATGCCGATCGCCTGGCCCTCGATACGGGCATGGCCGCAAACGGTCGCCGGGCCGTAGTTCGGCGCCATCTCGGTGAAATCGGAATCGTCCACGATGCGCGCGATGACCTGCTTCATGTCCACGGAGCGCTTGTGGTCCATCGGCATGATGCCGAGCAACTCGTCCTGGTCGTAGCGCGGCGGCTTGTATTGCGCAGCTCCCTGGTCCGGCCGCGCCCATTCCAGCGCCGCCATGATCTCGCGCGCGATGCGCAGGGCGTCGCGGTCGTCTTCGGCGAGGTAATCGCCGAGGCCGGAAACCTGCGTGTGCATCTCGGCGCCGCCTAGCTCCTCCTCAGTCGCGATCTCGCCCGTTGCGGCCTTCAGCAGCGGCGGCCCGGCGAGGAAGGCGCGGGTGCGGCCGCGCACCATGACGATGTAGTCGGACAGGCCGGTCTGATAGGCCCCGCCCGCGGTCGACGAGCCATGCGTCACGGTGACGACCGGTAGCCCGGCTGCCGAGAGCCGCGCGAGATTGCGAAAAATGTTGCCGCCCCGGACAAAGTCTTCGACGCGGTAACGCAGGAGATTGGCACCGGCGCTCTCCACCAGCTGGACGTAAGGCAGCTTGTTCTCCAGCGCGAGCTCCTGCACCCGCAGCGTCTTGTCGAGGCCGTAGGGTTGAAGCGCGCCGGCATCGATGCCGGAATCGTTGGCGCTGATCATGCAGCGGATGCCCGAGACGAAGCCGATGCCGGCGATGACGCCGCCGCCGGGCACGCTCTTGTCCGGATCCGATACGTCGAACATGTAGCCGGCGAGCGTGGACAGCTCGATGAAGGGCGCGCCGGGATCGAGCACGAGCGCGACGCGCTCGCGCGGCAACAGCTGGCCGCGCTTGTGGAAGCGATCTTTCGCTGCGGCCGACGCCGCACGCGTGCGCTCTTCCAGCGCACGCATGCGGTCGATCAGGCCGAGCATGCCGTCGCGGTTGGCGCGATAGGCGGCACTGCCTGGGGAGACGGTGTTTTCGAGAATGGACATGACTCAATCCTGCTCGTCATTGCGAGGAGCGAAGCGATGAAGCAATCCAGACTGCATCTATGGAGAGATTCTGGATTGGTTCGCTTCGCTCGCAATGACGGTTGAGGCGATAATTTACCGATTCGTCCCAAAAATCGTCCGCGCTTCCGCGGGGCTCGCAATCTCGCGGCCCGCACGGCGGGCGCAGGCGGCGATGGCCTCGATCAGCTGGCCGTTCGACGTCACCTTCTTGCCGTCGGCGAGATAGAAGGCATCTTCGAGGCCGGTGCGCAGATGGCCACCGAGCTCGGCGCAGCGCTGGTGCAGCGGCCAGATCTCTTCGCGACCGATCGCGGTGACCTGAAATTGCGCCTCGGGACGCTTCAGCTTGATCAAGATCGGCAGCAGATCGGGATCCGACGGCATGCCGGAGGCGACGCCCATCACGAAGTTATATTCGAGCGGGCCCTTGTACATGCCGACCTGGCGGTACATGCCGACGCAGCGCACGATGCCGACGTCAAAACATTCGAACTCGGGGATGGTCCCGACCGCGTTCATGACATCGAGATAGTCCTTCACTTTCTCGACCGCATTGTCGAACATCATCGGCGGCCAGGCCCAACTGTTGTCGGCCTTCACCTTCAGATAGTTCAGCGAGCCGGCATTGCAGGCGGCGATCTCCGGCCTGGTCTCGCGGATGCAATCCAGCGCTCCGCTGTAGTTCGGCCCGGAGACGCCCGAGGTGTGATTGATGATCACGCCAGGGCAAGCTTCGCGAATCGCCTGTTGGACCTCCTTGCTGACGCTGACCTCCCACGACGGCAGATGCCCCTTGTCCGGCGCCTGCTGGCGCAGATGGATGTGCATGATGGACGCGCCGGCGTCGAACGCAGCCTTGGCCTCGCGCGCCATCTGCTCGGGCGTCACAGGCACGTTGTGCTGCTTCGGGTCGGTGAGCACGCCGTTCAGCGCGCAGGTGATGACGGCCTTGTCGCTCATGCCACTGATGTCTCGCACGTTGAGAATTCAACGCTTGCGATCATGTGATGGGCGGCATACGGCTTCTTGCGCGGAGAAGCTGGAAAACGGAAGTCGTAGGGTGGGTTAGCCGAAGGCGTAACCCACCTCTTTGGTTTCCGCGTAGACAGAAGTGGTGGGTTACGCTAGCGGACTGCGCTTCGCGCAGCCGCGAGCTAACCCACCCTACAAGAGCGACCCTAGCTCGCCTCCGCAAGCCTCACCGTCTCGCTGCTGCGATAGATCGCGAGATCCCGCGAGCCGACGAAGATCGCGCGCGGTTTCAAACCGTAGAAGCGGCGGATCGAGTGGCTGAAATGGGTGCTGTCGGGATAGCCGATGTCCTGCGCGAGATGGGCGAGGTTGAGGTCCTGGTTGGCGAAGTGCAGCAGGTGACGCGCGCGCTTCCAGGCGCGGAAGGAGCGGAACGAGATGCCGGTCTCTTCCTTGAACAGATGCAGGAAACGCGAAGCGGAAAGTCCGGCCTCCGCCGCACAAGTGTCCGCCGTCACGGGCTCGCCCGTGAAGCGGCCGATACGGGCGACCGCACGCGTCACGCGGGCATCGAGCATGCGGCGCGGCAGCGCTTCGCCAAAACACATCTCGTCGAATTCGGCGGTGGTGATGTCGCCGTAGCGGCGCTGGCGCAGCAGCGTGTAGGCGGCGAGTATCTTGCGGGCATAGACAGCCCTGTCGGGTCCGGTGAGCCGCTCGGCCAACGCCTCGATCACGCCATCAGGCATGCTCTCCGGTTCCAGCGTGACGCTGATCGCGGTGCGGTAGTCGCTGGCAATGGAATGCCGCTGGTTCGGCAGGGTGACGAACAGCTCGCCGGTGGCGAGGACATCCTCGATCGTCAGATGCAGGCTGCCCTTCACCGCAACATAGACATGGCAGCAGCCGGGGGTCCGCTTGCGGGGCCGGCCGAGCAGGCCGGCATAGAATACCCGCTCCGGCGTGATCAGCATCAAATGGTCGGATTCGCGACCGTTATCTTCCATGGGGATCCTCCTCGCGCGGCTCTTTGGCCGCTGCGGACGGAGGTCACCTTAGCGGAAATCTGGGCGCTGTCACGGCGGGATAGCGCTATCATGGAGCGCAAAAGGTCGGCACTCCGCGAGGGGTGATGACGAGCCGGAACTCCTGCCAACATTGTCGTCCTGGCTTTCGCCAGGACGACAATTAAGCCCTCACCCTTGGCGCCACGTTCTGCTCGACGCCGGCCTGTTGCTCCGCAGCAACCGCGCGCTTGAAACCATCGCGCTGCTGCAGGCGCGCCCAATAGGCTGCGACATTTGGCCCAAAATCCTTGGCGAGCCCGATATTTTCCGCGAGGCGGAGCGCGTAGCCGATCACGATGTCGGCGGCAGTGAAGCGGCCGGCGCACAAGGTTTCAGTATTCGCAGTGGCTGCCTCGACGGCGCGCAGCCTTCCCAAGAACCATTTGGCATAGTCGCCGGCCACCTGCGGATTGCGGCGCTCTTCCGGCTCGAGTTGGGTATATCGGAGCACCAGCGTCTGCGGGAAGGTTAACGTGGCGTCGCTGAAATACATCCAGTTCAGGAACGCGCCATAGGCGGGATCTTCAGGTCCGACCATCAATGGCGTCGGTCCATGCTTGGTGCCGAGATAGTGGCAGATGCCGGACGATTCCGTCATCCTGGTCTCGCCGTCGATCAAGAAGGGGATCGTGCCCAGCGGATTGAGCGCGAGGTATTCCTTGGCGAACACCCGCGGCGGGAATGGCAGCATCTTCAATTCGTAGGGAAGCCCCATCTCCTCCAGCATCCAGAGCGGACGGAACGAGCGCGCGGCGTCGCAGTGATAAAGCGTGATCATCAGGAACTTCCTTTGCTGCCGGGCAGCGTGCCCATCATCTTGCACAGGACCATCAGCATGACCTCGTCGGCGCCACCGCCGATCGATGTCAGGCGACTATCGCGATAGGCGCGACTGACCGGCGTCTCGTTGGTAAAGCCCATTCCGCCCCAATATTGCAAGCAGGCGTCGGTAAGCTCGCGGCCGAGTCGCCCGGCCTTCAGCTTGGCCATGGTCGCAAGTTTTGTGACATCCTCGCCCGCCACCAGCGCCTCGCCAGCACGATAGATCAGCGCGCGCAGCAGCTCGACCTCGGTCTGCATCTCGGCCAGCTTGAAGTGAACGACCTGGTTGTCGAGGATCGACTTCCCAAAGGCCTTGCGATTGCGGGTGTAGTCGATGGTCTCGTTGATGATGTATTCATGCGCCTTCAGGCAGGCGGCCGCGCCCCAGAGCCGCTCCTCCTGGAACTGGATCATCTGGTAGGTAAAGCCCTTGCCCTCCTCGCCGATCCGGTTGCGCCTGGGCACGCGGACATTATCGAAGAAGATCTGCGCGGTGTCGGAGGAGCGCATGCCCATCTTGTCGAGCTTGCGCGCGACGGTGACGCCCTTGGTCTTCATCGGCACGCAGATCAGCGACTTGTTGCGGTGAACGGGTCCGTCGCCGGTATTGGCGAGCAGGCAGATCCAGTCGGCCTGAGTGCCGTTGGTGATCCACATCTTGCCGCCATCTATGACGTAATCGTCGCCGTCCGCGCGCGCATTGGTCTTGATCGAGGCGACGTCAGAACCAGCGCCGGGCTCGGAGACGCCGATGCAGGCGACGTAGTCGCCTGAGATCGAGGGGCCGAGAAACTCACGCCGCACCTCGTCCGAACCGAACCGCGCCAGCGCCGGCGTCGCCATGTCGGTCTGCACCCCGATGGCCATCGGCACGCCGCCGCAGGTGATGGCGCCAAGCTCCTCCGCCATCATCAGTGCGTAGGAGTAATCGAGCCCGGAGCCGCCGAATTCGACCGGCTTGTTCAGCCCGAGAAAGCCGAGGCTGCCCATCTTCCTGAACAACTCGTGCGCCGGGAAGATGTCGGCTTTTTCCCATTCATCGACATAGGGATTGATTTCGTTGGCAATGAATTTTTGCAAGCTTCGGCGGATCTCGTCGTGATCGGCGGTAAACAGCATTTCTTTCCCTTTGTCATTCCGGGGCGCGCGAAGCGCGAACCCGGAATCCATTCTTCTGCGACATCTGCGGCTCGATGGATTCCGGGTTCGACGCTACGCGCCGCCCCGGAATGACGGCGTCCTTCACAACCCCATCTGCCGCGACGCCAGATCCTTCATGATCTCCTCGGTGCCGCCGCCGATGGCGTTGACCTTGACCTCGCGATAGATGCGCTCGGCCTTGATGCCGCGCATGAAGCCTGCGCCGCCAAAAATCTGCACGGCTTCCGAGGCGCAGAATGCCATGGTCTGCGTCGCCTGGTTCTTCATCATGCAGATTTCGGCGACCGGGCTTTCGCCCTGTTCCAATCGCCAGGCCAGCATCTCCAGCATCGCCTGCGATGCGGCGACCTTCTGCGCCATGTCGACGATCTTGTGGCGGATCACCTGGTGCTGCGCGAGCGGCTTGCCAAAGGTCTTGCGCTCCTTGGCATAGGCAATCGCCTCGTCGAGGCAGACGCGCGCGAACGCGGTGCAGCCCGCCGCCATGCCCATGCGCTCGCTGTTGAAATTCCGCATGATGATCTTGAAGCCATGGCCTTCGTCGCCGATCAGGTGTTCCGCCGGTACGCGGCACGCGTCGAAATGCAGGGTCGCGGTGTCAGAGGCCCACCAGCCCATCTTCTTCAGCTTTGTCCGCGACAGGCCGGGCGTATCCCCCTCGATCAGGAGCAGGCTGACGCCGCCGGCGCCCTCGCCCCCGGTGCGCACCGCAACGGTCAGATAGTCGGCGCGCATCCCGGATGTGATGAAGGTCTTCTCGCCGCTCACGACGTAGTAATCGCCGTCGCGCCGCGCCTTGGTCCGGAGGCTCGCAACATCAGAACCGCCGCCCGGCTCGGTGATCGCGAGCGCTGAAATTTTCTCACCCGCGAGCACCTGAGGCAACACGCGCGCCTGAACCTCGGGGCGCGCGGCCCGCGCGACCGGCGGCGAACCGATCGTATGGCTCATCAAGCTGGCGCTGACGCCGCCGGCGCCAGCCCGCGCCAGCTCCTGGCTGGCGACGATCTTCATGAACTGGTCGGCGGCGATCCCGCCATATTCCTCGGGAAATCCGAGTCCCAAGAGCCCGATCTCGGCCGCCTTGCGATAGAGCGCGCGCGGGAATTCGCCGGCCTCGTCCCACTCGTGGGCAAAGGGTGCAATCTCCTTGTCGACGAAGCGGCGCATCACCTCGCGAAAGGCGTCATGCTCGGCGGTATAGAACGGGCTCATCATGGCACTCTCGCCTTGCTGGCGGATTCGTCTCGTCCACCATGGCCGGAACCTTGGCGGCTCACTTGCGCGGAGTGGCTGGCCGGCGGCCGCTTCCGAGCAGCGCCCGCTCTAGCAACTCAACGCAAGACGATTTTGACCGCTCGCGCGCCAACTCCGGATCAAAAAAAGGCGTGGTGCACAAACTCCGGCTGGCCCCTGGGCCATGCCGGGCATGGTGCATGGCAATACGGACGCGGGCGGCACCAGACCGCCGAGGAGGAATTCTTGGCCGTTCGTTACTACGACTGGATCGCCCACTATGGCCGCCGCACGCCGAACAAGATTGCGGTGATCGACCTCGCGAGCGAGCGCCGCTTCAGCTATGCGCAGCTCGACGCGCGCATCTCGCGTCTCGCGTCATTTCTGCGCCATACGCTGGAAGTCTCGCGCGGCGAGCGGGTCGCCGTGCTGGCGCTGAATACGACCGATACGCTGGAGGTGCAATTCGCCTGCGGGCGATTAGGTGCGATCTTCGTGCCGCTGAACACCCGCCTCACCGTTCCCGAACTCCAGTTCATCACCGCAGATTGCGCGCCGAAGGTGATGATCCACGACACCGATCTCGCCGAAACGGCGCTTGCCGTCGCAAATCTCTGCGGCATCGAGACGAGCCTGCTGCTTGGCCCCGGCGGGACTTATGAGGCCGGGATCGCCGCCGCAAAGCCGCCTGAGACAATCGAGGAGGTCACCCTCGATGACGTCTCGACCATCATGTACACCTCGGGCACGACGGGTCATCCGAAGGGCGCCACCATCACCCATGGCATGACCTTCTGGAATTGCGTCAATCTCGGCGGCCCCGCCTGCATCGGGCCGTCCTCGGTGCTGCTCACCGTGCTGCCGCTGTTCCACACCGGCGGTCTGAATTGCTACACCAATCCGGTGCTGCATGCCGGCGGCACCGTGATGATCATGCGCGCCTTCGATCCCGGCACGGCGCTTGGTCTCATCAATGATACCGCGCAGGGCATCAACGTGTTCTTCGGCGTGCCCGCGATCTACCAGTTCATGGCCCAGCATCCGGCCTTCGCAACCACCGACCTCGGCCGGCTGATCGTCGGCGGTGTCGGCGGCGCACCAATGCCGGTGCCGCTGCTCAAGGTGTGGGAGGCGCGCGGCGTCGCGCTCCAGCAGGGCTACGGCATGACCGAGACCTCGCCGGCCGTGCTGGTGCTCGACCGCGAGGATGCGGCGCGCAAAGCGGGCTCCGCCGGCAAGCCGGTGCTGCACACGGAAGTGCGGATCGTGCGTCCTGACGCCAGTGACGCCGATGTCGGCGAGCTTGGCGAACTCTGGGTCAAGGGACCGAACATCACGCCCGGTTACTGGAACAGGCCGGAGGCGAACAAGACGTCGTTCACCGACGGCTGGCTGCACACGGGCGACGCGACACGCGTCGACGAGGAAGGTTTCTACTACATCGTTGACCGCTGGAAGGACATGTACATTTCCGGAGGCGAGAACGTTTATCCGGCCGAGGTCGAAAACGTCCTGCACCAGCTCAACGCCATCGCGGAAGCCGCCGTAATCGGCATTCCCGATCCTCAATGGGGCGAGGTCGGCGTCGCCATCGTCGCGGCCAAGCCGGGGCAAAGGCTGACCGAGGCCGATGTCTTCGCGCACTGCGCGGCGAATCTCGCGCGCTTCAAATGTCCGCGACAGGTCCGCTTCGTCGAAGCGTTACCCCGCAACGCCACCGGCAAGATCCACAAGCCGACCTTGCGCAAGGAATTCTCGGTTACTTCCGAAGTCGACAACAAAGCCGCCAACGCCTGATCAAAGCACCCCTCTCGCTGGCGCCTTTCTCTTTCAATGCGCCTGCTCCAACCCAGAAGAAACCCCAAGGGGTTTTAAGGGCCGCTATTCTCTTCGGCGAGCGCGGGGGTTTCCGCGCATTCAATCGCGAGCCTGTCCTGGCCTACATCGATCGCCGCGATCGGCAGGCCGAGACGACGCGAATCGCCGCGGCCCCTGAACACGGGGCATGCCCAGGCGAGGGTGGCGATGCCTGACGGCGGCAGATCGAGGCTCAGTGTGTAGCTGTCATAGCCGGTCGCGACCGCTTCGGGGGCGACGGCCGTGCCGTCGAGATAGAATCGCGTGCCGATCGTATCCAGCGGCGCGCGAAGCGCGGGGCTTCGAACGCGGACGATGGTGCGGCCAGGCATTCCCTTGATCCGAACGGCAGCCTCCGGTTCGCTCCAGCGAAACGTATGACCGACGGAGATCTCCTCGGCATGGAAGCCGATCTGCGCGATAATCTGCTCGCCAAGAAGGCCGCCGGCAGACCGCGTGTATCGCCCGAGACGATGAATGCAATCGAGTCTCTGATGCCGGATCAGCGCGGCGATGTATCGCCGCATCCATCGCGCGATCGCATCGCGCGATCCGACGGTCGTCAGAACGACCAGCACGGCCCGCGCGTACCATGCCCCCAGCCGCGCGAAGCCGCGCGCGCCGAGACTGCCGAGCAGCGCCGGTACGGCCCAACGCCATAACGCCAGCAATTTCTCGCCAGGCCGTCCCCAGCCGCCGCCAGCGAGGCTGTAGCGCAGGAGCGCGTTCAATGCATTGCGGGCGAGCGACGCGCCGGCCTCGCTCCGCGAGCTCCACTCGACCGGAATGTCGAGCAGCTCGCTGCCGGCATCGTTGCGGGCCTCGCTCAGATAGCGAATCTCGCCTTGCACGAAGTCGAGCGTGAATTGCTTCAGCTCGTCGATCTCGCCGACGTAATAGTGATGGAAGCGCGCCTCCTCGAGATAGCCGATGGAATGGCCTCTCGCGTGATAGGCGGCTGCAAGCACCCATTCGGCGAAATGACCGAGCTCCTCGCGCAGGCCGCCGCATTCCCGGTAGACGTCGCGCCGCGTCACGAAACACTGATCCAGGACCTTGCGCCAGGGATGCTGCTTCATACCGAACTCGATGTCGGCCTGGTACATGGCGGCCTCTGCCACGGATAACCGGTTATGGCAGATCGGGATCGAACGGCAGGAAAAGCCGGCCCAGTCGGGATGAGCATCGATCGCGCGAATGCAGAGTTCGATCACGTCGGGTTCGGGCCGGCAGTGCGATTCAGTGAAGAACAGATAGCTGCCGCGCGCCTTCGTCGCGCCGAATGCGCAGAGCCCGATGTCGTGTTCGGAATCGGTGAATTCAAGGCGAGCCCTGTTGCCGGCCAGCGCCTTCAACTGCTCGCGTGCCGTGAAATCCGGCGGCACGACCAAAATGATCTCGTAGAGCGATTTGTCGGCAGTCTGCGACGTCCAGCCAAGCCAGGACATCTCCCACTGCCCGCGGTGAGATTCGAGCGGGATAATGATTGAGAACAGCGGAGATTCGCCGTCGTAGAGTGCGGGCGCGTCCTGCATGTCCCCTTATAGACGCATGCTGCGTCGTTCCGGATAATTTCTTGCGGACTATACCGACAGAAACAGCGCGAACGATTCTTCCACCGTTCGGCGCAGATGCTTTTGGTACAATTCGTGGTTAGCATCGCCGGGCGCGACCCGACCCAGCGAGGGCTTCGCGAAGTTTCGGAACGGCACATAGGCGATCGGCGCTGCGATCGGCGTCAGCTGCGAGCCGGGACCGGCGCGGAGCGTCGAGATGATCCCGTACATCTCGCCGGCGACCGTCGGCCGCGACACAGTGATCACGCGATGCTGGCCGTGCTTGATGATGACGAGATAGATGAAGCCGGACTGATGCGGCACGGCGACTTCGCCGGTGTGTTCATAGGCGGCATCAGTCCGCTCCCCCTCGCGGAACACCAGTGAAGAGACTTTCGGCTCCCAGACGATCTCGGTGCGGTAGGCGAAGATCGCGTCCTTGTCGCCGAACGACGGTCGCAACGTGATGTAGACGTCCTCGAGCCAGGTCACCGCGCGATGCGCATAGGAGCCGAGGCTGTCGGGGGCGACATCGTTTGCGGCCGGAGGCGTCACCACGGCGGCGCTTCTGCGCAGGGAGACGCCGAGCGCCTGCTCCAGCCGCACTGTGGTTGCCAGCGTGAACGGCCGTCGACCGCCGAGCACCTTCTCCAGCGTCGACAGGCTGAGCTTGGCCTGCTCGGCCAGCGCCTGCCGGGAAATCCGGCGCCTGGCGAGCTCCTCACGGATGGTCTCCGCAATCTCGCGGCTCTGCTCGTCCGACAGCTGCTTGTCGGTGAATTTGTCCTGCGTCTGCATCGTGGCCCTGCTCCAGGACGACATCCTAGCAGGGCGGACAAACCAGCACAAAACCACACTTGGCCACCCGGCGGCGGCCCACGCGGGCCGGCCGCGGCGGATCATTGCCGATCATTCTGCTCGCGAAATCGGGCCGTCCCGGCGGATGCTCGAGGCCAGCGAACAACCTCGGGAGCAGGCCAAATGGATACCTACGACACGATGGACAGTAACGAACACCCTTGGCTGGGCAGACTTATCGTGGTCGGACTGTTCCTTCTGGCGCAGGGCATCGCGGTGATGCTGGTCGCCTTCGTGGCCCTGCTGGTGAGCTTGGAGCCGGGCTGGTCGGCGACGACGGAGCAGGCCAGCCTGCTCCAGCCCGGCGATGCCAAATCCGGGTCTCTCCTCCTCAAGGAGGACGGCGCCTACACGGAAGCGATCCGCCTCGGCATCGACGTCGACATCACGGTATCAGGCCCGACGCTGCGCGCCCGCGTCACCCAGATCTTCCGCAATCCGACCAAGGACTGGGTCGAGGCGACCTATGTCTATCCGCTCCCCGCCGGCGGGGCCGTCGATTCGCTGAAGATGGTGGTCGGCAACCGCGTCATCGTCGGCGACATCAAGGAGCGGCAGCAGGCGCGCGTGATCTACGAAGAGGCGCGTCGGGCCGGCCAGAAGGCCGCGCTCACCGAGCAGGAGCGGCCGAACATCTTCACCAACTCTGTCGCCAATATCGGCCCAGGCGAAACCGTGCTGGTGCAGATCGAATATCAGGAGCCGGTGCATCAATCCGGCAACGAATATTCGCTGCGGCTGCCGCTGGTGGTCGGGCCGCGCTACAATCCGGCGCCGATCGTCCAGAGCGTCGATTTCCGCAACGACGGCTCCGGCTGGGGCGCGACGAACTCGGACCCGGTGCCGGACCGCGACCGCATCTCGCCGCCCGTGCTGGATCCCGCCAGGAATGCGCCGCTCAATCCGACCAGCATCACGGTGCGCCTGAACGCCGGCTTTGCGCTCGGCGAGGTCAAGAGCTCCCACCACACCGTCAAGGTCGAGAGCCCGGACAATACGACGCGAATCGTCACGCTTGCCGACGGTGCCGTGCCTGCCGATCGCGATTTCGAACTGACCTGGAAGCCGGCCGCCGTGAAGGCGCCGTCGGTCGGTTTGTTCCGCGAGCGCGTCGGCGACGCCGATTATCTGCTCGCCTTCGTCACCCCGCCCGCCGCCGAGCAGGCGACGCAGAAGCCACGGCCGCGGGAAGTGATATTCGTGATCGACAATTCCGGCTCGATGGGCGGCACGTCGATCGTTCAGGCCAAGGCGAGCCTCACCTACGCGCTCTCCCGTCTCCAGCCCACCGACCGTTTCAACGTCATCCGTTTCGACGACACCATGGACGTGCTGTTTCCGGCCTCCGTGGCGGCGGATGCCGAGCGTGTCGGTGAAGCCACCTCGTTCGTCAGCGCGCTGCAGGCGCGTGGCGGCACCGAAATGGTGCCGGCGATGCGGGCCGCGCTGACTGACAAGCTCGGCGACGCCAGCATGGTTCGCCAGGTCGTATTTCTGACCGATGGTGCGATCGGCAACGAGCAGCAATTGTTCGAAACGATCACGGCGATGCGCGGCCGCTCGCGCGTGTTCATGGTCGGCATCGGGTCGGCGCCCAACACCTATCTGATGACGCGCGCCGCCGAGCTCGGCCGCGGTGCCTTCACCCATATCGGCTCCGTCGAGCAGGTCGAGGAGCGCATGCGCGGCCTGTTTGCCAAGCTCGAGAACCCGGCCGTGACCGGCCTGAGCGCAAAGTTCTCCGAAGCCAAGGCCGACGTCACACCGACGATCATTCCCGACCTCTATCGCGACGAGCCCCTGGTGCTGGCGGCAAAGCTCGACACGCTCGCGGGCTCGGTCGAGATCAAGGGCCGCGTCGGCGACCGCCCATGGTCGGTGACGCTGCCGCTGCAAAATGCGGCGGAAGGCAAAGGCCTATCGAAGCTTTGGGCCAAGCGCAGGATCGCCGATGCCGAAGTGGCGCGCACCCTGCGCGAGATGACGCCCGAAGATTCCGACAAGGCAATCCTGGCACTGGCGCTCGACCATCAGATCGTCACCCGGCTCACCAGCCTCGTCGCGGTCGACAAGACGCCGAGCCGTCCCGAAGGCGAGCCGCTCAAGCCCAGCGAATTGCCGATCAACCTGCCGGCCGGTTGGGATTTCGCGAAGGTCTTTGGCGAACGACAGCAGGTCCCGGCGCAGCTCCGCGAGCGTCACGCCGATGCACGCAACCAGCCGGCCACGAGACGGCCGACGCCCGCTGCACCGGATGCGATCCGCCTGCCCAAAACCGCGACCTCGGCGGAGCTGAAAATGACCGCAGGCCTGATCCTGGTCGTGCTCGCCCTGATCCTGTTCGTGTTCAACCGGCGTCAGTCCTTGCTCACTGACGCCGCTTGAGAGAGGAGCCCCCCGAACTCCTCTGTTAGCGCGCGCGGCTGCCCGTCCCACACCAACGGCCGCGCGCGCCTTTTTGAACACGCCCTCTCAACTTCGTCATTGCGAGCGAAGCGAAGCAATCCAGAAATTCATCCACGGAAACAGTCCGGATTGCTTCGTCGCTTCGCTCCTCGCAATGACGGGAATTAGTACAATGCCCCGCCTCATCTCTCCCCTGGCTCTCGCCCTGATCGGCATCATCCTGTTCGGCGACGGCGCCTACATCCATGCCAAAGCGTGGCTCGCGCAGGTGCTGCTGGAGCGCGCGTTCGACCGGAGCGTTGCGACCGGCGAGGTGGTCAGGCCATGGTCCTGGGCCGATACCTGGCCGGTCGCACGGATCGAGGTGAGGCGGATCGGCGCCAGCGCGATCGTGCTGGAAGGCGCGAGCGGCCAGGCGCTCGCTTTCGGTCCCGGCCATATCCGCCAAACGGCTGACGCGGGCGAGCGGGGCGTTGCCGTATATGCAGCGCACCGCGACACTCATTTCCGCTTCCTGCGGAATGTCGCCATTGGTGACTTGATCGATGTCACACGCAGTGATGGCAAGCACTTTCGTTTTCGCGCGGATTCCTCCGCTGTGGTTCGCTTCGATGCCTCGGGCATCGATCCCGCGGCACGGGCTACCGAACTCGTGCTCGCGACCTGCTGGCCGTTCGACGCCGTCGCCTCCGGCCCCGAGCGCTACATCTTGCATGCCACCCTGATCGGAACCGATGAATAGCGGTTCGCAATCGATCCGCACCGCCCTCTTGAATCCGCCCGGCCTGTAGGGACAATCCCGCTTGATGGAACCGCTGAACCGGCGCCGCCGACGGGAGACTTATCAGAACGGCCCATTGAGCATTTTCGCTGCAATTTGCGAGAAGAACGGTGATGGATGAGGAGTTCAGGCAGCGTCTCGAACAGCTCGAAAACCGCGTCGCGCTCCTGGAGAGGAACCAGGATCTTATCGCCGCCGGACAAAGACGCTCCTCGCTTCGGAGCCTCTGGCGCCGCCCGCCAATGTGGACTTTCGAGCAATATCCGCCGCGCCTGCTCAACCTGACGGCTTTCCCGCCAGCACCTGCGATCCATTCGGGCGCGCCCAGAATCGCGATGGTCACTCCGAGCTACAACCATGCGCAATATCTCGGCGCCACGATCGACAGCATCGTCAGCCAGAACTATCCGGACCTGTATTATCACGTGCAGGACGGCGCCTCGATCGACGGCACGCTCGATCTCCTGAAGAGGCGCGGCGATAGCCTGAGCTGGAGCAGCGAACCGGACAAGGGGCAATCCAGCGCCATCAATCTCGGCTTCGCCGGCATCAAGAGCGAGATCATGGCCTATCTCAACAGCGACGACATGCTGCTGCCCGGGACGCTTGCCTATGTCGCAAATTACTTCATCGCACATCCGCGTGTCGACGTCGTCTACGGCCATCGCGTCTTCATCGATCGCGAGGGACTCGAGGTGGGCCGCGCCGTCCTGCCGCCCCATGACGGCAGGGCGCTGCGATATGCCGACTACATTCCGCAAGAGACGATGTTCTGGCGCAAGCGCGTCTGGGACAGGATCGGGCCGATCGACGAGAGCTTACACTACGCGATGGACTGGGACTTCATCCTTCGAGCGCAAGCCGCAGGATTCAAATTCGCACGCTTGCCGCGATTTCTCGCCTGTTTCCGAATCCATGACGCACAAAAGACGGCATCTACCTATGCGATCGGCGTCAGGGAGATGGGCGTCCTGCGGCGACGCATTCTCGGCTTCGAACCGACACAGATGCAGATCCGGCGCGCCATCGCTCCTTATCTGGCGAAGCAGTTGGCCTATCACTACGCCTACAAGCTCGGCATCCTGAGATACTGAACGACGGCGCGAGCAGTAATCCCAAGATGTCGATCACCACCGATGCGCGCTCATTCCACCGCACGGCATACCTGCCCACGTGGTTGCCAGTCCGAAGGACTCGCCATAGAACAGAGTGACACACCGCCAACAAGAACAACAGGTGAGGTCACACCATGGAAGCTCGCGTATCTGCCGCCTCCGCTTCGTCGCGCCCATGGTCTCCGTCGCCCGATGCCAGCGACATCGTCAAGGGCATCCACGCCATGCTGCATCCGCGCAACATCGTGCTGGTGGGCGCGACCGACAAGCCCGGCAACTATGCCGAGCGCATCTGGAACAATTTGGTCAAATACGGCTACGAGGGCGGGCTCTATCCGGTCAATGCCAAACGCGACACCATCTGGGGTGTCCCCTGCTACAAGGACTTTACAAGCCTCCCGGAGAAGCCCGACCACGTGCTGGTGCTGGTACCTGCGCGCTTTGCCGTGCAGGTGATCCGCGATGCCGCCGCGGCCGGCGCGCGCTCGGCCACCATCGTCACCTCGGGCTTCAGCGAGTTGCAGGACGAGGAAAGCCAGAAGCTCGCCGCCGAACTGCAAGCGGCCGTGCGCGAGACGGGATTGGCGGTCACCGGCCCGAACTGCCTCGGCAATTTGAGCGCGGGCGAGAAGCTCTTCACCAATATCGATGACCGTATCGTCACCATGGAACAGGGCGCGGTGGCGATTGCCGGACAATCCGGCGCCATCGTCATGGCGATCCGCCAGGCCCTGGAAGATCGCGGCGTCGGGGTCGGCTACATGGTGACGACTGGCAACGAGGCCGGGCTCGAGACGCCGGACCTGATGCGCTATTTCGCCGAGGATCCGAGCATCAAGGTGATCGTGGTCTACCTCGAAGGCGTGCGCAACACCAAGGCATTCCGGGACGCCTGCAAGGCGGCGCGCGCCGCGAGCAAACCGGTGATCGCGCTCAAGCTCGGAGCGTCCGAGGGTGGCCGCGCGGCGGCGATGGCACACACCGGCGCGCTTGCGGGCTCGATCGAGACATTCGACGCCATTGCAACGCGCGAAGGGGTCATCAGGGTCGGTGGGCTCGACGAACTGATCGAGACCACCGAATGCTTCGTCCATGCCGCTGTGCCCAGGGGCGACCAACTCGCCGCAGTGACACTATCTGGCGGCAAGCGCGGCATGCTGATCGATGCCTTCGATGCAGAAGGCCTGAATTTCGCACCACTCAGCTCGCATGTCGGCTCGGAGCTGGCAAAGATGCTCGGGCCGGGTTCGATCGTCGGCAATCCGCTCGACGCTGGCTTTGCCGCGGTGGTCGATCCTTCCGTCTACATGAAATCGATCGGGCTGATGATCGACGATCCCGATATCGACATCGTCATCATCGATGCCGAGCTGCCGAAAGCGCCGCACGAGCTGCGCGAGCGCAATCTGCGCATTGTCGACGAGATGGCGAGCCGGGCCGGCAAGCCGGTGATCTATATCAGCGCGATGTCGATCGGCTTCACCGAGTTCACCAAGACCTTGCGCAAGTCGCTGCCACATCTCGCGGTCATGCAAGGCATGGATCGCGCGGTGACCGCGATAAAGTCGCTGCTCGACTACGCCAAGCTACGCAAGGAAGTGCCTGATGTCGTCTCGAGCTCGAAGCCTGCCGCGCGTGCCGTGCTGGAGAAGGCGCTGAAATCGGCAACCGGCGCCGCACTCGACGAGGTCGCCTCGAAGAAGCTCCTGAAGGCCTATGGCATCCCGATCTCGAAGGAGGCAATCGCACAGACGGCAGCCGAGGCCGTGAAGATCGCCAAGCAGATCGGCTTCCCAGTCGTGGCCAAAGTCGTCAGCGCCGAGATCCTGCACAAATCAGACATCGGCGGCGTGGTGCTGAATCTCAGCAACCCGGCCGAGGTGAAAAAGGCGTTCGCCGACATCACCGCGCGCGTGAACAAGCTGAAGGGCAAGCCGAAGCTCGACGGCATCCTGATCGCGCAACACGTCAAGGCCGATCTGGAGCTCGTGGTCGGTGCCTCCCTCGATGCCGAGATGGGTCCGGTCGTGCTGTTCGGCACCGGCGGCATCGACATCGAGCTGATGAAGGACGTGGCGCTCGCCGGTGCGCCGCTGGACGAGGCCGAGGCCCGGCTCCTGATCGGTCGCACCAAGGCGGGTATCAAGCTGCGCGGCTATCGCGGCAAGCCGGCCTTGCACGAGGCCTCCGCGGTGAAGGCGCTGGTGGGTCTGTCCAACCTGATCGCGGATGCCGGTGACCGGATCGCCTCGATTGACGTCAATCCGTTCCTGATCAATGCCAGGACCGGCGTCGCCGTCGATGCCCTCATCGTGCTGAACAATGCTGCGGCAAAAGGCGCGGCCGGGCATTGATGTCGCGCAGGGCGGATTGGCGCAGCGTAATCCGCCAAATCGGTCCAAGGCCGCACGAGGCGTTGGCGGGTTACGCTTCGCTAACTAACCCGCCCTACGTACTTAGCATAGCGGGCTCCTTCCAACTTCCCTCGTTTGGCCGTAAAATCACCCAGCATGGCACGCGCGAGCAATCTGGTGATCGGAACGGCGACGCTGGCGGTGATCGCCGTGGCGTTCGGCGGCGTGCTCGGCGTGCAGAAATGGCGCACCCTCCAGAGCCGCAGCCAGTTACGCGTGGTATTCGAGGGCGGCTCGGCCAGCGGATTGCGGCGCGGCGGGCCGGTCAATTTCGACGGTGTTCCCGCTGGCCAGATCCTGTCGATCAAGCTGGACAATCCGCGCAAGGTCGTGGCCCTGGTGATGCTCGACAATACCGCGCCGATCCGCAAGGACACCGTCGCGGGCATCGAGTTCCAGGGTCTCACCGGCGTCGCCGCGGTCTCGCTGATCGGTGGCGCGCCCTCCGCGCCGCCAGTGCCGCTGGACTCGGACGGCGTCCCCGTGCTGACCGCCGATCTCAGCGACGCCGAATCTATCGTCGACACCCTGCATAGTGTCGACCGCACAATCGTCAGCAACGCACCGGCGATCAAGGAGGGCCTGCGCACGTTCGAGAACTACACCGCCGATCTCAGGAGCAAGGGCGGCGAAATCGATTCCGTCATGGCCAAGGTCGACAGCGCCTTCGCGGGCTTCGACAAGGCGGTCACAAAGATCGAAGGCGTCGTGCCCGGCTTTGCCGACGGCAAGGCGGATGAGCTGTTCGAAAAGATCCAGGGATTGCACGAGCTCGCCGACACCATGAGAAAGAAATCGGCAAACTTCCTCGAGGACATCCGTCGCTCACTGCTCGACGTCAGCGAGGCCGCCAACAAGATGAGCGGGACACCCACACCGGCTGCCGCTCCGCGACCGCCGCGCAAGCCGGCGCGGCAGAAACGGTAGACCCTCAGCACGCGTTGTGCACGACGCCCGTGCCGGCGCAGGACCGGGTGGTCGATGCAGCCATGGCTCAGTAGTTGCTCGGCGCCGCTTCATTGGGGATGCCGTCGATCGGGCATTCGGCGGTCCCGGGCGTCGCACGCGTCATCGCCTCGACCATGTCCCTTGTGCCCTCGGGATCGGCGATCCAGTTCTTGTAGAAATCATAGGGGCAGGCGGCGACGCCGCGCGGGCTTTCGCCGGAATTGATCATGCCGGTGTAGCCGCGATGGACCAGCTTGTAGAGATGGTTCTGCGACTGGCCGTTGCGGCGCGCATCGCGGATCAGATGCTTCGACAGCTGGGCATATTGGATGCCGTAGTCCTCCTCGCCGCACTCACCGAGGGTGCGGCCATCGAAACCGATGATCGCGGAGTGACCGAAATAGGAATAGACCCCGTCGAAGCCGGCGGCGTTGGCGACCGCGACATAGACGTTGTTGGCCCACGCCATCGCCTTGGAGATCATGACCTGCTGCTCCTTGGCCGGATACATGTAGCCCTGGCAGCGCACGATCAACTCGGCCCCCTTCATGGCGCAGTCGCGCCAGATCTCCGGGAAGTTGCCGTCGTCGCAGATGATCAGGCTGACCTTCATCCCTTTCGGGCCGTCGGAGACATAGGTGCAATTGCCGGGATACCAGCCCTCGATCGGCACCCACGGCATGATCTTGCGGTACTTCTGCACGATCTCACCCTGGTCGTTCATCAGGATCAGGGTGTTGTAGGGCGCCTTGTTCGGATGCTCCTCGTGGCGCTCGCCGGTCAGCGAGAATACGCCCCACACCTTGGCCTTGCGGCAGGCTTCCGCAAAAATCGCGGTCTCTTCACCGGGCACCGCGCAAGCGGTCTCATACATCTCCTTGGAATCGTACATGATGCCCTGGGTCGAGTATTCCGGGAAAATCACCAGATCCATGCCGGGAAGGCCGGTCTTCATGCCCATCACCATGTCGGCGATCTTGCGGGCGTTGTCGAGCACCTCGGCCTTGGTGTGCAGGCGGGGCATCTTGTAGTTGACCACCGCGACGCCGACGGTGTCGTTGCTGCTGGAGATGTCACCGTGAAGCATTTGAATTGCTCCTCTACTCTGTTTCTGTTTGGGAGAGCCGGGTAAATCAGTGACTGATCATCCAGGGCCGCGCGGTAGGGAAGCCCTTGGCGCCGCTTCTGGTCTTGGTCACCAGCCGCGCCGGCTTTTTCTTGTCCGATGAGTTTTTTCCCGTGGAGCAGCAGCCGCAACCGGGACCGTGCGAGGCCTTGTATTGCGCCAGCGTCTGCGGCGCGTGCGTGCTGCGCTCGTTGACGGCGTGAGCCTTGCGGGTCTCCGACGGCATGCAGAAGAAGTTCGGGGCGGTCAGGATAACGCGCGGCGCCATGATTTCACATTGTGGGCAGACCTGCGGATCGTCGCATTCGGCCATCGGGCGCATATCCTTGAACGGACCGCAACCGTCACAGAGATATTCATAGACCGGCATCGCATCATCCCTACGCTGTTGTCTGTGAGAGAACTGCCGCGGCGGATGCGGGGCGGCAGATACACCGTCCCGCACCCCGTCACGCAGGGATTATTTGTCGGGTGAGATCGGCATCTGGATATCGCCCTTGATGTGCTTGATAGGTCCTGCCGAGGACGGCATCACGTCGAAGTCGAAGATCTCCGTCGGTAGCCATAGCGTGGCGCAGGCATTGGGCACGTCGACCACGCCGGAGATGTGGCCCTGAACCGGTGCCGTGCCGAGGATCGAATAGGCCTGGGCACCGGAGTAGCCGAACTTCTTCAGATATTCGATCGCATTCAGGCAGGCCTGGCGATAGGCGATGGTGACGTCGAGATAGTGCTGCTTGCCGGCCTCGTCGACCGAAATGCCCTCGAAGATCAGATAGTCCTTGTAATTCGGCGTGATCGGCGACGGCTTGAAGATCGGATTCTTGACACCGTACTTCGCCATGCCGTCCTTGATCACCTCGACCTTCAAATGCAGCCAGCCCGCCATCTCGATCGCGCCGCAGAAGGTGATCTCGCCGTCGCCCTGGCTGAAGTGCAGATCGCCCATCGAGAGACCAGCACCGGGTACGTAGACCGGGAAGTAGATCTTCGAGCCGCGCGAAAGGTCCTTGATGTCGCAATTGCCGCCATGCTCCCGCGGCGGCACGGTCCGCGCGCCTTCGGCGCCGATCTTGTCCTTGACGTCGCCCTTGGCGCGGCCGCCATGGGCGGTCGGCGCGAACGGCGGATTGGCGAGGCCGGGCACGCGGGTCGGATTGGTCGCGATCAGCTCGGCCTCGCGCTTGTTCCAGGTATCCAGCATCTTCGGATCGGGCAGACAGCCGATCAGGCCAGGATGGATCAGGCCGGCGAAATTGACGCCCGGAATATGCCGCGACGAGGTGTAGAGGCCCTTGATGTCCCAGATCGACTTCTGCGCCAGCGGGAAATGATCCGTGAGGAAGCCGCCGCCGTTCTGCTTGGAGAAGAAGCCGTTGAAGCCCCACATGCTCTCCTTCATCGGACCGACGTCGAGCAGATCGACGACGAGGAGGTCGCCGGGCTCGGCGCCCTTGACGCCGATCGGGCCCGAGAGGAAGTGCACGATCGATAGATCGATGTCGCGCACGTCGTCGGCGGAATCGTTGTTCTTGATGAAACCGCCGGTCCAGTCATAAGTCTCGATGATGAAGTCGTCGCCTGGATTGACCCAGGCCACGATCGGAATGTCGGGGTGCCAGCGGTTATGCACCATGTCATTTTCATAGGCCGATTTGGTGAGATCGACCTTGATCAGTGTCTCTGGCATCGAGATGCTCCCCTTTTACACGGTTGGTTAGACGGACAGATATTTCGAGACCTGCGCGGCATCGACGGCGTCGCGCGGATCGTCGCGGACGATCTCGCCGTTCTCGATCACCAGCACGCGGTCGGCGATATCGAGTGCGAAGCTCAGGACCTGCTCGGACACGACGATCGAAAGCCCCTTCTCATCGCGGATGCGCTTGAGCGTGCGCGCCATCTCCTTGATGATCGACGGCTGGATTCCTTCGGTCGGCTCGTCCAGCAGCAGCACTTTTGGCTTGGTCGCCAGCGCGCGCGCGATCGCAAGTTGTTGCTGCTGGCCGCCGGAGAGATTGCCGCCGCGGCGGTCCTTCATCTCCAGCAGCACCGGAAACAGTTCGTAGATGTCACCAGGGACCTCAGTTCCGCCGGAGACCACGAGGCCGGTCTCGATGTTCTCCTTCACCGTCATGGTCGAGAAGATCATGCGGCCCTGCGGCACATAGGCGAGGCCCTTGGCCACCCGCTCGTAGCTCGGCTGGCTGCCGAGCTCGGCACCGTCCATGGTCACCGAGCCGCTCTTCGCCGGCAGGATGCCCATCAGCGATTTCATCAGCGTGGTCTTGCCCATGCCGTTGCGGCCCATGATCGCCACGATCTCGTTGGGCGCGACCTTGACGTTGAGCCCGTGCAGCACCTCGCTCTGGCCGTAGGCGACGTGAAGATCAGAAATAGCCAGCATCGTCGCGCTCCTTAGTGACCGAGATAAACTTCGACGACCTTGGGGTCGTTCTTCACCTTCTCCATGGTCCCTTCCGACAGGATCTGGCCCTGGTGAAGCACGGTGACCTTGTGCGCGATGTCCTCGACGAACTTCATGTCGTGCTCGATGACGAGCACCGAGCGGTTTTTGATGATGCGGTTGAGCAGCTCGGCGGTCTTGGCGCGCTCGGACACGCTCATGCCGGCGACCGGCTCGTCGAGCATTAGCAGGTCCGGGTCCTGGATCAGCAGCATGCCGATCTCGAGCCATTGCTTCTGGCCGTGGCTGAGCAGATCGGCATTCACGTTCAGCCGATCCTTCAGGAAGATCATCTCGGCGACCTCATGCACCCGGTCGCGTACGGCGGCGTCGCGCGTGAAGGTCAGCGCCCCGAACACCGAGCGTCCGCGCGGATAGGAGATTTCCAGATTCTCGAACACCGTGAGATCGTCGTAAATCGACGGGTTCTGGAATTTGCGACCGACCCCGGTTTTGACGATCTCGTTCTCTCTCATCCGCGTCAGCTCCTTGCCGCGGAACTGGATCGAACCGGAGGTCGCTTTGGTCTTGCCGCAGATCAGGTCGAGCACGGTGGTCTTGCCGGCGCCGTTGGGACCGATGATGACGCGGATCTCGTTCTCATCCACATAGAATGAGAGATCGTTGACCGCCTTGAACCCGTCGAACGACACGGTCAGCGCTTCGACGGCGAGCAGGAATTCCTTGGGCTGATGACCGACGAGCATGATCTATCTCCTCACCGCCAGCATGGCATCGGCATCGTGATGACCTAAGAGCATGATGATCTCCTCACTCGGCCGGGGCGCCGTCGGCGACCGAGCTGTCGGTCCAGCCTTCGGGTTTCGGTTTGCGCGACGAGATCAGGCTGTCGATGCGCGGCTGCACATAATCGCCCCAGATCCCGGCAAGGCCGTTGGGAAAGGCCAGCACGACGGCGATGAACAGCCCGCCCAGTCCGAACAGCCACAATTCGGGAAAGGTTTCCGACAGACTGGTCTTGGCGAAATTGACCAGCAGCGTGCCGTAGACCGCGCCGAGGATCGACAAGCGGCCGCCAACCGCCGTGTAGATCACCATTTCGATTGACGGCACGATGCCGACGAAGGACGGCGACATGAAGCCGACATTGAGGGCGAACATGGCGCCGCCGATTGCGGCGAACACGGCGGCGACGCAGAAGGCGAAGATCTTGAAGTTGGCGACGCTGTAGCCGGAGAAGCGGACGCGGTCCTCCTTCTCCCGCATCGCGACCAGGATGCGCCCGAGCTTGGAGTGCCGGACGAATTGCGCGATCATGATGCAGGCAAACAGGCACCCGACCTCGAAGAAATACAGCACGATTTTGGCGTGGTCGGGACGGATGTCCCATCCTTTCAGCGTCCGCAAATCGGTCATGCCGTTGATGCCGCCGGTGTAGCCCTGCTGGCCCACGATCAGGATGGTCAGGATGGCCGCGACCGCCTGCGTTATGATGGCGAAATACGTGCCGCCGACACGGCGCTTGAACATCGCAGTGCCGATGATGAGAGCAAATATGCCGGGGACGAGAATGATGGCGGCGATCGTGAAGGTCAGGCTGCTGAAAGGCTTCCAGAACAGCGGCAGCGCGGTGATCTGATTCCAGTCCATGAAATCGGGAATGCCGGGGGTCGACTGGATCTTGGTGTTCTCCACGCTCGAGGCTTCGAGCTTGAGAAACATCGCCATGCAGTAGCCGCCGAGCCCAAAGAACACGCCTTGGCCAAGGCTGAGAATGCCGCCATAACCCCAGCAGACCACCAGCCCCAGCGCGACGAAAGCGTAAGTCAGGTATTTTGCGACCAGGTTGAGCCTGAAGACATCGAGCGTGAGCGGCAGCACCACCACCAGGAAGACCGCGAGCACCAGAATTCCGATGAGCTCCGATCGATTGAAGAAGCGATTGTCGGTCATTGCATCAGCCCCAGTTTCTCACTTGCGAACCTTGAGGGCGAACAGCCCCTGCGGCCGCAGCATCAGGATTCCGACAACGGCGAGCAGCGTCAGTACCTTGGCCATCGAGCCCGACATGAAGAACTCGAGGGTGGATTGGGTCTGCGAGATCGAGAAGGCCGATGCGATGGTGCCGAGCAGGCTTGCCGCGCCGCCGAACACGACCACCAGGAACGTATCGACGATGTAGAGCTGTCCGGAGGTCGGCCCGGTCGAGCCGATCATCGTAAAGGCGCTCCCGGCGACACCGGCAATGCCGCAGCCGAGGCCGAAAGTGTAGCGATCCACCTTTTCGGTGTTGATGCCGACGGCACCGGCCATGATGCGGTTCTGCACGACGGCGCGCACCTGCCGACCCCAGCGCGATTTGTACATCACGTAGGCGACGCCGACGGTGATCAGGAGGGTGAGGCACATCACGAAGACACCGTTGATCGGCACTTCGATGCTGTCGGTCACGTGCAGCGAGCCAAGCATCCATTGCGGCAGCTCGACGCCGACCTCGCGCGCGCCGAACACGGAGCGATAGGCCTGTTGCAGGATCAGGCTGAGGCCCCAAGTCGCAAGCAGCGTGTCGAGCGGGCGCTTGTAGAGATGCCGTATCAGCACCCACTCCACCAGCATCCCCAGCGCACCGGATGCGACAAAGGCCAGGATCATCGCGAGAAAGAAGTAGCCGCTGAACAGGCTCGGCAAATTGGATTGGAAGAAACTCGAGGTCATCCAGGTGACGTAGGCCCCAAGGATCATGAACTCGCCATGGGCCATGTTGATGACGCCCATCTGGCCGAAGATGATCGCAAGACCCAGCGCCATCAGGACGTAGACGGAGAACAGGATCAGTCCTGCAAAGCCCTGCATGACGAAGATGGAGCCAAGGTCACCAAGCGAGTAGTCGCCGAACATCGATGTCCTCCGTCGGGAAAGGGTCCCGGGGGGGGGGGGGGGGGGGGGGGGGGGGGGGGGGGGGGGGGGGGGGGGGGGGGGGGGCGGGGGGGGGCGGGGGGGGG
>NZ_JBVVPL010000035.1:55735-67313 GCF_055807615.1 Bradyrhizobium sp. MV1.5 | reverse complement strand
TTTTTCCCATTTTTTTCGGGGGTTTTCGCCCTCTCTCGCCTATGTGGGGCCCCTGGTTGGCCGTCCTCCCAGCCGCGCTACAGGCTGCAAGAGGCCCTCGCTACAGCCTCACCCCGCCGGGGTGCCCTGCTTCCACTGGCCGCCGGCGATCTTTGCGGCGGCAATCACCGCCTGCGTCCGGCTTTCGACGCCGAGCTTTTGCAGGATCGCCGAGACGTGCGCCTTGATGGTGGCCTCGGAGACGCCGAGCTCATAGGCGATTTGCTTGTTGAGCAACCCCTCCGACAGCATCATCAGGACCCGGACCTGCTGGGGCGTCAGCGTCACCAGCCGGTCACGCAGGCGCGTCATGTCGGGATCGGCGACGGCCGACAGATCGGTGTCGGCGGGAACCCAGACCTCGCCTTCCATTACCTTGAGAATGGCGTCGCGCAGGGTCTCGACGCCGAATCGCTTCGGAATGAAACCGGAAGCGCCGAAATCGAGCGAGCGGCGGATCGTAGCGCTGTCGTCGGAAGCGGAAACGATCACCACCGGGATCGCCGGATATTGCGCGCGCAGATAGATCAGGCCTGAAAAGCCGGAGATCCCGGGCATCGAGAGGTCGAGCAGGATCAGGTCGACGTCGGAGGTCTGTTCCAAAAGCTTGGTCAAATCCTCGAACGATCCAGCCTCGTCGATCCTGGCCGAGCTCAGGACGCCCGCCACCGCCTGCCGCAGCGCGTCGCGGAACAGCGGGTGGTCATCGGCAATGACGAGATGGGTCGAGGGAGCGTTCATCGTTCTCTTGCTGGCAATCGCACCGGGCCAGTAAGCCGGCGCAGGCCCTTGGGTCAATTGTTTCCCGACCAGCCGTGGCATGCAAGTGGACATTATCCCTTTGCGGCAACGGGGTTAATCCACAGGTCGGCACTATGTTGCCGAATGGAACGCCCGCGGCGTCAGGTGCGCGTCAGTGCGAAAGGCCGAAAGTCGTATTGGGGCGGGTTTCACGGCAATGTTACCTTGGGGGCAAGGCTTGGGTTGATCCGGCATGACCGGGCATCCAGGGCGCGAGGAAACGATTTTTCGGGGAGCGACTCAACATGTCGACAATGGCTGTGTCTCAAGCAGGCGCGGGAGGGATGACGAAGGACGAACGGTTCGTCATTCTCGCCTCCTCGCTCGGTACCGTCTTCGAGTGGTACGATTTCTATCTCTACGGTTCGCTGGCCGGCATCATCGGCGCGCAGTTCTTCTCGGCCTATCCGCCGGCAACCCGCGACATCTTCGCGCTGCTGGCCTTCGCGGCGGGCTTCCTGGTGCGCCCGTTCGGCGCGATCGTGTTCGGCCGTGTCGGCGACATCGTCGGCCGCAAATACACCTTCCTCGTCACCATCCTGATCATGGGTCTGTCGACTTTCATCGTCGGCCTGCTGCCCAACGCGGCGACCATCGGCATCGCGGCCCCGATCATTCTGATCGCGCTGCGTCTCGCCCAGGGCCTGGCGCTCGGCGGTGAGTATGGCGGTGCGGCGACCTATGTCGCGGAGCATGCTCCGAACGGCAAGCGCGGTTACTACACCTCCTTCATCCAGACCACGGCGACGCTCGGCCTGTTCCTGTCGCTGCTGGTGATCCTGTTTACGCGCTCCGCGCTCGGCGAACCCGACTTCGCGGCCTGGGGCTGGCGCATTCCGTTCCTGGTCTCGGTGCTGCTGCTTGGCGTCTCGGTCTGGATCCGGCTTCGCCTCAACGAATCCCCGATCTTCCAAAAGATGAAGGACGAGGGGAAGAGCTCGAAGGCCCCGCTGACGGAAGCCTTCGGCAACTGGCAGAACGGCAAGCTCGTGCTGCTGGCGCTGCTTGGCGGCGTGATGGGCCAGGGCGTGGTCTGGTACACCGGCCAGTTCTACGCGCTGTTCTTCCTGCAATCGATCCTCAAGGTCGACGGCTACACCGCCAACCTGCTGATCGCCTGGTCGCTCCTGTTCGGCACCGGCTTCTTCATCGTGTTCGGCATGCTCTCCGACAGGATCGGCCGCAAGCCGATCATCCTCGGCGGCTGTCTGATCGCGGCGCTGACCTTCTTCCCGATCTTCAAGATGATCACCACCAACGCCAACCCGGCGCTGGAGAAGGCGATCGAGTCGATCAAGGTTGACGTGGTGGCAGATCCGAAAGGCTGCGGCGACCTGTTCAACCCGGTCGGCACCCGCGTCTTCACCTCGCCTTGCGACACCGCACGTGCCTACCTGTCGCAGTCGTCGGTCAAGTACGGGACCACGCCAGGTGCGGCCGGCTCCGGCGTGAAGGTGATGGTCAACGGCAAGGAAGTTCCCTACGCCAACGCCAAGGACGGCAATCCGGCGGTCCTCGCCGCCGTGCAGGCAGCCGGCTATCCGAAGGCCGGCGATGCGGGCATCGTAAAGATGGCGCATCCGTTCGACATCTTCCGTCCGCAGGTGGCGGCGGTCGTCGGACTGCTGTTCGTCCTGGTGATCTTCGTCACCATGGTCTACGGCCCGATCGCCGCGATGCTGGTCGAACTGTTCCCGACCCGCATCCGCTACACCTCGATGTCGCTGCCCTACCACATCGGTAACGGCTGGTTCGGCGGCCTGCTGCCGGCGACCGCCTTCGCCATCGTGGCCTCGACGGGCGATATCTATGCGGGCCTCTGGTATCCGGTCATCTTCGCGTCGATTACCGTCGTGATCGGCTTGTTCTTCCTGCCGGAGACCAAGGACGTCGATATCAAGTCGACCTGATCGACGCAGATCGAGATCAACACCAACCGGCCGCGGTCTCCGCGGCCGGTTTTGTTTTGAGCTCCGGAATTGTTTGTTTTGACGCGTTTTCTTGACGCGAACCGGGATCCACTTCGCTCGAAGACGCTCTACTGATTGCCGCCGATGAATTGCAGCACCACCTCGCGCCGGTGCGGGCGGGCGCGATGCTCGATCAAATAGATCGCCTGCCAGGTGCCAAGCGCGAGCCTGCCGTTCAGCACCGGCACCTGGAGCGATGTCTGGGTCAGCATGGTTTTGATATGCGCCGGCATGTCGTCCGGCCCTTCGGTGTCGTGAGTCCAGCCCGCATCTTCATCGTCGGGCGCGAGCCGCGCCAGCACCGTAGTGAGGTCGACCAGCACCGACGGGTCGGCATTCTCCTGAATTGTCAGAGACGCCGAGGTGTGACGGATGAACAGCGTGAGCACGCCGTCCCGCGCATGAACGTCGGCGATGAACCGCGCCGCCTCGGCGGTGAGGTCGCTGAAGCCGCGCCCCGGCGTCTGCACGGTCAGCAGCGACGATGCGATGGTGGTGGCCGGCCCTGACGACGGCGCCGAGCGCGAGATGGATTTGGCTGATGTCATGGGGACTCCGTTACGATACCGAGGGAGCCGCTAAATCTTCCCCGACACGTCCTTCTGCACGCGGTTGGCCATGTCGATCAGCCGACGCCAGGCCCTTTCCAGGAACGACATCACGCGATCGACGTCCTGGTCGCTCGGCAGCGGGATCTCGATCCTGCGCTCGCCCTCGGCGGCCTTTGGTTCTCGTGCTTGCGGCTCCGCCTTCTTGAGCGGATCGGTTTTCGGCAGTGCCTCGTCGATCTTGCCCGACACCGTCGGCCCCGCCGCGAGCCGTCCCTTCAGCGTCTCGACTTCGGCCTGGAGCCTGCCGATCTCGGCGTCGAGCGCGGCACGTTCATCGGGCACCGCGTAGCAGGCCCAGCCGGCGCTGCTCTTGGTGCACGTCGACACCGTCCCGGTGCGGGTGTCGAGCCGCAGCACGCCCTCGGGGATGGGGGTCATGCTGTAGCGGCCGTTTTCGCTGTCGGGCGCGGATTGCGCGGCAAGGCAGCCGGCGCTGATGGCCATCGCCGCGGCGAACGCCGCCGCCGCGAGCCATGATGCTGTGGATGAATTCGCTGGTCTCATCGCGTTCTCCGCCACGACGCGCAGGTAGCACTCTTGAAGGTGGCACTCATAAAGGTGGCGCTCATCAAGGTGGCGCTTCTCGCAAATTCTACACCCCGGCGAGGCGATCTGCCGCCCAAAACGCGCCTTTGACATGAACGATCGCGGCGCCCCCTTTGATCCCGGCAGCCGGGCAAAATGGCGACGGCGTCCGCCGATCAAGCGGAGACCTGCTGCGGTGCGGCGTCACGCTGTGTGCAGCGCTGCCGTTCGCGCCGATATTTTCAAATAAATCAGACACTTAACGGGAATGGACACAATCGTGACTTGGCTTGACTTGATTATGGGCCATCAGTATGGTCCGCGCGGCTTTTGAGGGTGGCGGGCGTAATTTCCATTCAGCCGCGGCGTTTCGGGTCTTCGTTGCATGACACAGGGCACGGGACACGGCGAGAATGGAGATCGCGATAGATCGCCCGAGGAAGCTGCGCTTTCCGATCGGCTCGGAAATCTTGATCAGCGGTTGTCCGAATTTCGCGGCCGCCACGTCAAGACCGAGCAACCCGCAGGTGACGGTGAGGACAGAGCGGCCAGAGCCTCGGCGATGGCGCTTGGTTTCCGGTTATCCTCCGAGTTGGTCGCCGGGGTCGTTGTCGGAGCGGGGATTGGCTGGGGTTTCGACCGCTTGCTGTCGACGTCGCCTTTCGGATTCATCGTGTTCCTGCTGCTTGGCTTCGTCGCCGGCGTGGTGAATGTGGTGAGAACGGCAGGCGCGGGTCAAAACAGGCGCGGTGGTTCTTAGGCGGTCCACACCAGGAGAGGAATGATCGTGCCGGCTCGTGCCGGTACGGGCCGGGCCCGACCGGCAGACCGAGACCCGCCGGCATCGCCCGGCAGACCAAGAGATGCCGCGCTGATGAAAATCGATCCGATCCACCAGTTCAACATCGAGCCTCTCTTCACCCTGGGCCATATCGGCAACCACACGATCGCCTTCACCAATTCGTCGCTCTACATGCTGGTGGCGGTCGCGATCATCTCGATCCTGATGCTCGCCAGCGGCACGCAGCTGGTTCCCGGCCGCCTGCAGTCGGTCGCCGAGATCTCCTACGAGTTCGTGGCCTCGACCATCCGCTCGACGGCCGGCGCGGAAGGCATGAAGTTCTTCCCGCTGATCTTCTCGCTGTTCATGTTCATCTGCGTTTCGAACCTGGTCGGCATCATCCCCTACACCTTCACGATCTCGAGCCATCTGATCGTCACCGCGGCGCTCGCGCTGCTGGTCTTCTTCACGGTGCTGATCTACGGCGTTGCCAAGAACGGCCTGAAATTCTTCTCGATCTTCGTGCCCCACGGCGTCCCCGGCTACATCCTGCCGCTGGTGATGTTCATCGAGATCCTGTCGTTCTTCCTGCGGCCGGTCTCCCACAGCGTCCGTCTGTTCGCCAACATGCTGGCCGGCCACATCGCGCTGAAGGTGTTCGCGGGCTTCGTCGCCATGCTCGGCTTCTCGCTCGGCGCCCTCGGCTGGGTCGGTGGCGTGCTGCCGCTGGCGCTCACGGTCGCGCTGTACGCTCTCGAGATTCTGGTCGCGTTCCTGCAAGCCTATGTGTTTGCGATCCTGACCTGCATCTACCTCAACGACGCCATTCATCCGGGACACTGAGCGGTCCGGGGAATTTCCACCCAAAACCCAATCTTTCTTCCAAGGAGTCTAAAATGGATCCGGCAGCAGCAAAACTTATCGGCGCGGGCATCGCATGCATCGGCATGGGCGGCGCGGGCGTCGGCGTCGGCGTGATCTTCGGCAACTACCTCGCCGCAGCCGTTCGCAACCCCTCGGCCGCTCAGGGCCAGTTCGGCAATCTGATCTTCGGCTTCGCCGTGACCGAAGCGCTCGGCATTTTCTCGCTGCTGATCGCGCTGCTGCTGCTGTTCGTTCCGCTCTGAGGACGATTTTTCGCGCCGCTTCGACCGAAGCGACGCGCATGACAGCAACAGGAGTAATCCATGGCTGAAAGTCATGGCGGCGCAAAAGGTCCGGCGGCGGGCGCCCACACCGGGTCCGAAGGCGGTCACGGTGGCGGTTTTCCGCCGTTCGAGAGCGGCACCTATGCTTCGCAGCTGGTGTCGCTCGCGATCTTCTTCGTCGCGCTTTACGTGATCGTGTCCAAGCTCGCTCTGCCGCGCGTCGGCGGTGCGATCGAGGCGCGTCAGAACAAGATCGAGGGCGACCTCGCCGAAGCGCAGAAGCTGAAGGACCAGTCCGAGGCGGCGCTGAAGGCCTATGAAAGCGAGCTTGCTTCAGCACGCTCGCGCGCGCAGGCCATCGGCAACGAGTCCCGCGACAAGGCGAATGCGCAGGCGGACGCCGAGCGCAAGGCGCTGGAAGAGCAATTGGCGGCGAAGCTCGCCGAGGCGGAGAAGACCATCGCCTCGACCCGTGCGACCGCCATGAGCAACGTCCGCGGCATCGCGGCCGATGCGGCAGGCACCATCGTGCAGCAGCTCACCGGCGTGGTTCCGGACGCGGCGTTGGTCAATGCCGCCGTTGATGCGTCCTTGAAGGGTTAATCGATATGTTCTTCGATCCTGAAACCTGGGTCGCCATCGCCTTCGTGATCCTCATGGTCGTGTTCGGCTATCTCGGGGTCTTCAAGAAGGCCATGACTGCGCTCGACCATCGCGCCGATCGCATCAAGGCCGAGCTCGACGACGCGACGCGCCTCAAGCAGGAAGCCGCCAAGGTGCTCGCCGACTACAAGGCGCGCACCGCCTCGGCCGAACGCGAGGCCGCCGACATCATCGCGAACGCGAAGAGCGAAGCCGAGCGCATCGCAATCGAGGCCAAGGCCAAGGTGGAAGATTTCGTCGCTCGCCGCACCAAGACCGCGGAGGGCAAGATCGCGCTCGCCGAGGCCCAGGCGGTGGCCGATGTTCGCGCCGCAGCCGCGGAAGCCGCCGTCCAGGCCGCCTCCACGATCCTGTCGCAGTCGGTCAGGGGCCAGGTCGCCGACGATCTGCTCGCCAAGGGCATCACCGAAGTCAGGCAGAAGCTGAACTGAGGGATCTCGCCTTCACCCATCAAAAAAGCCGGCGCGATGAGCGCCGGCTTTTTTGTTTGTCGGGCACTGCATCGGCAAATCTGATGTCATCGCCCGCGAAAGCGGGCGATCCAGTATTCCAGAGACAGTCCTGATCAGTCGAGACGCCGCGGCGTACTGGATGCCCGCCTTCGCGGAGCATGACGACTATCCTTACGTGGTTACTTCTTCTTCGCCCGCGCCTTCGGCGCGGGCGAGAGCGCCTGCGGATCGAAGCCGACATAGAAGATGTAGCTGTCGGCGTCCTTGGCCGAAGGCATCGGATAGACCAGATCTTCAGCCACGAAGGTGAACGGCACGCTGCCGCCCTCCGACATTCCGACCGTGGTCCGGTAGGCCTTGGAGGCGATCACCTTCTCGCCGATGCCGCCCTGCACCACGGCGACGCGCAGCGGTACCTCGACGCTCGCAGGCGCGCCGGCGGGACCGGCAATGACGCGGCCCTGGATGCCGATCCGGGCCGTGATATCGCCGCCATTGCGGGCGCATTCGCGCGCCATCTTGGTGATGGTGGCCTGGAAGCGGATCTCATTGCCGATGGCCGGCTTGCCGGTGGCACCGACCGCGTAGGTGGAAGCTCCGGCACGCACCGTGACCTGCGGGCAATCAAGATCGTCATCAGCCGCCGGCTGGCCTGGCGCAGGCGCCGGCTTGGGTTGGGCCGGCTCGTCCGACTTGCCGCCGAACAGGCCCTTGAATCGATCGGTCAGCGACTGCGCCGCAACCGGCGAGACGGAGACAAGCGCAACCGACAACGCCAGCGCGACCGCTGCCCCCCGCCGCAACGCATTTCGCGATGACCGAAGCTCCTGCACCCTCAACGCCCCATACTCCATGACGACATCCCGGCCGATCACCGGCCGGCTTGCGCCGTTATATCGTCAAAACCGGCGAACCCAAGGCAGGCACACAGCAGACTTTGGTCACATGAATGAACGGGCTCAGCCGCGGAAATCCTCGTGCAGCAGGCCGAACAGAAGATGGTCCTGCCAGATCCCGTTGATGCAGAGATAGCGGCGCGCCAGCCCCTCACGGGAGAAACCGCACTTCTCCAGCACCCGGATCGAGGGCGCATTGGTCGGGATGCAGGCGGCCTCGACCCGGTGCAGATTGAGCTCGCCGAACAGCGTCGGCAGCAGCACCCGCAGCGCGGCCGTCATGTAGCCGCGCTGGGCGTGGGGCTTGCCGACCCAATAGCCGATGGTGCCGGCCTGGACGATGCCGCGGCGGACATTGGCGAGCGTGATGCCGCCGACCATGGCGCCGTCGAGCTCCCGGAAGATCAGAAAGGGATAGGATCGGTCCGCCGCGATGTCCTCGGAATAGCGCCGCAGGCGACGGCGGAAACCGGAGCGCGTGAGATCGTCCGACGGCCAGATCGGCTCCCAGGGCGTCAGGTAATCGCGGCTGGACTCGCGCAGATGGGCCCATTGCAGGAAATCCGACATCTGCGGCGCGCGTAGCAACAGGCCGTTGCCGCGCGGCGCGAGAGCGGCGGGTCCACTGGATGGCAGGCGAAAGAGGGCCATGGTGATGCTTCCCGGGACGGATCAACCCGTGCGCGGCTCCTAATGCAGCCGCGCCTTGGCGCGTGCCCGGGTCAATCCTTCCGCAAAAGACACCGCCGTGTCCAGACCCCTGCCACTGCCCAATGCGACAACCGCAGGGCGGCTGCGCGAAAGCAGCGCACGCGCCGCATCCCGGGTCGATTCGACGCTGACGGCGTCGATCCGGGCCACCAGCTCCTCGGCGGTCTGGGGCCGGCCATAGGCCAGCACATGCCGGGCGAGCTGCTCGGCACGGGACGAACAGCTCTCCAGCGCCATCAGCAGACCCGCCTTCATCTGCGCCTTGGCCCGCGCGATCTCGACCTCGGTCAGGGTCTCGACCGAATCATTCATGATATCGACCACGACCTCCATCATCTCGGGGGCATCGGCCGGATCGGTGCCGGTGTAGAGGCCGAAGAAGCCGGTGTCGGTATAGGGCGCGTGGAACGAATAGATCGAGTAACAGAGGCCGCGCTTCTCGCGCACCTCCTGAAACAGCCGCGACGACATCCCGCCGCCGAGGATATTGGTGAAGACCTGGAGCGAGAACAGCGACAGATCGGTCTGCGGCACGCCCTCCAGCGCCAGCGTCAGATGCGCCTGCTCGAGCTCGCGATGCACCACCTTGGTGCCGCCCTTGCCGAACTGTGCGGGTTGCGGCTTGGGACCCGCTGTCCCGTCAAAACTGGCAAAGCGCTGCTCGACCTCGGCGACCACCTGCTTGTGATCGACCGCGCCGGCTGCCGCCACCACCATGTCCGGCCCGCGGTAATGCGTCGACAGATAGTCGCGCAAGGAGTCGCGGCTGAAGGCGCGCAAGGTCTTCGCGGTGCCGAGCAGCGAGCGGCCCATCGGCTGGTCGGGATAGCAGAGCTCGTTGAGATGCTCGAAGACGACGTCGTCTGGCGTGTCCTGCGCCGCGCCGATCTCCTGCACGATGACGTTCTTCTCGCGCTCGAGCTCGTCGGGCTCGAAGGCGGGATTGGCCAGGATATCGGCGAGCACGTCGAGCGCGAGCGGCACGTCGGCCTTCAGCACCCGCGCATAATAGGATGTGGTCTCGGTCGAGGTGCCGGCATTGAGGTCGCCGCCGACCGCCTCGATCTCCTCGACGATCTCGCGCGAGGAGCGCTTCGTGGTGCCCTTGAACGCCATATGTTCCAGAAGATGCGAGATGCCGTGCTCGTTGGGCTTCTCGTCACGCCCGCCGACGCCGGCCCAGACGCCGAGCGCCGCGGTCTCGAGATGAGGCATCTTGTCGGTGACGACAGTCAGGCCGGACGCAAGCTTGGAAATCTCGACGCTCATCCGGCAACTCCCTGTTTCGCGGCGCGGCTGACCGACAGCACGAACCGCTCGACCTCGGCCTGGTCGTTCTTCATCACCTTCATGTGTTCGGATTTGGTCATCAGACCATCGAGCCAGGCCGGCAATTGCGGCCGCTGGCCGCAGGCCGCTTCGACCGCATCGGGGAATTTGGCCGGATGGGCGGTGGACAGCACGATGCTGGGAACCGTCCTGTCCGTGGTGTCGCGGTCGGCGACCGCAAGCGCGACCGCGGTGTGGGGGTCGACCAGCTCGCCCGCCTCGCGCCAGGCGGCACGGATCGCGGCCGCGGTCTCGGTCTCGTCGGCCCGGCCTGCGTCGAATCCCTCGCGGATCGCGGCCAGCGTCGCATCGGGCAGCACGAAGCGGCCCGATTGCTTCAGCGAATCCATCAGACGGCGCACGCCGGCAGCATCGCGCCCGCCAGCCTCGAACAGCAGCCGCTCGAAATTCGAGGAGATCTGGATGTCCATCGACGGCGACGCCGTCGCGTGGACCTCGCGCACCTCGTAGATCCCGGTCTTCAGCGTGCGCGCCAGGATGTCGTTGACGTTGGCGGCGATGCCCAGGGTCCGCACCGGAAGACCCATGCGCTTGGCGACATAACCGGCAAAGATGTCGCCGAAATTGCCGGTCGGCACGACGAAGTCCACCGCGCGCGCCGGTGCGCCGACGGCAACGGCGGAGGTGAAATAGTAGACCACTTGGGCGACGATGCGCGCCCAATTGATGGAATTGACGCCGGACAGCGACGTCGCATCGCGGAAGCGATGGTTGTTGAACATCGCCTTCACGATGGCCTGGCAATCGTCGAAATTGCCCTCGACGGCGAGCGCATGGACGTTGGCCGCGCCCGTCGTCGTCATCATCCGCCGCTGCACCTCGGAGATGCGGCCATGCGGGAACAGCACGATGAGATCGACATTTTCGAGCCCCGCAAACGCGTCGACCGCAGCACCGCCGGTGTCGCCCGAGGTCGCGACCACGATGGTGGTGCGCTGGCCGCGCTTGGCGAGCACGTGGTCCATCAGCCGCGAGATCAGCTGCATCGCCACGTCCTTGAAGGCGAGCGTCGGACCGTGGAACAGCTCCAGCACGAACTGGTGCGGCGCCATCTGGCGCAGCGGGACCACCGCCGGATGGCGGAAGGTGGCGTAGGCCTCGTTCGCCATGCGGCCGAGCTCGGCGTCCGAGATCTCGCCGGCGACGAAGGGACGGATCACCTCGACCGCGACCTCCCAATAGGGACGACCGAAGAAGCCGGCGATGGCGTCAGTCGAGAGTTGCGGCCAAGTGGCCGGCACATACAGGCCGCCGTCGCGGGCGAGCCCGGTCAGCATCACGTCGCAGAAGCCGAGTTCGGGGGCCTCGCCCCGGGTCGAGATATAACGAGTCAAACTGCCCTCCAAAGGCCGGCCGAGCCTGGGCTCGATCCGCAAGCCTTTGATTTTACGAAATTACTTGTCAACAGCCAGAGGCTTTGAGCCACCATAAAGTGTTTTGCGGCATCAGCAAACCGCTTCGCAACTGAGCCCTTCCAATGAAAAGGGCTGCCAACGAAAAGGGGCTGCCAACGAAAAGGGGGGCGGGCAAGACCCCCCCCCGGCATTGGTGGTGTGTGGGTCGGGGGAGGGGGGCGGGGGGGGGGGGGGCCGGGGGGCGGGCGCCCCGGGGGGGGGGGGGGGGGGCGGCCG
>NZ_JBVVPL010000035.1:48226-55725 GCF_055807615.1 Bradyrhizobium sp. MV1.5 | reverse complement strand
ATTTTTGTGTTTCCGCCCCCCCACACCCCCCCCCCCCCCCCCCCCACACAAACCCCCCCCCCCCCCCCCGCCGGGGCCCCCCCCCCCCCCGGGCCGCCCCCCCCCCCCCCCCCCTCTCTTGGAAGGTCTGTCGTTGTGTGCAGACCGGTTTAGCCTCTTGGGGTCACCGACCCGCTAAAACTGTTCGCACAAGCTTTCGTCGCCTGTCATGAAATCGTCAAGGGTCAAAACGGGATGCGCGAGAAAATGTTCCTGTTTTTCCCGATGCGTTTCGGCGCAAGCAAGTGCTCACCAGCGGCCATGCGTCACGCATTGCTGTTATTTCCCGCCGGAGAGTTCGGGAACGAACGACGGCTGGGCCCATTGTGTCGGCGGATGGTGTCGGCGCTATCCACGCATTGCCCGGCTGTGCGCCGAGACCGGTCCGCCCGCCGAACCGGCAGCATCCTGGAGCAGCCGGTTCGGCCCCCCGGGCGTCAGTTCATCCCGATTTCCACCGCGATCCGGATCAGGTCGGAATGGTTCTTGGCACCGAGCTTCTGCTTGAGCAGGGAGGTGGTGTTGGCGACGGTCTTGTAGGAGATGCCGAGCGCCTCGGCGACCTCGACGATCTTGTCGCCTCGCCCCAGCAGACGAAGAATCTCGAGCTCTCGCGGCGTCATCAGCGAGGCAGGATTGGCCTTGATCGCCGCGCCGGAAAACGTCACGGCTTCCGCGAGCTGCGGTGAAATGAAATTGTCACCCGCAACCACCTTGCGCACCGCCTTGAGCAGGATCCGGGGATCGTCGCCCTTGGAGACGTAGCCCTGCGCCCCCAGCTCGACCGCCCGCACCACGAAGGCCGGATCGTCGTTCATGCTGAACATGATGATCTTGGCGTCGGGATCGTCCTTGCGAATGCGTCGCATCAATTCAAAGCCGGAGACGTCGGGCAGGCTGATGTCAATCACGGTGACGTCGGGCCGCTTGCTGACATAGGCGCGATGCCCGGATTTGGCGTCGGTCGCCTCGTCGATCCGGATCGAATGGTCGGAGGCGAACAGGGTGCGGCAACCGGACAGCACCACGGGATGGTCGTCGACAATCAGGACGCGGGTCGCCGGCTTGGCAGTATCTTGCATTGTAACTCTCTAGTTTTTCGACTCATAAACCGACGGGAACAAATGGAAAGAGCAAATCCGACCGATGCGCGTTAGAATTGACCTAATGTGGCGCCGCTTCTCGTTCAGGACCCAACTGTTTCTGCCGCTCGGGATGAGCTTCCTCGCCGCGCTGATCATGAGCGGCGTGCTGCTCCAGATCTTCGCGACCGACCAATTGGCGGACGAGAACGAGCCGGGGCGGCGTTCGATCCAGACCGTTGCCGCCGCGCTCAACAACACCCTGCGCACCTCGAACAATCCGCGGCAGACGCTCGACGCCTTTGTCCATTCTCTGGACACCTCCTCCGATATCCAATTCCGTGCCGCGGAGATGGGTCCCGCGTCCTCAGCGAGGGACGGCCCGCGCAAGCCGCATGGCGTCCCGCAATGGTTTGTCGACCTGCTCACCGTTCCGGACATGGAGGCAGCAGCTCCGGTGACGATCGACGACAAGCGTGTCGGCGATCTCGTCTTCCGGCCGGACCTGTCGGCCGACCTGTTCGAGAAGTGGATCGGCTTTCTCGCGTTGACCATCCTCCTTGCCATGCTGATGGTGCTCACCGGCACCATTGCCTATGTTTTCGCGGGATCGGCCCTGCGCCCACTGCAAGATCTCGGCGTAGGCCTCACGCGGATGCGGCGCGGCGACTACGCAACGCCGATCCCGGTCGGAGGACCGCCGGAAATCCGGCAAAGCTGCGAGGAAGCCAACGCGCTGGCCGAAACGCTGGCGCAATTGAGCCGGGACAATCGCGACCTGCTGCATCGGCTGGTGTCGCTCCAGGACGATGAGCGGCGCGATCTCGCGCGCGAACTGCACGACGAACTCGGTCCGCTGCTGTTCAGCATCCGCGCCGGCACGATCGCATTGGCCGACGCCTCGCCCCCGGCGGGAAATCCCGGCAGTTCGGCGCAGGATGTGTTGCAATCGGTCGAGGCGCTCCAGCAGACCAACCGCCGCATCCTGGACCGGTTGCGACCGCTCTACATCGAGGAATTGGGTCTGGAGACCAGTGTGCAGACGCTGCTCCGGAATTTTCGCAAGCAGGCGCCGTCCATCAACCTGACGGACACGATTGATCCGGATCTCAACGCGATCGACGGGCCGCTGGCCCAGACCGTCTATCGCGTGATTCAGGAAGCGCTGACCAACGTGCTGCGCCATGCCGGCGCCAGCAATGCCCATGTGCAGGCGACCTTCGCCGGCGAGACGATCGTCATCGAGATTTCCGACGACGGCGGCGGCTTTCCCGAAGGCAATGTGTTCGGCCGCGGCCTGACCGGCATGCATGAGCGCGTGCGCGCGCTCAGCGGATCGCTGTCACTGCTGCGCGTGGACGCCAGGACCTATGTGCGCTGCCGCCTTCCCGCCGCACCGGCACGCGAGGCGCCGGTCAACGATTGAAGCGCTTCGAACGAAGTGGATACCGGTTCGCGTGAAGAAAACGCGTCAAAACAGAATCTAGAGTTCGGTTCTGATTCAATCAGAACCGAAACTCTAGCACGCGCAGCCAAGCTGCGCGTTCTGTCGCGCCGGCTCGCACAAGGTGGTGCGGATCTTGCCGTCGGGGCTAAAACAAAATGAGGCGCGAATGCGCAGCGCACCGGCGACGGAATATTCGAGATCGACGCCGTGGGGTGCAGGATGGATTTCCTCCAACCCGAAACCGGCCGACGAGAAAGCGCTGAGCCGCGGCTGCCAATAGGCTTCGAGCTCGCTCCGGCCGCGATAGCGCTGCGTGCCGTTACACGTGCATTCGACCTGGGCGTCGTCCGCATAGAGGTCGAGAAGCGTCGCGAGGTCGCCCTTCCTGCAGGCATCCACCCAGTCGATGACAATTCCCATCTGGTCGAAATCGCTCACGCTGCAATCCTGTCTGCCGCGGAAAAACGATGGCGGCTTAGGACCACACTCGTGAATGTCCAGTGAATGGTAAACCCCGGGCGATACCGGGTTCCCTGGCAGGGCTGTCGCATATGAAGAAAAATATGGCTGGAAGCTCGACTGCGGCCATCCTTCGAGACGCCCGCCTGCGGCGGGCCCTCAGGATGAGGACGGAGTATGTGGCGGCAATTTCGACAGGCACAGCTGCCAGTCAGCCTCATCCTGAGGAGGCCGCGAAGCGGTCGTCTCGAAGGACGAGGCGCTCGCTCAGGCGTCCGATAGCCTTGGGCTCCCTGCGAGACCTCGCAGTTCAACCCCGTCGCCGCCCTCTTGCCCATACGGCGAAGGCGATGAGCACGGCGCCTGCAAGCGTGAACCAGGTGATGGCGTATTGCAGGTGATCGTCCCTGAGATGCACGTCGAGCGGTCCCGGCCGCGGAATGCCGTTCTCGGGTGCCGGCTGCTCGAGATCGACATAGAACGGCGCAACCGCGCCCCAGCCCAGCGTGCTCGCGATCGCCACGTGATCGCGCACGAACCACAGCCGCTTGTCGCGGTTCGCCGCCGGGGTCAGCCAGCCAGGTGACTCGGGGAAGCGCAGATAGCCGGTGAACGAGACCGCCTGCCCCGTGACGAGCTTCTTGACCGCGCGATCCTCGACGCTGCGATCCTGCATGGTGTTTTCGACGAAGCCCGCATCGATGACCACTGTCTCGCCGCTCGGCAGCCGGGCCGGCACGAACGCCCAGGTGCCGGGGCCTGACGCATCCTTGCGTACGGCGGATCCGGGGGAATAGACCATCGCATCGGGTAACGGCGCATAGGTCGCGGTAAAGCTGACACGGCGGAATTCATCACGCGCGGGGCTTAGCGCGGGCCATCGTGCCGGCGGCGGCAGAGCGATCGGTGCCTCCGCGAGACGCTCGGTGAGGGCGGCGATCAGCTCGTGCTTGGCGAGGCGGCGCTGCAATTGCCAGATACCGAGCACGATGCAGACCGCGGTCAGGAATAGCGTGAACAGCGCGAAGCCGGCCACGCGGGGCTTGCGCACGGTCTCGTTCATTTCGCGCGGTCGACCAGCCGGCCCGGCGCCGCCTTATGGTGGAATTGCAGCGCGATCAGCAGCGACTTCATCGCGCGCAACGGCAGCAGGGTGGTCGCGAGGATCAGCGGCAGCCACAGCACCGCGTGCAGCCAGTACGGCGGCTGGTACTTGACCTCGACGACGAGCGCGCAGCCGACCACGATCGCGCCGGCCAGCATGATGATGAAGATCGCCGGACCGTCACCGGAATCGATGAAGGCGTAGTCGAGGCCGCAACGCTCGCAGGACGGCGCAAGCGTCAGGAAGCCCGCATAGAGCTTGCCCTGACCGCAACGCGGGCATTTGCAGGCAATCCCGCGCAGCGCGCTCTGCAGGACGGTGGCTTGCGACTCGGACGTGTCGTCGGCTTTGTTCATGATGACAGGGTCTATCACAGTTTCTGCCGAAACCCCTGCGCGCAAAAAAGCAAAGGGGCGGCCCCCGGGCCGCCCCGTTCTAGATCCGAAGTCAGCCCGCTCAGTGCGCGCCGTGGGCCATGGTCTCGGCGCCGTGTCCCCAGACATAGATGCAGAGGAACAGGAACAGCCAGACCACGTCGACGAAGTGCCAGTACCATGCGGCGAACTCGAAGCCGAGATGCTGGGTCGGCGTGAAGTGGCCGGCATAGGCGCGGAACAGGCACACCAGCAGGAAGATGGTGCCGACCAGCACATGGAAGCCGTGGAAGCCGGTCGCCATGAAGAAGGTCGCGCCGTAGACGTTGCCGCCGAAGGAGAATGCCGCGTGGCTGTACTCATAGGCCTGCACGCAGGTGAAGAGCGCGCCGAGCACGACGGTGAGGATCAGGCCGTATTTCAGGCCCTGGCGATCGTTCTCGAGCAGCGCATGGTGGGCCCAGGTCACCGTGGTGCCGGAGGTGAGCAGGATCAGCGTGTTCAGGAGCGGCAGATGCCAGGGATCGAAGGTCTCGATGCCGTGCGGCGGCCAGGTGCCCGGCACGGCGCAGGCGCCGGCCGCGGTCCCGAGACCACAGCCGAACACCGCATCGCGGGTGGCGTGGACGGCGTCGGCCGGGAATAGCGCCGCGTTGAAATAGGCCCAGAACCAGGCAACGAAGAACATCACCTCCGAGGCGATGAACAGGATCATGCCGTAGCGGTGATGCAGCTGCACGACGCGGGTGTGGTCACCCTTGTACTGGGCTTCCCTGATCACGTCGCCCCACCAGCTCGCCATGGTGTAGAGCACACCGACGGTGCCGACACCGAAGATGATCGGCGCAGCCGAGAACATGTGGTGCATCCAGGTGATCGCGCCGACCGCCATGATGAAGGCGGAGATGGAGCCGACGACGGGCCATGGCGAGGGATCGACCAGGTGGTAGTCGTGATGCTTGGTGTGCGCCGTTGCCATTTGCGGTCTCGCTCCTCAATCCCGTGCCTGTCAGGCACTTATCCCCTTATTTCCAACCCCGGCGCGTGAGCCCGGAGATCAGAGATTTCCCTTGCGTTTGTCGTTTTCGCTGGCCGCGAGCGGCTTCACCACCGGATCCTTCACCGGATAGAACGTGTAGGACAGCGTGATCGTGTTGAGACCGTCGTTCTCGTGGTCGTCGGCAATCGACGGATCGACGTAGAACACGACCGGCATCTCGCGCTTCTCGCCGGGCGCCATGGTCTGCTCGGTGAAGCAGAAGCAGTTGATCTTCTGGAAATAGGATCCGACCGTCAGCGGCGCGACATTGTAGGCGGCCTGGCCTGCGGTGGTCCGCGCGGCCTGGTTGGTCACCGTGTAGAAGACGGTCACGACCTGGCCGATATTGACCTCGATCTCGCTCTGCTCGGGCTCGAACTTCCAGGGCAGGCCGGGCGCGACGTTGGAATCGAAGCGCACCGCGATCTTCCGTGCGATCGGGCCACTGGCCGGCGCCGAGGTCGCGACCTGAGTCGTGCCGTTGAAGCCGGTGGCGCGGCAGAACCAGTTGTAGAACGGCACCGCCGCGTAGGAGGCGCCGACCATCAGCGCGACCACGCCGCCGCAGATCGAGGCGACCACCACGTCGCGGCCAAGCCCCTTGGCGGGCCTGCGCCCCCTAGTGGCCGTCCGGCTCTGATCCTGCGATATGGCGGGCTTCTGATCCATATTTCCTACATCGGCCGGACGAGCACGGCCGGCCCCTTGACCATGGTCACGGCGAAGAACAGCACCACGAGCACGCCGAGCGCGAGTGCGATCGCGATCGAGCGCTGACGACGGCTCTTCTTCTGCGCCTCGGTGAGGACGATTCCATCTATCTCGGGTTTGTCGGCCATTCCTGCGATCATGCGCCCCCTACCATCGGCGCAAGCGCCCGGAACACGACCTCGGCCAGCAAGGTCGCAAACAGCGCGAACAGATAAAGGATGGAGAACGCAAACAGCTTGCGGGTCGCCCGCAGCGATTGGCTGCGCTCGCGGCGGACATAGACGTTGATGGCGAACGCGAGCATGCCGGCGCCGAGGATCAGCGAGACGATGCCGTAGATGGCGTCGAAATAGCCGAGCGCCCAGGGCGCAGCCGCGACCGCGATCAGCACGATGGTGTAGAGCAGGATCTGAAGCCGCGTCGCGTCGGGGCCGGCGACGTTGGGCAGCATCGGAATGCCGGCGCGCGCGTAATCGTCGGAGCGGAACAGCGCAAGCGCCCAGAAGTGCGGCGGCGTCCAGAAGAAGATGATGGCGAACAGCAGCAGCGGCTCGACGTCGACCGTGCCCGTGACCGCGGCCCAGGCCACCACCGGCGGCAGCGCGCCGGCGGCACCGCCGATCACGATGTTCTGCGCGGTCCAGCGCTTCAGGCCGATCGTGTAGATCACGACGTAGAAGAAGATGGTGAAGGCGAGCAGCGCGCCCGCGATCCAGTTGACGAGGATGCCGAGCGTCATCACCGAGAAGAAGGCGAGCGTCATGCCGAAGGTCATCGCCTCGGGGCGGGTGATGCGGCCGCGCGGAATCGGCCGGTTCGCCGTGCGCGACATCTTGGCGTCGATATCGCCTTCGAGCGCCATGTTGAGCGCTCCGGACGCGCCGGCGCCGACCGCAATGCAAAGCAGCGAGGTGAAGGCCAGCACCGGGTGGAAATGCCCGGGCGCCATCGCCATTCCGACCAGCGCAGTGAAGATCACCAGCGACATCACCCGCGGCTTCAGAAGCGCGATGTAATCGCCAACCTCCGCTTCGGAGATGCGGGGATTGATGTCGATGGCGTTGTGGTCGAGGACGGACACTAGACTGACTCGCTTCGTTGTCGAGCCGCGGGGGGGGGGGGGGGGGGGGGGGGGCGCGCGGGGGGGGGGGGCGGGGGGCGGGCGGGCGGGGGGGGGGGGGGGGGGGGGGGGGGGGGGGGGCGGCGGGGGGGGCGCGGCCGGGGGGGGCGGGGGGGTGGGGGG
>NZ_JBVVPL010000035.1:18830-48216 GCF_055807615.1 Bradyrhizobium sp. MV1.5 | reverse complement strand
TTAACCCCACACCCCCCTCGGGGTTTTGGGGGTTTTTTTTGTGTGGGGTTTTGGGGCGGCCCCCTAAAAATCCCCCCCCGGCTTGGTTGGCCCCCCGGGGGCCCCCCCCCGGGGCCCCGCGAGCACTGGCTTACTGCACGCGGGGCAGCACTTCGAACTGGTGGAAGGGCGGGGGCGAGGGCAGCGTCCACTCCAGCGTGGTCGCACCTGCACCCCACGGATTGTCGCCAGCCGGCACTTTCTTCGCGAAGGCGTCGATCACGCAATAGAGGAAGATCAGCACGCCGAAGCCGGAGATGTAGGAACCGACCGACGAGACCAGGTTCCAGCCCGCGAACGCGTCGGGATAATCGACATAGCGGCGCGGCATCCCCGACAGGCCGAGGAAGTGCTGCGGGAAGAACACCAGGTTCACGCCGATGAAGGTGACCCAGAAGTGCGCCTTCGCGAGCCCTTCATTGTACATGTAGCCCGACATCTTCGGGAACCAGTAGTACCAGCCGGCGAAGATTCCGAACACCGCGCCGAGCGACAGCACGTAGTGGAAGTGCGCGACGACGTAGTAGGTCTCCTGGAGCACGCGGTCGACGCCGGCATTCGCCAGCACCACGCCGGTGACGCCGCCGACGGTGAACAGGAAGATGAATCCCACCGCCCAGATCATCGGCGCGCGGAACTCGATCGAGCCGCCCCACATCGTGGCGATCCACGAGAAGATCTTCACGCCGGTCGGGACCGCGATGACCATCGTGGCGGCGACGAAATAAGCCTGCGTCGCCGAGGACATGCCGACCGTGTACATATGGTGCGCCCACACCACGAAGCCGATGCCGCCGATCGCGACCATGGCGTAGGCCATGCCGAGATAACCGAACACGGGCTTGCGCGAGAAGGTCGAGACGATCTGGCTGACCATGCCGAAGGCGGGCAGGATCAGGATGTACACTTCGGGGTGACCGAAGAACCAGAACAGATGCTGGAACAGCACGGGATCGCCGCCGCCTTCGGGGTTGAAGAACGTCGTGCCGAAATTGCGGTCGGTGAGCAGCATCGTGATCGCACCGGCGAGCACCGGCAGCGACAACAGCAGCAGGAACACCGTCACCAGGATCGACCACACGAACAGCGGCATCTTGTGCAGGGTCATGCCCGGAGCGCGCATGTTGAAGATGGTGGTGATGAAGTTGATGGCGCCGAGGATCGAAGAGGCGCCCGCCAAATGCAGCGACAGGATCGCGAAGTCGACGGCCGGGCCCGGATGGCCCGAGCTCGACAGCGGCGCGTACATGGTCCAGCCGGCGCCGACGCCGTTGGCGCCCGGCTCGCCCTCGACGAAGGTCGACATCAGCAGCAGCGCGAACGAGGCCGGCAGCAGCCAGAACGAGATGTTGTTCATGCGCGGGAACGCCATGTCGGGCGCGCCGATCATGAGCGGCACGAACCAGTTGCCGAAGCCGCCGATCATCGCGGGCATGACCATGAAGAAGATCATGATCAGGCCGTGGGAGGTCACGAACACATTGTAGGTGTGCGTCTCGTGGAAGATCTGCACGCCCGGATACATCAACTCGGCACGGATCGCGATCGACATCGCGGCGCCGATGACGCCGGCGATGACCGCGAAGATCAGGTACATCGTGCCGATGTCCTTGTGGTTGGTCGAATAGACGTAGCGCCGCCATCCGGTCGGATGGGCGTGCTCGTCATGTCCGTGGTCTTGCGCGTGATCGCCGTGTGCCGCTGCGCTCGTTGCCATTTTCTAATCCTGCCTTGCGTCCCGATCGGACCTCTGGAGGTCCCGCCTTATGTCGCTTTCAGTTTCCTCGAACCCTTCGCCCGGCGCTCACTGCGTCGGGCCGGCGGTGGAGGCGTAGGTGCTGGTGCCGCCGCTCGCGTACTTCTTCTTCGCGGTCTCGACCCAGGAGGCGAACTCCTGGTCGCTCACCACGCGGATGGCGATCGGCATGAAGGCGTGGTCCTTGCCGCACAACTCCGAGCACTGGCCGTAGAACATGCCGGTCTTGGTGGCCTTGAACCAGGTCTCGTTGAGCCGACCCGGAATGGCGTCGATCTTGACGCCGAAGGACGGCAGCGCGAAGGCATGAATCACGTCGGCGCCGGTGACCTGGACCCGGACCACCTTGTTGACGGGCACCACCATCTCGTTGTCGACGCCGAGCAGACGGGGCTGCTTGTCCTGGGCCATCAGCGAGTCGAACTCGAACTTGCCGTTATCCGGATAGGCGTAGGACCAGTACCACTGCTTGCCGGTCGCCTTGATGGTCAGATCCGCCTTCGGCACGTCGAGTTCGAGGAACAAGAGGCGGAACGACGGCACCGAGATACCAACCAGAATCAGCACCGGAACGAGCGTCCACGCCACCTCGATCAGCGTGTTGTGCGTGGTCCGCGACGGCACCGGATTGGCTCTCGCGTTGAACTTCACGACCACGATCACGAGCAGCGCCAGAACGAACAGCGTGATCAGCGTGATCAGCACGAACAGGAAATTGTGGAACCAGACGATGTTGTCCATCACCGGGGACCCGGACTGCTGAAGCGTCCACTCCCACGCAGCCGGTTGCCCGAGCTCGGCAAATGCCGCACCGCCCGTCGCCAGCGTCAGACCCGCCACGGCCAATCCCAGCAAGTGCCGGCCCACCGGGCCCATCGACATCTTCATGCCGTTCGCGCTCCCCTAACGAAATCACCCCAAGTGCATTCCCCTATTTTCGGGAAACGCTTTATTCGATCCCCCCGTCTGACAAACCGCCGCGCAAGAATACCTCTAAGAGGAATTGGGCCAGATCGCTAGAACGCCGAAATCAAGCCTCTCAAACCATAATTCTTGATCTATCGCAATGCAGTCTTGAGCCTCGCCTGTCAGCCATCACCCGCAAGATATTTCCTAGTAACATCAGACAAAAATACCGTTTCCCGAGATGCTGCGCCTTGACAGCGGAATTGCCCGCGGTAGGCACTGGCAGACAGCCGCACCGGAACCTGATTCGTGCGGGCAACGGCGGCCGTGGCGGCGTGGAATTTGCTTGCGAATCGCCTTCAAGACGCCGTCATTCCCGTATCAGTCCGCCGGGTGCGAGCGACCCAGGCGAGCAGAGGGACCGACCCGATGGGGTTTTCGAGATCCATGGCAAGGCGGGCGACAAGGCGGGCTGGCGGCCTGACGATGCGGGCTGGCCTGCTGGCGGCGGTGGTCGTCCTGGCGCTTCCGCGCCTCGCCCATGCGCAGGGCGCGGTGCGCTCCGTCCATGGCGACTGGCAGATCCGCTGCGACACCCCGCCGGGCGCCCAGTCCGAGCAATGCGCCCTGATCCAGAGCGTGGTGGCCGAAGACCGCTCCAACGCCGGCCTGACCGTGATCGTCCTCAAGACCGCCGACCAGAAGAGCCGCCTGATGCGGGTCGTCGCCCCCCTCGGCGTTCTCCTGCCCTCCGGCCTCGGCCTCAAGCTCGACAACCAGGATGTCGGCCGCGCCGGCTTTGTCCGCTGCCTGCCCAATGGCTGCGTCGCCGAGGTCGTCATGGACGACAAGCTGCTCGGTCAGCTCCGCACCGCCAAGACCGCGACCTTCATCATCTTCGAGACCCCGGAAGAAGGCATCGGCTTCCCGCTCAGCCTGAACGGGCTCGGCGAGGGATATGACAAGTTGCCGTAGGGTGAAGGGCGGTTAGCCCCGCGATTCCTATTGTTTCCGTAATGTGAGACTTGGCGCCCTCGCGGAACTGCCGGGAAACCATTATCTTGCCTCACATCCCCCGATAATGGACGGACGCATGACCAACCCTGCCACAACCTCCCTGCTCGACCGCGCCAATCTCGACCGCGATCAGGTTCGCAACGAGCTCGCGCGCGGGCTTGCCGGTGCCGACGACGGCGAATTGTTCCTGGAATACAGCCAGACCGAAGCGCTGATGTTCGACAATGGACGGCTGAAGCAGGCGACCTACGACACCTCGCAGGGTTTTGGCCTGCGCGCCGTCAAGGACGACGCCGTCGGCTACGCGCATTCCTCCGACGTGTCGCTGCCGGCGCTGATTCGCGCCGCGGACGCGGTCGCGGCCGTGCGCGGTGGTTATTCCGGCAGCTTCGCCGCGCCTCCAGCGCATACCAACGTGCGGCTTTATAGTGACGACAATCCGCTCGATGCCCCCGGCTTCGAGACCAAGGTCAAGCTGCTCGCCGAGATCGATGCCTATCTGCGCGACAAGGATCCGCGGGTGCGGCAGGTCAGCGTCAGCCTGGGCGCGACCTGGCAGGTGGTCGAGATCCTGCGGCCCGACGGCGAGAGCTATCGCGACATCCGCCCGCTCGTGCGCGTCAACGTCTCCGTCGTCGCCGGGCAGGGCGACCGCCAGGAGAGCGGCAGCAAGGGCTATGGCGGCCGCGCCGGCTACGCCGAATTCATCGAAGCTAAGTCCTGGCGCGACGCCGCCGACGGCGCGCTGCGCGAGGCCCTGGTCAACCTCGAATCGATTCCCGCCCCCGCCGGCGAAATGGACGTCGTGCTCGGGGCCGGCTGGCCCGGCGTAATGCTGCATGAGGCGGTCGGCCATGGCCTCGAAGGTGACTTCAATCGCAAGAAGACGTCGGCGTTTGCCGGCCTGATGGGCCAGCAGGTCGCGGCCAAGGGCGTCACCGTGGTCGACGACGGCACCATTGCCTCGCGCCGCGGCTCGCTGTCGATCGACGACGAGGGCACGCCGACCAACCGCACCGTGCTGATCGAGGACGGCGTCCTGGTCGGCTACATGCAGGACCGCCAGAACGCGCGCCTGATGAACATGAAGCCGACCGGCAACGGCCGCCGCCAGGGCTATGCCCACGTGCCGATGCCGCGCATGACCAACACCTACATGCTCGCGGGCGACCGCGATCCGGCCGAGATCCTGGCGTCGGTGAAGAACGGCGTCTTCGCCGCGAATTTCGGCGGCGGCCAGGTCGACATCACCTCGGGCAAATACGTGTTTCAGTGCACTGAGGCCTACAAGATCGAGAACGGCAAGATCGGTGCCCCCCTGAAGGGCGCCATGCTGATCGGCAACGGGCCGACCGATTTGCATCGCATCCGCATGATCGGCAACGATCTCGCGCTCGATACCGGCATCGGCACCTGCGGCAAGAACGGTCAGGGCGTGCCGGTCGGCGTCGGCCAGCCGTCGCTGTTGATGGAACGCATTACGGTGGGTGGAACAGGCGGATGAGCGTCGAGAAGATAACTGCCGCCACCAAGCGGAAGAGCAGCGGCTGGGCAGGCCAGCTCGTGCAGCTCGCCGGCATCGTCGCCGCGGTGTTCATCGCCAAGGGCGCGCTCGCCGAGCCGTTCTATGTGCCGTCGGGCTCGATGGAGCCGACGCTGTTGATCGGCGACGCCTTGATCGCCTCGAAATTCCCCTACGGCTACGGCACCTCGTCGCTGCCGATCCAGATTAACCTGCCCGAGAGCGGCCGCGTGTTCGCGGAGACGCCGAAGCAGGGCGACGTCGTGGTCTTCCGCTGGCCCGGCGACCGCTCGCAGGCCTGGGTCAAGCGCGTCGTGGGCCTCCCCGGCGACCGCATCCAGCTGCGCCAAGGCCAGCTCTTCGTCAACGACCGCCCCGCCGAGCTGAAGCCTGACGGCGTTGGCGCCGCCGAGGACGACAATGGCGGCAGCGAACCCGCCTATCGCTATGTCGAGACGCTGCCGAACGGCGTCTCGCATCTGATCTTCAAGATGCGCGACAACGGTCCGCTCGACAATACGCAGGAAGTGACGGTGCCGGCAGGCCATCTCTTCGTGCTCGGCGACAACCGCGACAACTCCGCCGACAGCCGCGTGCCCTTGCGCTCCGGCGGCGTCGGCATGCTGCCGATCGACAATCTGGTCGGCCGCGCGGATGCCGTGCTCGGATCCTGGGATCTCGGCATCCGGGGCCAGCCGGTGTGGACCTGGCTGTCCGGATTTCGCATGGCGCGGTTTTTCACCGCCGTGCATTGAAGGCCGGAACGTCCTCACCTCTCTCCCGCACGTGGGAGAGGGAGCGCAATAGTGATGGCCCGCGACGAATTTCTGGCTCTCGCCCTGCGAAATCCGTTCAACGCAGCGATCCTCGATGAAATCCATCGCCTCGCGCTGCCGGATGCGTGGCTCGTCGCGGGCTGCCTGGTGCAGACGGTGTGGAACGTGCTCACGGGCCGCCCAATCGATCACGGCATCGCCGATTACGACGTGTTCTATTTCGATTCCGACACCTCATGGGAGGCGGAAGACGCGGTGATCCGCAAGCTGCACGCGCAGCTCGCGCATCTCGGCCCCAAGGTCGAAATCCGCAACCAGGCGCGCGTGCACCTTTGGTATCCCGGCAAGCACGGTCTGCCCTATCCGCCCTTGATGCGCGCGACCGACGGTATCGACCGCTTCCTCACTGAGAATACGCAGGTGGGCATCCGCCCCGCCGGTGGGGATTTCGACGTCTACGCGCCGCACGGGTTCGACGACGTCGCGAAGCTGATCGTGCGACCCAATCGGGCGCCGAATTTTTCAGCCGCCAGTTACGCGGCGAAGGCGGCACGCTGGAAGACGCTGTGGCCCGAGATCACGGTGATCGCGGCAGAGTGAGATGTCCGCTTTACCCTCCTCGTCATTGCGAGGAGCGAAGCGACGCAGCAATCCAGACTGCCGCCGCGGAAGCAATTCTGGATTGCTTCGCTACGCTCGCAATGACGGTGGTGAGAGCTGCATGCTATCTCACCACGCCCGACGTGAACCCCGCCTTCCGCCGCGGCGGCTTGATTTCCTTTTTCAGGAAGCAGCGCGCTTCGCGTCCGGTGTAGCCGGGGCGCGCATAGGTGAAAGCGCGGCATTTATTGTCGGCGGTGCAGGCGGCCTTGCAGCCTTCTTCGCCTTCGCCGTCCTTCATCTCGAAATTGCGCAAATCGCCGCCGGGGCGGTCGATCGAGGTCTCCACGCCTTCGACACGCGGCTCGATCACGCCGGCGCCGCGCACACCGGAGATGCAGCAGCTTCCCGGCACCCGCGCAGGCACCGTGTTCTTCAGCCAGCACACGGCCGAGCCGCCTTCAACGTCAGGATAGCTGAAGCTCCACGAGCGGCAACGGCGGTCGCGCTCGCACAGCAGTGCGCAATCCTCGGGATCGCCCGACGTGACGGGGGTGCTGAAATAGTCTCCGCCTGGCCGATCGAACGCCGTCTGGGCGCGCGCAGGCCAGCTCGCAAACGCGAGCGAAAGCAGCGCGGCGCAGGCCACGACGCTTGCCAGGACGCTTGCCATGACGGCCAGGCGGCCCTTCCCCATCGGAACAGCTTTCGAGTTATTGACGACGCTCGGGTTTTTCAGCCGGCCATTTGATCGCCGCAAACCTGTACGGGCGATGAACGGCTCGTGCTCCCGATCGCTGGCCTTGTGTCTAGAAAGCGTATTCCGCGTAGGCTGGTTCCACCGAGCCGTTCCAGGGACCCTTGAACTTATCGAGCATCTCCTCAGCCGGCGTGCGGCCGGAATCGATGATGCGATCGAGTGGCTCCAGATGCCTGGTCTCGTCGCGGCCGAGCTGGTCGATCCGGCCGCGCCGGCGCAAGCCGGCATGTGCCAGAACGAGGCACTCCTTGGCGATCTCGAACAGATAGCGGTCCTTGATCCGCGACTTGAAGCCGAAGCGCGGCACGTCGTCGCGCAGGGCCTGACGCTCATGCGCGCTCCAGTGCTTCACAAGGTCCCAGGCGGCATCGAGCGACACATCGTCGTAGAGCAGCCCGGCCCAGAACGCCGATAGCGCCGGCAGTCGGCCCCACGGGCCACCATCGGAGCCGCGCATCTCGAGATAGCGCTTGAGCCGCACCTCCGGGAAAATCGTCGAAAGATGGTTGGCCCAATCCGACAGCGTCGGACGTTCCCCGGGCAAATTGTTGTTGCGGCCATCGAAGAAGGCGCGGAACGAAGAGCCCGAGACGTCGATGTAGTCCTCGTCGCGCTTGACGAAATACATGGGCACGTCGAGCGCGTAGTCGACATAGCGCTCGAAGCCCATGCCGTCCTCGAATGCCCACGGCATCATGCCGGCACGCGCGTTGTCGGTGTCGCGCCAGATCTCGGACCGGAAGGAGAGGAAGCCGTTCGGCTTGCCCTCGGTAAACGGCGAATTGGCGAACAAGGCGGTTGCGACCGGCTGGAGCGCGAGCGAAACACGCAGCTTCTTGACCATGTCGGCTTCGGAGGAGAAGTCGAGATTGGTCTGTACCGTGCAGGTCCGGTACATCATGTCGAGGCCATACTGGCCGACCTTCGGCATGTAATTGGTCATGATCTTGTAGCGGCCCTTGGGCATCACCGGGATGTCGGCGCGCGACCAGGACGGCGTCATGCCGAGCCCGAGGAAGCCGATGCCGAGCGGCGTTGCGATCTCGCGCACCTGCGCCAGATGCGCCATCAGCTCGCTCTGGGTCTGGTGCACGTTCTCGACGGGGGCGCCCGAAAGCTCGAACTGCCCGCCGGGCTCCAGCGAGATCGCGCCGCCGCCCGTGACGTCGTAGAGGCCGATGATGTTGCCCTTCTCCATGATCGGCTCCCAGCCGAGCAGGAGCTTCATGCCTTCGAGCAGCGCGCCGATACCGCGCGGGCCTTCGTAGGGCACCGGACGGTGGCCTTCGAGCGTAAACGGCGTCTTCTCATGCTCGGTGCCCATGCGGAACTCGGACGGGTCCTTGCAGCCTTCCTCGAACCACTTGACGAGCTCGTCGCGCGATTGCAGGGGCGTCATATCGATCTGGTCTCGCGCCATATCAGACTCTAATCAAAAGCGCTTCGATCGAACGCGCGTGGGTGACAGGGATAGTCCGCGCAGCCACCGGCTGCACGGACGAACTGGTGTGCCGCGCGATCATCGCAACGGTGTGGTTTCGTTGACGTGGGCAGGCGGCAGTTTCATCTCGCCGCACGAGCAGCCCAGACGGTCGAGCAGACCGCTGAGCTTGACGGCATCCGCATCGGACAGTTTCGAACCGACATATTTCTCGATCGCGGCCGAATAGGCGCCCCACATCCGCTTCTGCAATTCGCGGCCGGCTTCCGTGATCTCCACGAACTGGCCGCGCTTGTCGATCTTGCATTCGCGCCGCGAGGCGAGACCTTCGTCGACCAGGCGGTCGATCAGCCGCGATGTCGAATATTGCGGGATCAGCATCTGCCGTTCGAGTTCGACCGGCCGGAGCTCGCCCGAGGGCGCCCGTGACAGTTCGAGCAGCGCGTCATACCATGCCAGCGGTGGGAAGCCGGCCTTCTTCAGGTCCTGCTCGACGCAATTGAGCACACGGCTCTGCACCCGCATCAAGCGGATCCAGGCGGAAGTCGCCTCGGTCGATGGTTTGCGTTTCATGGTCCCGCTCAAGCTCGTCGCCCGTCTCTTACCCTATTCGATGCACCTGCATCAATCTTGACTATTTCAAGCAGATGCATGTAGTCGTTCTTTCGCCTGAACCAAGCAACAAGAGGAGGAAATTCCATGAAATTGTACTATTCGCCCGGTGCCTGCTCGCTATCCCCCCATATCGCGCTCCTGGAAGCCGGCCTGCCCTATGAACTGGTCAAGGTCGATATCCGGGCCAAGAAGCTCGAAAACGGTGAGGATTATCTGAAGCTGAACCCCAAGGGCCAGGTCCCTGCGCTGGGCCTCGATAGCGGAGAGATCGTGACCGAAGGCCCGGTGATTGTCCAGATGATCGCCGATCAGGCCTCGGCCAAGGCGCTTGCGCCGGCCCACGGCAGCTCCGAGCGCTACAAGCTGCTCGAATGGCTGAACTTCCTCACATCCGAGGTGCACAAGAGCTTCGGCCCGATGTTCGCGCCGGCGCTGAACGACGAGGCCAAGGCCTTTTTCAAGGACCGCGTCATGGGCAAGCTGAAATACATCGACAGCCAGCTCGCCGGCCGCGACTACCTCATGGGCAAGCAGTTCACGGTGGCTGACGGCTATCTCTTCACGATGCTGACCTGGGGCGACCGGATGAAGTTCGACCTCTCGGCGATGCCGAACCTTGCCGCGTACAAGACCCGCGTCGCGGCGCGGCCGCAGGTACAGGAAGCGATGAAGAAGGAAGGACTGATTCAGGCCGCCTGAGGCGCACATGCGAAAGGCCGGATCGAGAATCCGGCCTTTCATTTTTTTCATCCCGGCTAGGGGGTTCAGAGAATCACGCCGCCGCCTTGTTCGGAGCGAAGCGGCCGTAGAAGGTTTCGCCCTTCGCGGCCATCTCCTCGAGGAGTTTCGGCGGGGTGAAGCGCGAGCCGTATTTCGCCTCCAGCTTGTGGCAAAGTTCGACGAATTTCTTCGTGCCCATGAAGTCGATGTAGGACAGCGTGCCACCGGTGAACGGCGCAAAGCCGAAGCCGAGGATCGAGCCGACATCCGCCTCGCGCGGATCGGTGATGACGTGGTCCTCCACCGTGCGCGCGGCTTCCACCGCCTGCACCACCAGGAAGCGCTGCTTCAACTCCTCGACGTCGAGCGTATCAGGGTCGAGTTGCTTGGGCTGCAGCGCAGACAAGCCGGGCCACAGGCTCTTCTGTCCCTTGCCCTTCTCGGGGTAGTCGTAAAAGCCCTTGCTGTTCTTGCGGCCCAGACGGCCCTGCTTCTCGACCATTTCCACCATCAGCTTCTTCTGATCGGGATTGATGGCGTTGGGGCCGAGGTCGGCTTCCGTCGCCTTCATGATCTTGAGCCCGAGGTCGAGCGCGACCTCGTCCGACAGCGAGAGCGGGCCGACCGGCATGCCGGCCATCTTGGCGCAGTTCTCGATCATCGCGGGCGGCACGCCTTCGAGGAACATCTCGTTGCCTTCGGCGACGTAGCGGCCGACGCAGCGATTGGCGAAGAAGCCGCGGCTGTCGTTGACGACGATCGGCGTCTTGCCGATCTGCCGGACGTAGTCGAGCGCGGTCGCGATCGCGAGATCGCCGGTGTTCTTGCCCTGGATGATCTCGACCAGCATCATCTTCTCCACCGGCGAGAAGAAGTGGATGCCGACGAACCTGCCCTGGTCCTTGAAGGATTCCGCCAGCGAGGTGATCGGAAGCGTCGAGGTGTTGGACGCGAAGATCACGTCCGGCTTCATATGCTCCTGCGCCTTGGCAAAGGTATCAGCCTTGACCTTGCGGTCCTCGAACACGGCTTCGATGACGAGATCGACGTCCTTCAGCGCGGAATAGTCCGCGGTCGGCGTAATGCGCGCGAGCAGGGCTTCTGCGTCGCCGGGCTTGGCGCGGCCCTTCTTGATCTGCTCCTCGATCACCTTTTGCGCATGCGCCTTGCCCTTGTCGGCGCTCTCCTGGTCGCGATCGATCAGGACGACGTCGAGGCCGGCACGGGCCGAGACATAGCCGACGCTCGCACCCATGAAGCCGGCGCCGATCACGGCGATCTTCTTCACCTTGGTCGGCGGCACATCCTTCGGACGGCGCGCACCCTTGTTCAATTCCTGCATCGACAGGAACAGGCTGCGGATCATCGCCGCCGCTTCCTTCGAGCGCAGCACCGAGGTGAAGTAGCGCGATTCCACCCGCAATGCGGCGTCGATCGGCAGCTGCAGGCCTTCATAGACGCAGCTCATGATCGCGCGTGCGGCCGGATAATTGTCGTAGGTCTCGCGGCGATAGATCGCATTGCCCGCGGGGAACATCATCATGCCGGCCTTGGAGAACACCGGGCCGCCCGGCAGCTTGAAGCCCTTCTCGTCCCAGGGCGCGACAGCCTTGCCGCCGCCCTTGATCCAGTCCTTTGCCGCCTTGACGAGATCGGCGGCGGGAACGATGGCGTGAATCAGATTCAGCGCCTTGGCTTTCTCGATCGTGACCGGATCGCCCTTGAGCAGGATCGTCATCGCGTCCTGCGGCGGCACTAGGCGCGGCACGCGCTGCGTGCCGCCGGCGCCCGGGAAGAGGCCGACCTTGACCTCGGGCAGGCCGAGGCGGGTCTTGGGATTCTCCGCCGCCACGCGATAGTGGCAGCACAGCGTGATCTCGAAACCGCCGCCGAGCGCGAGACCGTTGATCGCGGCCGCCCACGGCTTGCCGGAGGTCTCGATCGAGCGCAGCACCTGCGAGAAGCGCCGGCTCTGCTCGAACAGCATCTGGTTTGCCGCCGTCTCGCCCTGCTCCCCAAACACTTTTGCGTAGGCCTGGTTCATGCTTTCGAGCATGGACAGATCGGCACCCGCGCAGAACGCTTCCTTGGCGGAGGTGATAACGACGCCCTTCACTGCAGCATCCGCCGTGGTCGCCTTGACGATCGCGTCGAGCTCGCTGGTCGAGGTCTCGTCGAGCACGTTCATCGAACGGCCCGGGATGTCCCAGGTCACCAGCGCGATGCCGTCGGAATCGGTCTCGACCTTGAAGTTCTTGTAAGCCATGCTGGTTGCTCCTCGGTGCCGTCTTCGGCGCGGCGGTTGACGGTGATCTCGTAGGGTGGGCAAAGGCGCTCTTGCGCCGTGCCCACCATCATTCGCGAAGGCAGCAGTGGTGGGCACGCTTCGCTTTGCCCACCCTACGGGCTGCTCGTTACACCCGCTCGATGATGGTGGCGGTGCCCATGCCGCCGCCGATGCACAGCGTCACCAGCGCGGTCGACTTATTGGTGCGCTCGAGCTCGTCGAGCACGGTCCCGAGGATCATGGCACCGGTCGCGCCGAGCGGATGGCCGAGCGCGATGGCACCGCCATTGACGTTGATCTTGGCGTTGTCGATGTCGAAGGCCTGGATGTAGCGCAGCACGACGGAGGCGAAGGCCTCGTTGAGCTCGAACAGGTCGATGTCCGACTTCTTCATGCCGGAGCGCGCAAACAGCTTTTCGGTGACGTCGACCGGGCCGGTCAGCATCATCGCGGGCTCAGAGCCGATATTGGCGAAGGCGCGGATCTTTGCGCGCGGCTTCAGGCCGTACTTGCCGCCGGCTTCCTTGCTGCCGAGCAGAACCGCGCCGGCACCATCGACGATGCCCGACGAATTGCCGGCGTGGTGCACGTAATTGACGCGTTCGATTTCCGGATGCGACTGCACCGCGACGCCATCGAAGCCGCCCATCTGCGCCATCATCGTGAACGCCGGCTGCAACTGCGCCAGCGACTGCATCGTCGTCGAGGGACGCATATGCTCGTCCTTGGCGAGGATGGTGAGACCGTTGATGTCCTTCACCGGGACGACCGACTTGTCGAAGCGGCCTTCATCCCAGGACTTCGCCGCACGCTGCTGGCTCTGCACCGCATAGGCGTCGACGTCGTCGCGCGAGAAGCCGTATTTGGTCGCGATCAGATCGGCAGAGACCCCTTGCGGCATGAAATATGAGGGCACCGCCATCGACGGGTCCATCGGCCAGGCGCCGCCGGAGGCGCCGATGCCGACGCGGCTCATCGATTCGGCACCGCCGCCGATCACGAGCTCGTGCTGGCCGCTCATCACCTGGGCTGCGGCAAAATTCACGGCATCGAGGCCGGAGGCGCAGAAGCGGCTGATCTGCACGCCCGGCACGGCTTCGCCGAGGCCCGCCTTCAGCGCGGCAAAGCGCGCGATGTCGGAGCCCGCTTCGCCGACGGGATCGACCACGCCGAGAATGACGTCATCGACGGAATCTTCCGGCAGGTTGTTGCGGTCCTTGAGCGCCTTGAGCGGCACGGTCGCAAGCGCGAGCGCGGTGACCTCGTGCAGCGCGCCGTCCGCCTTGCCGCGACCGCGCGGGGTGCGGACGTGGTCGTAAATATAGGCATCTGCCATGGGAGCCTCCTGATTGCAGCTATTGGTCGCGACCGCCGCGCGGTCGCTATTATTGGTGGGGCGGAATCCTCAGAACGCTTCCGCCGGCAGTTCCATGATGGTGGCGCAGCCGGCCTGGATGCGCGCGAGATTGGCGGCGGTCTCCGGCAGCATCCGCTCCATGAAGAAGCGGCCGGTGACGAGCTTGGTCGAGAGATAGGGCGTCGTCCCGCTCTCGGCAATCTTGGCTTGCGTCACCTTCGCCATCTTCGCCCACATATAGCCGAGCGCGACGAAGCCGAAGAGATTCAGGTAATCGGTCGCGGCGGCACCTGCATTGTCGGGCTTGGCCATCGCGTTCTGCATCAGCCAGGTGGTGGCCTGCTGGAGATGGCCGAACGAAGTCGAGAGCGGGGTGATGAAAGGCTTCATCGCCTCGTCGCCGCCGTTCTCCTTGGCGAAGGCCATGACCTCGCCGAAGAACGCCATGATGGCGCGGCCGCCATCGCGCGGCAGCTTGCGCCCGACGAGGTCGAGCGCCTGGATGCCGTTGGCACCTTCGTAGATCATGGCGATGCGGGCGTCGCGCACGAACTGCTCCATGCCCTGCTCGGCGATGTAGCCGTGGCCGCCATACATCTGCTGCGCCTGCACCGCGTTGGCGAAGCCGTAATCGGTGAGGAAGCCTTTCAGCACCGGTGTCATCAAGCCCATGTGATCGTCGGCGGCCTGGCGGTCCTTGGGATCCTCGGAGCGATGGGCGACGTCGCTCTTCAGCGCGGTCCACATCACGAAGGCGCGCGCGGCCTCGTTGAAGGCGCGGATCGACAGCAGCGTGCGGCGCACGTCGGGATGGACGATGATCGGATCGGCCGGCTTGTCCGGCGCCTTGGCACCGGTGAGCGAACGGCCCTGGATGCGATCCCGGGCATAGGCGACCGCGTTCTGATAGGCGACTTCCGACTGCGCGAGACCCTGAACGGCGACGCCGAGGCGGGCCTCGTTCATCATCACGAACATGCCCTGCATGCCCTTGTTCTCTTCGCCGATCAGCCAGCCGACGGCGTTGTCGTAGTTCATCACGCAGGTGGAATTGCCGTGGATGCCCATCTTGTGCTCGATCGAGCCGCAGACCACACCGTTGCGCTGCCCCACCGAACCATCGGCATTGACCATGAATTTCGGCACCACGAACAGCGACACGCCCTTGATGCCGGCGGGCGCGCCCTCGATGCGGGCCAGCACGAGGTGGATGATGTTGGGCGCGAGGTCATGCTCGCCGGCCGAAATGAAGATCTTGGTGCCCGTGATCTTGAAGCTGCCGTCGGGCTGCCGCACCGCCTTGGTGCGGAGCATGCCAAGGTCCGTGCCGCAATGCGGCTCGGTCAAATTCATGGTGCCGGTCCACTCGCCCGCCACCATCTTCGGCACGTAGGTCTGCTTCTGCTCCGGCGTGCCGTGGACGATCAGCGCCGCGGTCGCGCCCATGGTGAGGCCGCCATACATCGAGAACGCCATGTTGGCGGAGATCTGGAATTCGTTGACGGCCTGCGAGAGCGTCACCGGCAGGCCCTGGCCGCCGAACTCGGTCGGCGCTGACAGGCCGAGCCAGCCGCCCTCGGCGACCTGCTTGAACGCCTCCTTGAATCCCTTTGGCGTGGTGACGCTGCCGTCATCGGCGCGCTTGCAGCCCTCGAGATCGCCCACGCGATTGAGCGGCTGCAGCACCTCTTCGGCAAGCTTGGCGGCTTCGCCCAAAATGGCTTCACGCACGTCGCTCGACGCATCGGAGAAGCCGGCCAGATTGTCGTAGCGATCGATCTGGAAGACGTCGTTGAGCAGGAAGTTCACGTCTTCGACGGGGGCTTTGTAGATCGGCATGGTGGTCTCCCGGCAGGCCTTGAAGTGATGATACTGGCTTAGGATTGAGCGGCTGCAAGCTGCTCCGCCATCAGGCGATGCAGCATGTTGATCGCCTTGAGCGGCCGCACCATCACCTTGAAATGCGTGATGCGCCCCTCCGGATCGAAGCTGATGATGTCGACGCCATTGATCTCGATGCCGTCGATGATGGTCTTGAATTCGAGCACCGCGCCGCGCTCACTCTTCCATTCGCCGACATAGGTGAAGCCGGGACCGCCGAGCACCTTCTCGGCGCTGACGAGATATTTGAAAGTGATGTCACGGCCGCGCTGCGGCGCGTGCACGACGGGGCTTTCGAAGATCGCGTCGGGATGGAGCAGGTCCCGGAGCGCTGCCCGGTCATGCGACTTCATGTAGCCGTACCAGGACTCGAGGCCGGTCATTCAGCTGCCTCCCTAAAGGCTTCGGCAAGAAAAACGCGAAAACAACCCCATGCACAGTAGCGCGAAGGTTGATTCCATTGGGGTTTTCGGGGCGGTGTTTGCCCTCGTTCTTGGATCACCTCATATGCACATTGACGCATATGCGCCGATGCGCATAAAGTCAAGCCAATTGGTCAAGGTCGAGAACAGGAGGACCGGGTCATGGCTTTGGGCGACGCAATCCTCGCATGCCTGACGGAACGTCCGATGACGGGCTACGAGCTCGCCAAGACATTCGATTCCTCGATCGGCTTCTTCTGGAAGGCCGACCACCAGCAGATCTACCGCGAGCTCTCCAAGCTGCGCGACCGCGGCTACATCCAGGGCCGCGAGGTCGTGCAGACGGGCAAGCCCAATAAACTGATCTATACGCTGACTCCGGAGGGCCGAACAGCGCTGCGGCACTGGGCTGCGCGGCCAAGCACGCCCCCTTCCATCAAGGACGACCTCCTGGTGCGGCTGCACGCGCTGGACAGCATCGGCCTCGAGCCGATGCGCACCGACCTGATGGCCCGGCTCGAACACCACCGCGATCGCCACGAGAACTACGAGCGCATCCTGAAGAAGCGCTTTCCGGAAGGGGCGGCGTCCGGCGTGCTCGACCTCGGTAATTTGCTGCTGCTTCAGCTCGGCGCCCGGCACGAGCAGATGGTCGCCGACTTCTGCGAGGAGGCTCTCGAGGCGCTGTCGGCAATGAGCGGCAAGGGCACGGTCGTGCCGCTGGAGGAAGGCAAGCGCGAGGGCAAGGGCTAGACCGGCTTCGGCGGTGCTCGTCGCCTCTCCCGCTTGCGGGAGAGGTCGCGCCGAAGGCGCGGGTGAGGGCTCTCTCATCTCGGGGGTTCTCGATTGTGGAAACACCCTCTCCCCAACCCTCCCCCGCAAGCGGGGGAGGGAGCGCACCTGCTCTCGTCCTGGAAGGCCGCCCAACTTTAAGACACCGTCAATGGGTTCCTTAACCCGTTATTTACCGTAACAGACAAAAGTCGGTTTTCGAGGCAGACGACCCGCGCCAAATCCGATTGTCTTTCAACCGGCACGCGAGGGGAGACTGGAGGCGCCGGGTGGGGCGCCGGAGTCGGGACCGGACAGAGTCATGAATTCGCGCGTATCGTGGAGTGTTGACGGCATCGATCCCTCCGTCCGGGAGCGGGCCGAAGCTGCTGCGCGTCGCGCCGGCATGTCACTCAACGATTGGCTGAACTCCACACTCGGCGAGACCGCGCCACCAAACTTTCGCGGACTGTACGACCAGCGTCCGCAAGCCCAGCACGTTCCGAGCCAAGTCCCGAGTCACGCACCGAGTCAGGTGCCGAGCCAGGAAAGCCGCGAAGTCGCCGACATCCACCAGCGGCTCGATGCCATCACCCAACAGATCGAACGAATTTCGAAGCCCGCGCCGCGGCAAGATTCTTCGCGACAAGATACTCCCCGACAAGACGTCTCGCGCGAGCAGGGCGTTGGCGTTGCGCGCCAGCTCAACGACGCGATCTCGCGGCTCGATGCTAGGCTGTCGCAAATCTCAAAGCCGCAGCAGGCTCCGGCACCGCGACAGGCCCCCGTTGAAATGCGCCAGCGCCAGGCCGATGCGGTCGAGCGCGCGGCAGCGCAGGTCTATCGCAGCTCACCGCCCTTGAGCCCCGCTTCGTTCGACGTCGCGGTCGCCGAGATCACGGCGCGGCAGAGCGAGCTCGACGGCTTTACGCCCAGGCAGATGCCGCCGCGCGCCGCGCCGCCGATCGCCCCTGCGGCAGCTTCTTACGCGCCCCCGATGGCGCCGCCCGTACCTGCCTACGCTCCGCCACCACCGCAGCCGGGGCCGGATTTCTCTGCGCTCGAGCGCCATCTGCTCAAGATCACGAGCCAGATCGAATCGCTCCAGCGCCCCGACAATACCGAGCAGGCGATCAACAGTTTCCGCAGCGAGCTTGCGGAGATCCGCAACGCCATCACCGAGGCGATGCCGCGCCGCGCGATCGAATCGATCGAGAACGAGATCCGCTCGCTGCATCGGCGCATCGACGAGACCCGTTCCAACGGCACCGACGGTCAGGTCCTGTCCGGGATCGAGCACGCGCTGTCCGAAATCAAGCAGGTGCTCCGCACGCTGACGCCGGCCGAGCAGCTCACCGGCTATGACGAGGCGATCCGCAATCTCGGGGCCAAGCTCGATCTGATCCTGCGCGCCAATGACGATCCCTCGACGGTCCGCCAGCTCGAAGGCGCGATCACGGCGCTGCGCGGCATCGTCTCCAACGTCGCCTCCAACGAAGCGCTGGCACGGCTCTCGGACGACGTGCAGCTGCTGTCGTCCAAGGTCGACCAGGTCACCCGTTCGTCCGGCCATGGCGACAGTTTTGCGGTGCTGGAGCAGCGCATCGCGGCGCTCACCGCCGCTCTGGAAACGCGCGAGCGCCCTCAGCCGTCCGAGAGCAGCGAGCAGCTCGAAAGCGCGATCCGTGCCCTGTCCGATCGTTTCGACCGCATGCAGGTCGGCAACGACTCGGCTTCGACCTTTGCTCATCTTGAACAGCGGGTCTCGTATCTGCTGGAGCGGCTCGAGGCCGCCTCCGATCCGCGCAACGGCAATTTCAGTCGCGTCGAGGACGGGCTGCACGACATTCTGCGCCACCTGGAGCGGCAGCAGGCGACCTATTCCGCGCTGGCCGAGAGCCGCAATTCCGCGCCGCCTGCCGAGTCCGGCATGGTCGATCTCGTCAAGCGCGAGCTCTCCGACATCCGCTTCAGCCAGGCCGAGACCAACCGGACCACCCAGGATTCACTGGAGGCCGTCCACAACGCACTCGGCCACGTCGTCGATCGTCTCTCGATGATCGAGGGCGATTTGCGCAATGTGCGCACCGCGCCGCCCGCCCCTGCGCCGATGCCGCAGCCAACGCCGATGGCTGCTCCCATGGAGACCGCGCCGATGGCGCGCGATCCACGGCCGCAGCAACAGCAGCATCCGACATACGATCCGAAGCCCGAGCTGCCCAATCCGGCCGCCGCGCAGGCGGCGCACGCCGCCTTCGCCGCCGCGCCGCGCGAATTCCACGCCGCCGCGCCGGCAGCGCCGCCGCCGATGCCGATGCCGATGCCGATGGCACCGCCGGTTCCGCCACGCGCGATCAGCGAAATCCTGGAGCCGCATACGGCGCCCACGCGCGCCGCGCTTGCGCCCGAACTGCCGCCGGATCATCCGCTCGAGCCGGGCACAAGGCCGGGTGCACGGCTTGCCACGCCGTCGGAGCGCATTGCTGCGTCCGAAAGCGCAATCAGCGACATCCCGGCCGCGCCCAAGGAGCCGGTGTCGTCGTCGAGCTTCATTGCCGCCGCGCGACGCGCCGCGCAGGCCGCCGCCGCGCAGCCGACCGAGAAACCGGCCCGTGGCGCCAAGGCCGCAATTGCCCGCGCCAAGGACAAGGGCCAGGAAGGTGGCTCGACCATCACCTCGAAGATCCGCTCGCTGCTGGTTGGCGCAAGCGTGGTCGTGATCGTGCTCGGCACCTTCAAGATGGCGATGAACCTGCTCGATGGCAGCCCGTCGCCGACGCCGCAGGCGATGGAGAATTCGTCGCCCGCACCCGCACCGCAGGCCCCGCCGCCGGTGGAGAACAAGCCCGCCACGCCCGAGCAGGTCACGCCGTCGATGACCTCGCCGACCCCGATCGGGCGGCAATCCCAGAACAATGCCGCGCCGGCTCCCGCCGGCAGTTCGGGCAACTCAGCCTCGGTCGAAATTCCGCCGGTGCCTGCCGCAGCGCCGCAGCCGGCCTCCAGCGACATCACCGGCGCGCTGTCGGGCACGAGCCGCACGAAACTCGCGACGATCCAGGTGCCGCCGAGCGAAAAGCTGCCGGACGGCATCGGTGGCCCCGGCTTGCGTACCGCCGCGATGAAGGGCGATGCGACCGCGGCCTACGAGATCGGCGTGCGCTTTGCCGAGGGCAAGGGCGTGGCCGCGAATTACGACGAAGCCGCCAAATGGTACGACCGCGCGGCGCAGGCCGGCGTGGTGCCCGCGACCTTCCGCCTCGGGACACTCTACGAAAAGGGTCTCGGCGTGAAGAAGGACGCCGACATCGCCCGCCGCTACTACACGCAGGCGGCCGAGCGCGGCAACGCCAAGGCGATGCACAATCTCGCGGTGCTCGACGCCGACGGCGGCGGACGCGGCGCCAACTACAAGAGCGCGGCACTGTGGTTCCGGAAGGCCGCCGACCGCGGCGTCGCCGACAGCCAGTTCAACCTCGGCATTCTCTATGCCCGCGGCATCGGTGTGGAGCAGAACCTCGCCGAGTCCTACAAATGGTTTACCCTCGCCGCCGCCCAGGGCGACGCGGACGCAGCAACCAAGCGCGACGACGTCGCCAAGCGTCTCGACCCGCAATCGCTCGCCGCCGCCAAGCTCGCGATCCAGACCTTCAGCGCCGAGCCGCAGCCCGACGACGCCGTCAACGTTGCGGCCCCGAATGGCGGCTGGGACAGCGCCCCGCAGGCCAACGCGAAGCCTGCGCCGAAGCCGGTTGCCGCCAAGCGCGCGGCGTCGGCGGTGCGCTGAGAGCGGCCGCTCAATCGTCTCTTAGGAAAAATCCCACCTGGTCGTCCTGGCGAAAGCCAGGACCCATTACCACAAGCAGCCGTTGTTGAAGGACGCTGTGGCCACAGCCTGCCGCGATAGCAACCAGTCGGGATGATGGGTCCTGGCTTTCGCCAGGACGACATCGGAGGAGCCACGGCGCCTCGATCACCCTCCTCACCCCCATTCACCACGCCCGAAATTCCTGGTCCCGCCCGCCGTCGAATTCCGCTATTGAAGGGCGCGGCAATCGTTCTGCCCTCCTGCGAGCATTCCGCGCAATCGATCCGTCTCGCGAGAAGCGTGGTCTCTCGATGCAGCTCTATCTCCCGATCGCCGATCTTCCGGTCAACGTCTTCCTCGTGCTGGCGATGGGCGCGGCGGTCGGCTTCGTCTCCGGCATGTTCGGAATCGGCGGCGGCTTCCTGATGACGCCGCTTCTGATCTTCATCGGCATCACGCCGGCGGTCGCGGTCGCCTCTGTCGCGAGCCACATCGCCGCCTCGTCCTTTTCCGGCGCGCTCGCCTATTGGCGGCGGCGTGCGATCGATCCGGCGCTGGCGAGCGTGCTGTTGTGCGGCGGCGTCACCGGGACGGCGCTTGGCGTGTGGACCTTCACGCAGCTGCGCGCGCTCGGCCAGCTCGATCTGATGATCGCACTGTCCTACGTCGTGCTGCTCACCACCGTCGGCAGCCTGATGTTCTCCGAAGGCCTGCGTGCCCTGATGCGGACCCGGCGTGGCGCGGTGCCGCCGCGACGCACGCATAACTGGATCCATGGCCTGCCGCTGAAGATGCGGTTCAAGCGCTCCAAGATCTACCTCTCGGTGATCCCGGTCGTGATCGTCGGCATCGTGATCGGCTTCATCGGCGCCATCATGGGCATCGGCGGCGGCTTCATCCTGGTGCCGATCATGATCTATCTACTGCGGGTGCCGACTTCGACGGTGATCGGCACCTCGATGGTCCTGACGCTGGTCACGATGTTGTTTGCGACCCTGCTGCACGCGGTGACAAATCATCTGGTCGATGCGGTGCTGGCGCTGATCCTGATGGTCGGCGGCGTCACCGGCGCCCAATTCGGCGCACGCGCCGGCCAGAAGATTCGCGGCGAGCAATTGCGGCTGCTGCTTGGCCTCTTGATCCTCTCGGTCGGTGTTCGTTTCGCGATCGAGCTGGTGATCCGGCCCGAAGACCTCTTCACCATCCGCGAACTGGGGGTGAACGGATGATGCGCGCAGCTCTCGCGGTCCTGCTCGTTCTGCTGCTCGGCTCCGCTGCACGCGCCGAGCGGCTGATCGTGTCGGTCTCCAACCATCGCGTCACGGTGACGCCGAACTATTCCGGCGAGGAGCTGGTGCTGTTCGGCTCGGTCGAGAAGGACGGCTCCACGCCCGTCGACCGCAAGACCTACGATCTCCTCGTCACCGTGATGGGCCCGCGCGCCGACATGGTGACGCGGCGCAAGGAGCGCACGTTCGGGATCTGGATCAACACCGACTACCGCCAGTTCCTGGAGGTGCCGAGCTATCTCGCGCTGTTCGCCAACCGCTCCTTCGATGTCATTACCTCGCCCGAGATCGCGCGGCGCCAGCAGATCGGGCTCAACAACGTACTTCTGACCCAACGCGTCAGCGGCGACTATGCCGACGTGGTGCCGAACGACGCGTTCCGCTCCGCCTTCATCCGCCTGCGCACCCAGCGCGGTCTCTACCGCGAGGATCCGAGCGCGGTGACGTTCCTGACACCGACCCTGTTCCGCACCGGCATTCCACTGCCGGCGGAGGTGCCGATCGGCACCTATGAGGTGGAGATCAAGCTGTTTGCCGACGGCGCGTTCATTGGCAAGACCGAGACCGCCTTCGAGATCGTCAAGGTCGGCTTCGAGCAGTTCGTCGCCACCACCGCCCGGCAGAACGGGTTGATCTACGGACTGGTTACGGCGGCGATGGCGCTGATGACGGGCTGGATGGCGTCGATCGTTTTCAGGAAGGATTAGCCGCCGTCATTGCGAAGCGCAGCCGCTCTCTCCGAGTCGTCCTGGCGAAGGCCAGGACCCATAACCACAGACAGTCGTGATTACGGGGATTCGGAGTTACCACTAAGCGTCGAACTGCTCCCTGGGGTAATGGGTCCTGGCTTTCGCCAGGACGACGCCGGGGGAGCTCACGGCGCCTGCACCACCGTGGGCACGCCGGGCTCCAGCAATCGCAACCGCGTCCCGAAGCCGAGCACGTCAAACGTCTTGCGCAGATCCTCGCTGTTCTGGCGGAAATGCGCCCAGCCCTCCGTATGAACCGGCACGATCATCGCGTCGGGGAAGGCGCGTGCGGTTTCGATGGTGTCGTTGGTGTCCATGGTGAGATGGAACGGGCCGCGCGTTTGCGCGGCGCCGGCGAAAGGCATCACCACGCCGCATTTGAAGCGGCGCGCGACCTCGGCGACGCCGTCGAACCAGGTGGTGTCGCCGCTGATATAGACCGAGGTGGTGTCGGTCCGGCTCGACGACACCACGAAGCCGATGACGTCGCCTGACAGCGGCTCGATGCCGGCCGGGCCGTGGCGCGCGGGTGTCGCCGTGATCGTCAGCGTGTTGCCGTCACCGTCTTTCAGATGCGAGGTCGCCCATGGCGCGAGGCCCTCGACGTGGCCGCCCAGGCGCTTGGCGCCGGCCTCAGTCGTCAGCGCGCGCGGCGCTCTAAGCAGATAGTCGCGGCCGGAATTATCGAGATTGTCGGAATGCTGGTCGTGGCTGAGCAGGACCGCGTCGACCGGGCCGATTGCGTCGGCCTTGAGCGCAGGGCCGATCGTCTTCTCCAGCTTGACGTGCGGCAGTTGATAGGCGCCCGGCGCATCGAAGGTCGGGTCAGTGAGCAGGCGAAAGCCATCGATCTCGATCAGCGCAGTGGGACCGCCGATCAGGGTGATGGAAATGGGCATGATGGACTCCTGTTACGAGACGAATTTGGCGGGCCGCGTCACCAGGTAGATGCCAAGTGCGACCGGGATGATTCCGAGCAGATCGCGCGCCTCGACGTGCTCGCCAAGCACGATGAAGGCGAACAGCATGCCGAGCGGCGGCATCAGGAAATGATAGGCACTGGCGGCCGTCGCGCCACACACTTTCAGGAGATGAAACCAGAGCCAGTAGGCGAGGATCGAGCCGCCGAGCACGAGGAAGGCGAAGGCGCCGATCAGGCCCGGCGTGACGTCGATGGCACGAAGATCGGCGAAGGTCAGCGCGACCGGCGTCAGCACGAAGCCGGCGGCGAGATTCTGCACGCCATTGCCGATCCATAGACTTCCCTTCGGGGCGAGCAGCTTGAACAAAATGGTGCCGGCAACGAGGGAGGCGAGCGAGGCCAGCGTGAACACGATGCCGTGCAGCGAGTCGGTGCCGACGGACAGGCGATGCCAGACGATCAAGGTCACGCCGATGATGCCGAGCAGGAGGCCGCTCGCCTTGCGCCAGGTCATGCCTTCGCCGAGCAGCAGCGCGGCGAGGCCCGCCGTGAACACCGGATTGGCCGACACGATCAGGCCGCCGAGGCCGGCGGAGACCGATTGCAGGCCGGTGTAGCCGAGGCCCAGATAGAGCGCGTTGTTGGCGACGCCGAGAACGGCGAAGATCGCGGCATCGCGCCAGGACAGCGACCAGTCGTCGCCGCGGGCCAGCGTGGCACCGAGGATCAAGATGCCGGCGAGCGAAAAGCGCGCAGCGAGCAGGATCAGCGGTGGGCAATGGGTGACGCCGATCTTGCCGGCGACGAAGGCGTAGCTCCAGAGCAGGCAGAACAGGCCGATCGCAAGCGGCAGCGCGTTGAAGCGGCTGCGGGGAACGGCAAGCGAGGGGGCGAGCGACATGAGGGACATTCTCCTGTGCCCTCGATCTAGGGACCCGGCTTGTCATTTGGAAATTAAATGATTAACTTACCATCAGTGGATTTTCGAATGGAGGCGCCCATGCTCGATCTGGAGCTCCTGCGCAGCTTCGTCTCGGTGGTCGATGCCGGCGGCTTCACTCGCGCCGGCGAGCGCGTCCATCGCACCCAGTCGACCGTCAGCCAGCAGATCAAGCGGCTGGAGGAGGATGTCGGCCAGGTCCTGCTGCATCGCGACGGCAAGGACGTGCGCCCGACGGAGGCCGGCGAACGGTTGCTGTCCTATGCGCGGCGGCTGTTGTCGCTTGCGGAAGAGGCCCGCGACGTGCTGCGCCAGCCCGACGGCGAAGGCGCGATCCGGCTCGGCATCCCCGAGGATTTCGCGGCGTATCGGCTGGCGAAACTGCTCGGCGCCTTCTCACGCTCGCATCCGGGGCTTCGGCTCGATGTGCGCGCCGACCAGAGCAAGAACCTGTCGCGCGACCTCGATCGCGGCGAACTGGATCTGGCGCTGTTCAAGCGCGAGGCCGGCGCGAAGGGCGCGATCGCGGTGTGGCCGGAGCAGGTGCACTGGGTCACCAGCAAGAGCCACCCGATCCACGCCGATGTCGCCTCGGTGCCGCTGATCGGCTTTCCGCTCGGCTGCCTCTACCGCGCCGGCGCCATCCACGCGCTGGAAAGTGCGGGCCGGCCCTGGCACATGTCCTATACGTCTTCGAGCCTCGCCGGCATCCAGGCCGCGGTCGCCGCCGGCATGGGCTTGAGCATCCTGTCGGAGATGGCGATCCAGTCCGACCACCGCGTGCTGACCGCGAAGGACGGCTTTGCGCCGATCAACCGAACCGAGGTGGCGCTGATGGCCGCGCCGGGCGCGAGCCCCGCGACCCTGCGGCTCGCCGATCGGCTCGCGGAGTTCTGCGACGACGTGCAGGCGAAGGCGGCGTAAATCGTTGCGATAGTCGCGATCTGTCGCCGCGACACCGGTGCGTTCCCTCCCCCCTTGTGGGGGAGGGTTAGGGAGAGGGGTACCACACGGGGACTCTCTCGAGGAGCGCGCGCGGCACGAGCGCAGATGGATAGACCTTTTCCTGGGCTACCCCCCTCCCCTGCCCTCCCCCACAAGGGGGGAGGGAGCGCAGTTGTGCACGTGGTGAGAGTGTTCAGCCCCGATTGAAGCGATAGCTAATCAATAACACCGTGACGCGGCGATCGCGTGGACGCGGCGGTCGCCGAGCAAATGCGCGACAAAACCGTTCTTCGGAAAGATTTTTGCAAACGCCACATCGCGGATGCTGAGGCCGCCGGCATAGGCGCCGAAGGCGGGCATCACGGCGCGCTCGCCGTCAGAGGCGAAGCAGCGGCGCTCCATCGAGCGGCCACGCGCGGAGACGCGGGCCTTGGGATGGAGATGGCCGGCGATCTCGCCGCATGCGCCGGTCGGCTCGTGGCGGAAGGTGATCGGGCCGATCGCGACTTCGTCGGCGACCGTGCCGCCGAGATCGCTCGGCAGCATCGGATCGTGGTTGCCCGAGATCCAGATCCAGTCGCGGCCAGCCTGCAAGGCGGCGACCGCGTCGCGATCCTCCGTCGACAGCCGTCCGTGCGCGGTGCGATCGTGAAAACTGTCGCCGAGCGCGATGACGATTCGCGGATCATGGCGGGAGATGACAGCAGCGAGCCGGCCAAGGGTCGCGATGGTGTCGTAAGGCGGCAGCAGCACGCCGCGCATGGCGAAGCTGGAACCTTTTTCCAGATGCAGGTCGGAGACGACGAGCAGGCGCTGCTCTTCCCAGAACAGCGCGCCGGAGAGATCGGCGATGAACGGAATACCTACGACGTCAACGCTGCGCGTCGTCGTAACCGAAATTGCCACTTGCTCCGTCATGGCCGGGCTTGTCCCGGCCATCCACGTTCTTGCCACGGAGACAAAGACGTGGATGCCCGGGTCAAGCCCGGGCATGACGGTGTGGATGGATCAGCGCGCCTCACTGGAAAATTCTCTATCCCATCGCCTCTTTGACGAGCTCGTCGGCGGCTTCGGCCAGGAGCTCGTCTCCTGCTTCGCCATAGACTGACTCGCGGCCGATTTCCAGCATCACGGGGACCGCGAGCGGCGAGACGCGATCGAGTTCCCGGTGCGTGATGCGGCCCTGGATGCGGGTGAGCATGTCGCTGAGCCGACGCAGATCGAGCAGGCCAGTGGCGGCATCGGCCCGCGCGGCACGTAACAGCACGTGGTCGGCCTGGTGTTTTCGCAAGACGTCGTAGACGAGATCGGTCGAGAACAGCACCTGGCGGCGGCTCTTCTCCTCGCCGGTGTGCCGGCGCGCGATCAGGCCGGAGATGATCGCGCAATTGCGGAACGTGCGCTTCATCAGCGCGGATTCGGCAAGCCATGCTTCGAGATCGTCGCCGAGCATGTCGGGATCGAACAGCGTGTCGAGGTCGATCCTGCCGTCCCGGATCATGGCGGACATGTCGCCGAGCGCCCAGACCGCGATCGCATATTCGTTGGCGACGAAGCCGAGCGGCCGAGCGCGGGCGCGCTCCAGCCGGCGCGTCAACAGCATGCCGAGCGTCTGGTGCGCGAGACGGCCCTCGAAGGGGTAGCAGACGATGTAATGCTTGTTGGCGCGAGGAAAACTCTCGACCAGTAGCTCGCGCACCGCCGGCACGCGTGAGACGTCCTTTTGCAGCGACAGCCAGTCGCGCACCTGCTCCGGCAAGGCGCCCCACGCCCGCCCGTCGTCGAGCAAGCGGCGAACGCGTTCGGCCAGATAGGTCGAGAGCGGAAACTTGCCGCCCATATAGGACGGCACTTTCGGGTCCTTGTCGTTGGCGCGCGAGACATAGACCTGATCCTCGACCAGCGTCTCGTAGCGCACCACCTCGCCCGAGAACACGAAGGTGTCGCCGGGCGAGAGGCCTTCGATGAAGGCTTCCTCGATCTCGCCGAGCAGCCTGCCGCCGCGCGCGATCACGCCTGTCGATCCGCCTGCTTTTCCTTGACCACCGCCGCGCGAGCGCACCAGCCGCACCTTCAGCATGTCATCCTCGATGATGGTGCCGACATTCATCCGGTAGCTCTGCCGGACCTTCGGATTGGCGACGCGCCAGCGCCCTTCCTTGTCTTGCTTGATGCGCGCGAAGCGCTCATAGGTCTTCAGCGCGTAGCCGCCGGAGGCAACGAAATCGACCACGTCGTCGAAATCCTGCCGCGTGAGATCGGCATAGGGCGCGGCGGTGCGCACTTCGTCGTAGAGCTCGTCTGAGAAAAACGGCTCGCCGCAGGCGCAGCCGAGCACGTGCTGCGCCAGCACGTCGAGCGCACCGATGCGCAGCGGCGGCGTGTCCTGCGCATTCTCCGCGATGGCGTCGATCGCGACGCGGCACTCCAGCACCTCGAAGCGGTTCGCGGGCACCAGCACCGCGCGCGAGGCTTCGTCGAGCCGGTGGTTGGCGCGGCCGATGCGCTGCATCAGGCGCGAGGAACCCTTGGGCGCGCCGATATTGACGACGAGATCGACGTCGCCCCAGTCGACGCCAAGGTCGAGCGAGGAGGTGCAGACCACGCCGCGCAAGCGTCCCGCCGACATCGCGTCCTCGACCTTGCGGCGCTGGGCGACGTCGAGTGAGCCGTGATGCAGCGCGATGGCAAGGTTGTCGTCGTTCATGCTCCAGAGATTCTGGAACAGCATCTCGGCCTGGCTGCGGGTGTTGACGAAAACCAGCGTGGTCTTGTTCGCCTTGATCAGCTCGTAGATCTCGGGAAGCGCATGGCGCGCGCTGTGGCCGGCCCAGGGCAGGCGTTCGCGCGTGTCCATCATCTCGACCAGCGGCGGCGCGGCGCCGCCGGCGACGACGATGTCGGCCGCCGCTTCCTTGCCGCCGGGCTGCGGCACCAGGAAGCGCGCCAGCGATTCCGGCTCGGCCACGGTCGCCGACAGGCCGATCGCGCGCATCTGCGGCGCCAATCGCCACAGCCGCGCCAGGCCGAGCGACAGCAGATCGCCGCGCTTGGACGTCACCAGCGCATGCAGCTCGTCGAGCACGATGCGCTTCAGCGAGGAGAACAGGAAAGGCGCGTCATCAGAGGACAGCAGCAGGGCAAGCTGCTCCGGCGTCGTCAGCAAAATGTCCGGCGGATAGCGCCGCTGCCGCTGCCGCCGCGAGGTCGGCGTGTCGCCGGTACGGGTCTCGATCTTGATCGGCAGCGCCATCTCGGCGACCGGACGCTCGAGGTTGCGCGCGATATCGACGGCGAGCGCCTTGAGCGGCGAGATGTAGAGCGTGTGCAGGCCGCCGCTGCGTTGCAGGCTGCGGCCGGTGGAGACAACCGATTTCGCCGAAGCTTTGGGCGCAGAGCTCAGCTCGACCAGCGTCGGCAAAAATCCCGCCAGCGTCTTGCCGGCGCCGGTGGGCGCGATCAGCAATGCGGACCGGTCCTCGCGCGATTTCTCCAGCAGCGCCAATTGATGCGCGCGCGGCGACCAGCCGCGGGCTGCGAACCACGCCTGGAAGTGGTCGGGCAACAGCGCGGCAGGCTCGGCCGGGATTTTGCGGATGCGGGGCGGCACGGCATCACAGGTAAGCCGTGGGGGTGGGTTCGTCGAGGGGGCTTACTTCGCCTCTCCCCGCTTGCGGGGAGAGGCCGGCGCGAAGCGACGGGTGAGGGGGAGCATCCGCAAGGGCAACTGCTGCCGTCCCCGCGGAGGGGGGGGGGGGCCCCCCCCCCCCCCCCCCCCCCCGGGGGGGGGGGGGGGGGGGGGGGGCCCCCCTCCACGAGCTCAGCTGGCGGAGAGTCCCCCTCACCCGCATCGCTGTGCGATG
>NZ_JBVVPL010000035.1:0-18820 GCF_055807615.1 Bradyrhizobium sp. MV1.5 | reverse complement strand
GGGGGGGGGCGGCGCCCCCCGCGGCCCCGCGCGGGGGGGGGGGCCCCCCATCCGCATGGGCACCTGCTGCCGCCCCCGCGGAGGCCCCCCCCAACCCTACCCTCTCCCCGCAGGCGGGGAGAGGGGAAGAGACAGCGGCGTACGCCACCCTACTCCGACATCGGCTTGTCGGAGATGTCCCAGTCCTTGCCGGTGAAGGTGGAGATGAAGAGCGTCTTCATCGGCGTGTAGTTCTCCGGCGTGTAGCTGTAGGTGACGCCGTCGAGGAAATAGGGCGAGTGGAAACCCGCGAGGGTCGAGGCCTGCTTCAGCACGTTGGCGCGGGTGAGCTCGTCGCCGCAGCGGCGCAGGATCTCGCCCATGGTGACGGCCTGGCCGTAGCCGGCGAAGGCGATGGTGTTGTCCTGATCGATCGCCGGCGTGTACTTCTTGCGCAGCTCCTCGAACGCCATCACGTCGGGGTCCTTCTCCCATTTGGGCAGGCCGACCTCCTTGTTGTAGCGGATGGCGACGATGCCGGCGGCGTTCTCCAGGCCCGCGGCATTGAGGATCGAGCGGCCGGTCGAGCCGGCCGACAGCAGCTGCAGCGGCTTCCAGCCGAGCTCGGCCACTTTCCGGATCGACTGCGACGACGCCTTGCCGGTGGAGATGTTGTAGAAGACGTCCGTACCCGATTTCGAGAGGTTGATGAGCTGGGAATCGACCGTCGGATCGGTCAGATCGTAGGTCTGCTCCATGATCACCTTGGCGGTGCCGCCGGCGTCTTCCAAGACCTTCTTGAAGGGGCCGAGGAAGTCGCGGCCGAAATCGTCGTTCTGGTAGAGGATGCCGACCTTCGCGTTCGGCTTCACGCTGACGACGTGACGCGCCAGGATGCGCGCCTCGGTCGGATAGAGCGGCAGGCCCGCCATGGTCCATTTGAACTCTTTCGGGTTATTCCACTTCGACGCGCCGGTGTTCAGCAGCAGCTGCGGCACGCCCTTCGAGTTCAGGTATTTGTGCACGGCGGTCTGCGGGGCGGTGCCGAGCGAGCCGTAGAGCGCGAGCACCTCTTCCTGCTCGACCAGGCGCCGCGTCGCCTCGACGCATTTCGGCGCGCTGTAGGCATCGTCCATGGTGAGGAATTTAACCTTGCGTCCGTTGATGCCGCCCTTCTCGTTCAGCATCTGGAAATAGGCTTCGCCGACGCGCCCGAGCACGCCGTAGAGCGAGCCGGGGCCGGAATGCGGCACGGTCTGCCCGATCTTGATCTCGGTGTCGCTGGCGCCGGCGTCGTATTTCTTCTCCGCGGCCCAGACGTAGGGCGCGGGCAAGGTGGATGCCGCGATGGTGGCGAGCGCGGCGGCGCTGAAATCGCGCCGCGATGGATTCTTCGTCATTGTGTGTTTCTCCCTAGCGAGGACATTGTGCTGGCATCGCGGCACGTGTCGCAAGTGGGAAGTCACCGCTTTGCGACGCAATGACGCTCAAAGCGCCGCTTATAGCGCCTAGACTCAAGTTTTCTCGGTGACCACGACGAGGCCGCGCACCGGCTCGTTGTTCTCGGTCCGTGGCGAGGCCCGCTCCAATGTCAGGAGCTTGAGGCCGGCCTGCGCCATCGCATCGCGCACATATTCCGCCGAATGGGCATAGCGCAGGCCTTCGCCGAGAACGATGCCGCTGCCGTCATGGGTCTCCAGCGTGAACGCAAGCACGCCACCGGGCTCGAGCACGCGCCTGGCCTCACTGAGCACCGGCGCGAGATCGGGGAGATAGACGAACGCATCGGCAGCGACGACGAGATTTGCACTCGCCTCGCCCCTGCTGCGCAGGCCCTCGATCATGTCGGCGACGTCGAGCTCGGCATAGAGGCCCGTTGCGCGCGCCTCCTTGACCATGCCGGGCGACAGATCGATGCCGATGAATTGGTCGACCTGTTTTGCGAAGGCGGCGGCCGCAAGCCCCGTACCGCAGCCGAGATCGATGGCGCGCTTGAACAGGGAGGGCTTCTTCGCGGCGACGCGGGCAGCCACCACCGCCTTGAAGATCAGCGACGGGGCGCGATAGCCGAGATCGTTGATCAGCACGTGTTCGAAGCGCGGCGCGTATTGATCGAACAAGGCCTGCACATAGGCCTTGGGCATCTCGGACAATTGCGCGTCGCCGAGGCGTATCAGATGCAGATGAGCGCCGTGCTGATCGCTCGGATCGGACTCGCGCGATTTGCGAAAGGCCGCAATGGCCTTTTGGCGCTCGCCGAGTTGCGCGCGGATCTCGCCGAGCGTGAACCAGGCCGAGGTGAAATTCGGCGCAAGCTCGATGGTCTGCTCCAGCAGGTCGGCCGCCGCCGCCAGATCGCCCTTGAGCTGGAGGTCGCGCGCGAACTCGAAGCGGCGGTCGGCCATGAGATCGCCGGAGGTCAGGAACAGGCGCAGGGGCATTGGGGGAACCAGGGAACGAAGCGGTGATGACTCGAAGATGCGGGGTCGCAACCTATATAGCAGGCATGCGTCCGCAAGACATCCTGCTGCCAGTTGCCGCCGGCCTATGCTGCAAGCCCGGCGGCTTCCATATCGACCCCGTCCGCCCGGTCGAGCGGGCCGTGATCACCCACGGCCATTCCGACCATGCCCGCGCCGGCCACGGCGCGGTGCTTGCGACACAGGAAACGCTGGACATGATGCGGCTGCGCTACGGCGAGAATTTCGCCGGCTCGACGCAGGCGATCCGCTATGGCGAGGAGATCCGGCTCGGCGATGTCCGCGTCAAGTTTCACCCGGCCGGCCATGTGCTCGGTTCGGCGCAGGTCGCGGTCAGCTGCAAGGACACCTGCATCGTCGCCTCGGGCGACTACAAGGACGCACCAGACCCGACCTGCACGCCGTTCGAGCTGGTGCCCTGCGACGTCTTCATCACCGAGGCGACGTTCGGCCTGCCGGTGTTTCGCCATGGCGATGCGGCCGACGAGGTCAAGAAGCTGCTGGCGTCGGTGACGCTGTTTCCGGAGCGCGCGCATCTCGTCGGCGCCTATTCGCTCGGCAAAGCCCAGCGCGTGATCGCGCTGCTGCGCCAGGCGGGTTACGATGCGCCGATCTATCTGCATGGCGCGATGGAGAAGATCACGCATTACTATCAGAGCCGCGGAATCGAGCTCGGCGAGTTGCGGCCGGTGAAGGGCGTGAAGAAGGCGGCGCTGGCCGGCACCATCACGCTGGCGCCGCCCTCTGCGACATCCGATCTCTGGACCCGCCGGTTTCCCGATCCCGTCACGGCATTCGCCTCCGGCTGGATGCGGGTGCGCGCCCGCGCGCGGCAGCGCGGCATCGAGCTGCCGCTGGTGATCTCGGATCACGCCGATTGGGACGGCCTCACCGCCACGATCGCCGCGACCGGCGCCGGCGAGATCTGGGTTACCCATGGCCAGGAAGACGCGCTGGTGCATTGGTGCCAAAGCAAGGGTTTGCGGGCGCGACCGCTCGATCTCGTCGGCTATGGCGACGAGGAGGAGACCGAGACGCCGCTCGCTGACGAGGCCGAAGCATGAACCGCTTCGCCGAGCTTCTCGACCGCCTCGCCTACGAGCCCGGCCGCAACAACAAGCTGCGGCTGATCACCAGCTATTTTCGCGAGGTCGCCGATCCCGACCGCGGCTATGCCCTGGCGGCGCTGACCGGCGCGCTGAGCTTCAAGCACGCCAAGCCCGCGCTGATCCGCGACCTGATCGCCTCGCGCACCGATCCGGTGCTGTTCGGACTGAGTTACGATTATGTCGGCGATCTCTCCGAGACGATCGCGCTGATGTGGCCGAAGCGCAGCGCAAACAACGGCGAGTCTTTTCCGAGCCACCCCTCTCCCCCGCCCTCCCCCACAAGGGGGGAGGGAGCGCAGTTGCGCGCGCCGCTGTCAGTGAGCGCGACAACTGACAACCATTCCCAAAGTGGTGGACGCACGGCTCTCTCCGTTCCCTCCCCCCTTGTGGGGGAGGGTCAGGGAGGGGGGTACTCCGGGCGAGATGCTGGAGAGTCCTTCCGCCCGCGCAACCACAACAACCCGCCGCCGCCGACGCTGACCGAGGTCGTCACCACGCTGCGCACCCTCGGCAAGACCGAGCTGCCGAAGCAACTCGAGCGCTGGCTCGACGAGCTGGACGAGACCGGTCGCTGGGCGCTGTTGAAGCTCGTCACCGGCGCATTGCGCATCGGTATCTCCGCGCGTCTGGCCAAGACCGCGGCCGCTGCGCTCGGTGACAAGGATCCGCATGAGGTGGAGCTGATCTGGCCTGGTCTCGCGCCACCCTATCTCGACCTGTTCGCCTGGCTGGAAGGCCGCGGCGACAAGCCGGTCAATCGCGATCCCGCGCCGTTTCGCCCGGTGATGCTGGCGCATGCGATCGAAGACACGGATTTCGCCGCGCTCGATCCCGCCGACTACATCGCTGAATGGAAATGGGACGGCATCCGCGTGCAGGCGGTGGCGGGCCGCGACGAGCACGGCCGCATCACCGCGCGGCTCTATTCGCGCACCGGCGAGGACATCACCGGAAGCTTTCCGGACCTCGTGCCGTCGCTGCGGCTACCCGGCGCCATCGACGGCGAGCTTCTGATCCTGCGCGAAGGGCGCGTGCAGAGTTTCAATGTTTTGCAGCAGCGGCTGAACCGCAAGGTCGTGTCTCCGAAGCTGATCAAGGAGTTTCCGATTCATCTGCGCGCCTACGATCTGCTCGGCGACGACGAGAACGATTTGCGCGAATTGCCGTTCACGGAACGTCGCGAGCGGCTTGAGACCTTCATCGGCAAGCTTGACGATCCCCGCATCGATCTGTCGCCCACCGTCGCCTTCGCAAGCTGGGAGGCGCTGACCGCCGCACGCGCCGATCCCGCGAGCGCCGGTGCGGGCGAAGACGCGGACGCCGTCGAAGGCGTGATGCTGAAGCGGCGCGATGCACCCTATTTGCCGGGACGGCCGAAGGGACAGTGGTGGAAGTGGAAGCGCGATCCGCACATCATCGACGCCGTGCTGATGTATGCGCAGCGCGGCCACGGCAAGCGCTCGTCCTACTATTCCGACTACACCTTCGGCGTCTGGACCGCAGGCGCGGGCAGTGACGAACTGGTGCCGGTCGGAAAAGCCTATTTCGGCTTCACTGACGAGGAGCTGCTCCAGATCGACCGCTTCGTGCGTCGCAATACCACCGAAAAATTCGGTCCCGTCCGCCACGTCGTGCACGAGCCCGACAAGGGCTTGGTGCTGGAGGTCGCCTTCGAGGGGCTGCAGCGTTCGCCGCGGCACAAATCCGGCGTCGCGATGCGCTTCCCCCGCATCAGCCGGCTGCGCTGGGACAAGCCGCCGCGGGAGGCCGACCGGCTGGAAACGCTGGAAAAGATGCTGAAGGCGGAGGCGGCGGAGATTGAGGCGTGAGGGGAGACGGAGTTAGAGCCCAGGTGCAGCCACCCGGCAGGTGCGCTCCCTCGCCCGCTTGCGGGAGAGGGTCGGGGAGAGGGTGCCTCCACATTGGGAATCCCCAAGAAGAGAGAGCCCTCACCCGCGCCTTGCGCGACCTTTCCCGCAAGCGGGAGAGGTCGCAGCGAGCTTGCGGCACGATCATCCCGCAACCAAGGCGTACCCGCCCTGCCCGAATTAAAATCCCGTAAGCCGATTGACGCCCCCTCACGGGTTCCCCATGTCCCCCGCCTTGCCCTATGATAGGCTCGAATCCCCTGAGGAGTTTGAGATGGCCCACGACGTCAGAGATTTGCCGGCCGGCCGCAGTGACGGCCTGAACCGCTTTCTCGGCGGCTCGCCGTTGGCGGTCGCGTTTCGCCTGGTGCTGCTCTCGATCCTCGTCGGCGTCGTGCTGGCGGCGATCGGCTTCGATCCCTGGAATATCATCTACAGCATTCGTCTTCTCTTCCAGCGTTTGTGGGATCTCGGCTTCGATACCGTGAACTGGCTGTGGCGCTACTTCCTGCTCGGCGCCGTGATCGTGATTCCGATCTGGCTGCTGATGCGCGTTTTCGGCGCGCCCCGCAGGTAAGTCGTTAGTTTTGAGCATGACCTTGTCGGAAAACCGCTCCACACTTTTCCGGATCATGCTCTAGGGAGCCAGCAGCCGATGCAATTGCGCTTTGTCGGCTGCGGCGACGCCTTCGGATCCGGCGGCAGGCTCAACACCTGCTTTCACGTCTCGGGGCGCGAGGTCAATGTCCTGATCGATTGCGGCGCGTCGGCTCTGCCGGCGCTGAAGCGACTGGAGATCGACCGCAATGAGATCGATCTCATCCTGATCACGCATTTCCACGGCGACCATTTTGCCGGGCTGCCGTTTGTCCTGCTGGACGCGCAATTCTCGCGGCGGACGCGGCCGCTCACGATCGCCGGCCCCAAGGGCATCGAGACGCGGCTGCGTGCGGTGATGGAGGTTCTGTTCGAGCACTCCTCGAAGACGAAACAGCGCTTCGAGCTGTCCGTCGTCGAGTTCGTGCCGGAGCAGAGCCAAAGCTTCGGCGCGGTGACGGTGACGCCCTATCCCGTCGTGCACGGCGAATCCGGCGGACCGTTCCTCGCCTATCGCGTCGAAGCGGAAGGCCGCGTCCTGGCCTACAGCGCCGATACCGAATGGACGGAGACGCTCATTCCGCTGGCGCATGGCGCCGACCTTTTCATCGCCGAAGCCTATATGTACGAGAAGGTGGTCAAGAATCACCTCAGCCTGAAGACCTTGGAACAGCACCTTCCCGAAATCGGCGCAAAACGCCTCGTGCTCACCCATATGAGCGAAGACGTGCTGTCGCGCCTCGACGACATCGCCCACCTCGCCGCCGAAGACGGCATGGTGCTCGTGTTCTGACATGCACGCACCCGTTCACTTGAAGATCGGTTCCCGTCAGGTCTTCGCCATCGCGGGCCCCGCGATGGTCGCGAATCTCACCACGCCGTTGATCGGCGTGGTCTCGACCACCGCGATCGGACGGCTGGACGATGCCGCGCTGCTCGGCGGCGTCGCCATCGCGTCCGTCATCTTCGATTGCCTGTTCTGGCTGTTCGGCTTCCTGCGCATGAGCACGCTCGCCTTCACCGCGCAGGCGCTCGGCGCCGGCGAGACGCGCGAGCTGACCGCGATCCTGGTGCGCGGCTTCATCGTGGCCGGCCTGATCGGCGTAGCCCTGATCGCGCTGCAACTGCCACTGGCCTCCGTGCTGCTCGACCTGATGGGCGGCAGCGAAGGCGTCACGCGCGCGGCGAAAACCTACTTCGTGATCCGAATCTGGTCGGCGCCGCTGGCGCTCGCCAATTACGTCATCCTCGGCTGGCTGGTCGGCCAGGCTCGCGCCAATCCGGCGCTCGCGCTCCAGGTTGTCATCAATCTCGTCAACGCGGCGGCGACGATCCTGCTGGTGCTGGTCTACGACACCGGCATCGCGGGTGCTGCGATCGCCGCGCTGCTGTCTGAAGTGGCAGGATTCGGGCTCGGCATGATCGTCTGCCGCCGCTATGCGGTGGGCGGGTTCGCGGTACCGTACGCAGAACTGTTCGACCGGGCCAAGCTGATGCGGCTATTGGCGGTGAATTCCGACATCCTGATCCGCACCGCGGCGCTGATCGCCGTATTCCTGTTTTTCACCGCCAAGGGCGCGCGGGCCGGCGACGTCACGCTGGCGGCCAATTCCGTGCTCAACAATTTTCTGCTGGTCAGCGCCTTCTTCCTCGATGGTCTTGCGAACGCAGCCCAGCAGCTTTGCGGCCGTACGCTCGGCGCACGCGACGCCAGGGGATTTGCGGATTCGACCCGGCTGGTGCTGCTATGGGGGCTCGGCTTCGCGCTGGTCGTGTCCGCGCTGTTTGCGCTGTTCGGGCCGAACTTGATCGATTTCATGACGACGAGCGAAGCCGTCCGTCGCGGCGCGCGGGAATTCCTGCCCTTCGTCGTGCTCGCGCCGATTCCCGGCGTGTTCGCCTTCGGCTTCGACGGAATCTATATCGGCGCGACCTGGGCGCGCGAGATGCGCAATCTGATGCTGGCCTCGCTCGCGATCTTCCTCGCCGCATGGTGGGCGCTGCAATCGTTCGGCAATGCCGGGCTGTGGAGTGCGCTGATCGCCTCCTACGTCTCGCGCGGCGGCTTGCAGGCCGCGCGCTATCCGGCGCTGTACAGGAAGACGTTTTCGAAGCAGTCGCTGTAACGCGTAGCCCGGATGGAGCGAAAGCGTAATCCGGGGCCTTCGCGTCCGCGGATAGAATCCCGGATTGCGCTGCGCTCCATCCGGGCTACGCGGCGCGAACTACATCCCCGGCCAGTCTTCCGCCGTCAGCGTGGCGGCGTCGGAGCCGACGATCTCGGAGAGAGAATCCCGCCCCGTCCGCAGGAGCGTCGAGGCGAGATCGCGCTTGATCTCGTCGACGAGGCCGAGGCCCTTGTAGACCAGCGAGGAATAGAGCTGGATCAGGCTCGCGCCGGCGCGGATCTTCGTCAGCGCGGCGCCGCCAGAATCCACGCCGCCGACGCCGATCAGGGGGAATGCGCCCTCGACGCGCACATAGGTCTCCGCGACCATCCGCGTTGATAGCCGGAACAGGGGCCGGCCGGACAGGCCGCCCTGCTCCTTCGCGCGCATCTCCTCGCGCAGCGTGCTCGGCCGCGCGATCGTCGTGTTCGACACGATCATGCCGTCGACCCGGCGCGAGCGCGCGACCTGCACGACGTCGTCGAGCTGGGCGAGGCTCAAATCCGGTGCGATCTTGAGCAGCACCGGCGTGTCGCCGGCGCTCTCGCGCACCCGCTGGCGCGCGTCGATCACCCTGGCGAGGAGATCGTCGAGCAGCGCGCCTTCCTGCAGATTGCGCAGGCCCGGCGTGTTCGGCGAGGAGACGTTGACGGTGAAATAGCTCGCGACCGGCGCAAAGGTCTCGATCAGCTTGACGTAATCATTGACGCGATCAGGCGAGTCCTTGTTGGCGCCGACATTGACGCCGACGATGCCGCCGTGCTGCGCGCGCGCCGCGAGCCGGCGCAGCGCTGTCTCCGCGCCGTCATTGTTGAAGCCCATGCGATTGATCACGGCCTCGTCGCGCTCCAGACGAAACAGCCGCGGTCGCGGATTGCCGCTTTGCGGCTTCGGCGTCACCGAGCCGATCTCGACAAAGCCGAAGCCGAGCCGCAGCAGCGCATCCGGCACTTCGGCGCTCTTGTCGAAGCCCGCGGCCATGCCGATCGGATTGGGGAAGTTGAGCCCGAACGCACGCACCGCAAGCTTGGGATCGTCAGCGTGCGGCTTGCCCGGCGGCAGGAAGCGCAGGCCCTGGATCGCGAGGCGATGCGCATCCTCGGGATCGAGCCAACGCAACACCGGCAGCGAGAGAGCGTCGAAAGCGCGGATCACGGGACAAGCTCCGGAACATCGTGGCCGCCGTCGGAGCGCGTGTTGAGGTTCATCACGGCAATCACCGCGCCGAGATCGAGCTCGCCATAAAGATGCGGAAACAGCTCCTCATTGCGCGAACGCTCCCAGCGCAATGCGCTGCCGAGCGCGTCGCCGTCGACCTCGACCAGGAACAGCGCGCGCTGCCCGAGATAATGCTTGCGCAGTGTCTCGGGAACCTGGGCGGCGGTCGAAAAATGGATGAATCCGTCGCGCAAATCGCCCGCGCTGCCGCGGTAGACACCCTGCCGTTCCGCCTCGCGCCAGGCCGAGGCCGGACAGATTTTGTAGATCTTGACCACCGCTTACGCAGCCCTGTTTGCTCGTTGAGTCTTTTGGGGTTTTTGGGTCGTGCGGGTCCCTGAAACCCGGGCGCGACCGTAATGGCCGCCCCCTCCGAACTCAAGACTTAGAGCCATTTCCGCTCCGATGAAATCGAAGCAGGGCTCCAAATTCCTGTTTTGACGCATTCCTGGCGCGAACCGGTATCCGGTTCGCTTGAAAACACGCTCACTGCGCCCCTTGCGCAAAAAGCGGAAAACCGGTTGATTCGAGGATAGTTTTCCTGAGTTGCGACGGGCTGGACCTTTCATGGTCAGGCAGGCCAAAGCGCAGAGAATGCTCACTCACGACCGGATCTGGGGTGCACTGGATCGGCTGGCGGCGCGCGCCGGCCTGTCGCCGTCGGGCCTCGCCAAACGCGCCGGACTCGATCCCACCACCTTCAACAAGTCCAAGCGCGTCACCTCCGACGGCCGCGAGCGCTGGCCCTCGACCGAATCGATCGCGAAAGCGCTGGCGGCGGCAGATTCCTCGATCGACATTTTTGCCAGGCTGGTCGGCGACGAGGCAGGCGGCGGCCGCTCGGTGCCGCTGCTCCGCTTCGCGCTGGCAGGCGTGAGCGGCGCCTTCGACGAGTCCGGCTTTCCCATCGGCAAAGGCTGGACCGAATTTGCCCTTCCCGCCGTCGAAGGCAACCACAGCTTCGCGCTGCAGATTACCGGCGAAGCGCTTGCGCCTGCCTATCGCGACGGCGACATTATCCTGGTCGCGCCCGGCGCGCCGATTCACAAAGGGGATCGCGTGGTGGTGAAGACCAAGACTGGCGAGGTGACGGTGGCGACGCTGAAGCGCCGCACGACAAAAGCTCTGGAGTTGCAGCCGCTCGATGCCTCCCAGGCCGAGCGCAGGATGGCGGCGAGCGAGGTCGGCTGGATCGCCCGGATCGTGTGGGCAATCCAGTGATCGCGTCTCACTTGCGCGTCGTGACCGGCGATGATTTCAGCCGCGCCGCATCCGCCGCAGACAGCCTTGCGACTCAACATCTCTCTCGCATAGGTTGCGGCCACTCATTGCCGGGCAAGTTCATGTTAGGGGGAATATGATGAATCGCCGTCACGCATTGAAGGCCCTCGCGGGTCTTGCGCTTTGTCCGCTCTGCAAGCCGGCCTTCGCCGCCGAAGGTGCGCATTGGAGCTATGAGGGCGTCGGCGCGCCGGCCAAATGGGGCGATCTCGACGCGGCCAACAAGGCCTGCGCAGTCGGCCTGCAACAATCGCCGATCGACATCGAGGCGACGGTCAAATCGCAATTGCCCGCGCTGAAGCTGAACTGGGGCAAGAGCGCCGACACCATCGTCAACAACGGGCACACGATCCAGCTCAACTTCACCGAGGGCAGCACGCTCACGCTCGGCGAGGTCAAATACAAGCTGCTCCAGGTGCATTTCCACCGCCCGAGCGAGCACATGATCGGCGGCAAGAATTTTCCGATGGAGGCGCATTTCGTTCACCGCAACGATGCCGGCGGGCTCGCCGTGGTCGGCGTGCTGATGGCCGAGGGCAAGCCGAACCCGGCCTTCGGCAAGATCGTCAAGACCATGCCGGCCGCGGAAGGCCCCGCGGTGAAGGCGGACACGACCATCGATCCCCACGCCATGCTGCCCACGAGGCTCAGCTACTTCCGCTATCCCGGCTCGCTGACGACGCCGCCCTGTTCGGAGGTCGTCGAATGGCTGCTGCTGACCAACCCGATCCAGGTGTCGGCCACCGATGTCGCCGCGTTCGCAAAGCTCTATCCGATGAACGCGCGCCCGGTGCAGAAGGACAACCGGCGCTACGTGCTGCGGTCGATCTGAGCCGGGGCTGAAGGTCCGTAGCCCGGATGAGCAAAGCGACATCCGGGACCGCTGGTGCGGCTAGCTAGCGAAAACCCCGGATGTCGCTTCGCTCATCCGGGCTACGAGTTCGCTACAACGGAAGCGGTCGCCTCACGCACTCCGCGCCAGCGCGCCGTCGATCATGTTGACCGCGTTCTGCACGCCATACACCGCGACAAAGGAGCCGAAGCGCGGGCCCTTTTCCTGGCCGAGCAGCACCTGGTAGAGCATGTTGAACCAGTCGAGTGTCACGCCGGGACGGCCGTCCTTGCCCTTCTTGACCTGGTCGAGGAACGGCTCGCGGCGGCCGATCTCGTAGACGACGTTCTGGATGTCCTCGGCCGAGGCGTCCTGCGGAAGCTGCGATAGCGCGTCACGCAAATCCTGCAGCGCCGCGCGCTCGGTCCCGGTCGGTTCGCGGAACGTCTTCGTCGGCGCGACGAAGTCGCGGTAGTAGTTGATGGCATAGCCGACCATCGCATCGAGCTTGGGATGCGTCTGTGGGCTCACGCCGGGCCGATAGCGGCCAATGAAACCCCACAGCGTCTCGGCATTCTCCGCATTCGACGACGACACCAGCGTCAGCAAGAGCTGGAACGTGACGGGCATGTCGAACTTCGGCGGATGGCCGCTGTGAACGTGCCAGACCGGATTGCCGAGCTGCTGCCTGGCGTCCTGCCTGGCAAAGCCGTCGATGAACTGCTGGTAGTCGTCGACGTTGCGCGGGATGACGTCGAAATACAGCCGCTTGGCCGCCTTCGGCTCGCGGTACATGAACAGCGACAGCGATTCCGGCGAGGCGTAGCGCAGCCATTCGTCGATGGTCAGCCCATTGCCCTTCGACTTCGATATCTTCTGGCCCTTGTCATCGAGGAAGAGCTCATAGTTGAAGCCCTCCGGCGGCGTGGCGCCGAGCGCCCTCGCGATCGCGCCGGAGAGTTTGACCGAGTCGATAAGGTCCTTGCCGGCCATCTCGTAGTCGACGCCGAGCGCGACCCACCGCATCGCCCAATCGGCCTTCCACTGGCACTTGACGTTGCCGCCGGTGACCGGCGTCTCGACTTCCTGGTTGGTATCGGGATCGACATAGGTCACCGTGCCGGCGGCGACGTCGCGGCGGATCATCGGCACCTGCAGCACGACACCGGTGGTCTTGCTGATGGGCAGGAACGGCGAATAGGTCGCGCGACGGTCGGGCCCGAGCGTCGGCAGGATGATCGCCATCACCTTGTCGTAGGCAGCTAACATCTTGAGCAGCGTCGCGTCGAAACGGCCGGATGTATAATAGTCGGTCGAGCTCGCGAACTCGTAGTCGAAGCCGAAATGATCGAGGAAGGCGCGCAGCCGCGCATTGTTGTGGTGCCCGAACGAGGGGTACTCGTTGGAGAACGGATCCGGCACGCGCGTCAGCGGCTTGCCGAGATGCGCGGCCAGCATCTCCTTGTTGGGGACGTTGTCGGGCACCTTCCGAAACCCGTCCATGTCGTCGGAGAACGCGAGCAGGCGGGTCTTGATCTTGTTCTCGGTCAGCACATGAAAAGCGTGCCGCACCATCGAGGTGCGCGCGACCTCGCCGAAGGTGCCGATATGCGGCAGGCCTGATGGCCCGTAGCCGGTCTCGAACAGCACCTCGTCCTTCGGGCTTTTCTTCAGCCGCGCGACAATGGCCTTCGCCTGCTCGAACGGCCAGGCGTTGGATTGTTCGGCGAGCGCACGCAGATCGCTCGGGTTCGCGGCAAGATCGATAACGGACATCTAAGGGGCCTCCGGGCCGCGGAAAATAGCGATTTCCGGGCAGAATGCAATTTTGTGAGACCCTCATCCTGAGAGCTGTGACGCTTTCGCTCGTTCGGAGCGCCTCCGCAGCGCATAAACGAGAGCTCATCGACGAACCCAGAACCGCCATTTACCGCGATAAACAGCCCCACTCCGCCTCACGTCCCGCGCGGCTTGACCCGCCGGGTCGGCAGCGCATTCGCCGGATCTTCCGGCCAGGGATGGCGCGGGTAGCGGCCGCGCAAATCGGAGCGCACGGCACTGTAGCTGCCGCGCCAGAAACCAGGGAGATCGCGCGTCACCTGCACCGGGCGCTGCGCCGGCGACAGCAGTTCCAGCACCAGCGGCACCTTGCCGGCGGCGATCGAGGGATGGGTGTTGAGGCCGAACAATTCCTGGAGCCGTACCGCGATGGTCGGCCCCTGCTCGGCTTCATAGTCGATGGCGAGCACGCTGCCGGTCGGCGCCTCGAAATGCGTCGGCGCCTCGCGGTCGAGCCGCGCGCGCATCTCCCACGGCAACAATGCCGTCAGCGCGTCGGAGAGATCGCCGGCGGAGATATCCTTCAGCGCGATCTTGTCGTAGAGCGCCGGCACCAGCCAGTCGTCGCGCCGCGTGATCAACCCGTCGTCCGAGAGGTCGGGCCAGCTGTCGCCCTCGGCCTTGCGCAAAAATATCACGCGATCGCGCCATTGTTTGGCGGCCTTCGACCAGGGCAGCCGGTCGAGGCCGGCGGCAATGAGTCCGTCGGCGAAGATGCGCGCAGTGTCCTCCGAGGGCGATACGGCGAGTGTCGCCTCGGAGAGCGTGATCGCGTGCAGCGCGCGCTTGCGCCGCGCCCGCAGCGCCATCGCGCCGCGATCGAACGATATCTCCTCGACGGATTCGATATGCTCGGCGAAATGCCGCTCGATCTCGTCCTGCGAGATTTGCGCTGCGAGCAGAATGCGTCCGCTCGCCGCCGTGCCTGTCATCTCGCCGATCGCGATATAGGGGGCGCGCGCGAGTGACGAGGTCTGATCGACGGCGGCACCACGGCCATTGGCGAGCACGAAGCTGCCGTTGCCGCGGTTGCGCGCGACGCGATCCGGGAAGGCGTAGGCCAGCATCAGGCCGGTCGAGAGGCCAGCTTCTCCGATCGCCGCCTTCTCTGACGCCGCCACCTGCGAGGCCCAGCGCCGCGCGAGGTCGCGCGCGCTTGCGGCACGCGGGGAACGGTCGCGGCGGAACTGATCCCGCCGGTGCTCGAGATCGACGCTGTCGCCGCCGAGCCCGCGCTCGGTGATGATGGCAGCGATCTCGGCGGCGGCTTCGCCCTCGCCGGCACGATGCGAATCCACGATCATGCGCGCGAGCCGCGGCGGCAGCGCCAGCGCGCGCAGGCTCTTGCCTTCCGCGGTGATGCGGCCATCGCCATCGAGCGCGTTGAGCTCGGAGAGCAGGCTTTTTGCTTCCTTCCAGGCCGGCTGCGGCGGCGGGTCGAGAAACGACAGTGCGGCAGGATCGGCGACGCCCCATTGCGCGAGATCGAGCACCAGCGAGGACAGATCGGCGCTGAGGATCTCGGGCTGGGTGTAGGGCGCGAGCGAGGCTGTCTGAGGTTCGTCCCAGAGCCGGTAGCAGACACCGGGCTCGGTGCGGCCGGCGCGGCCGCGGCGCTGGTCCGCCGCCGCGCGCGAGACGCGCACGGTCTCGAGCCGGGTCAGGCCGATGTCGGGCTCGTAGCGCGGCACGCGGGCAAGACCGGAATCGACCACGATGCGCACGCCCTCGATGGTGAGCGAGGTCTCCGCGATCGAGGTCGCCAGCACCACCTTGCGCGTGCCCTTGGGTGCCGGCGAGATGGCACGATCCTGCACGGCGGCGTCGAGCGCGCCGAACAGCGGCACGATTTCGATGCTGGAATCCTGCACGCGCTCGGCGAGGAGGCTCTGGGTGCGGCGGATTTCGGCGGCGCCCGGCAGGAACGCCAGCACCGAGCCGGCATCGGCCCGCAGCGCCGAGGCGATCGCGTCCGCCATCTGCCGCTCCACCGGCACATCCGCCTTGCGGCCGAGATAGCGCGTCTCGACTGGAAAGGCGCGGCCTTCGCTTTCGACGACGGGCGCTTCGCCGAGCAATTTTGCCACGCGGGCGCCATCGAGCGTGGCCGACATCACGAGGATGCGCAAATCCTCGCGCAGGCCGGTTTGTGCATCGCGCGCCAGCGCGAGGCCCATGTCGGCGTCGAGCGAGCGCTCGTGGAATTCGTCGAACAGGACGGCGGCGATGCCCGACAGCTCGGGATCGTCGAGAATCTGGCGGGTGAAGATACCCTCCGTCACCACCTCGATGCGGGTCGCGCGCGATATCTTCGAGCCGAAGCGGACGCGATAGCCGACAGTCTCGCCGGCGCGTTCGCCCAGCGATTTGGCCATGCGGTCGGCGCTGGCGCGCGCCGCGATGCGCCGTGGCTCCAGCACGATGATCTTCTTGCCTTTGGCCCAGGGGGCATCGAGCAGCGCCAGTGGCACGCGCGTAGTCTTGCCGGCGCCCGGGGGCGCCACCAGCACGGCGGCATGATGCGCCTCCAGCGTGCGCGAGAGCTCGTCGAGCACGGCATCGATCGGGAGGGGCGTGTCGAAACTGCGGGGCAAGGCCTGTCCATTCGTCATGCCCGGGCAAGAGCGTGAGGCGCGTCTGCGCACGGAAGCCGCCGGGCATCCACGTCGTCACACTAGAAAACAGACGTGGATGGCCGGGACAAGCCCGGCCATGACGGAATCGTTGCGACGTTGGATCGCTAGCCCTGCGCCGGCGGCCGCCCCACGCTCTCATAGACGAAACCGGCCGCAGCCATCTCCTCGGGGCGGTAGATGTTGCGCAAGTCGACGATGACGGGCTGCGCCATGGTCGCTTTCAGCCGGTCGAGGTCGAGCGCGCGGAACTGGACCCATTCGGTGACGATGACGATCGCATCGGCGCCTTCCGCGCAGGAATAGGCGTCCTCGCAATAAGTGATGCTGGGCAGCTCACCCTTCGCCTGCTCCATGCCGACGGGATCGAAAGCCTTCACCTTGGCGCCCATGTCGATCAGGCCCGTGACCAGCGGGATCGACGGCGCATCGCGCATGTCGTCGGTGTCAGGCTTGAAGGTGAGGCCGAGCACGGCGATGGTCTTGCCGCGCAGCGAGCCGCCGAGCGCCTGGCTCACTTTTCGCGCCATCGCGCGCTTGCGGTTCTCGTTGACCGCGAGCACGGATTCGACGATGCGAAGGCTCACATCGTAGTCCTGCGCGATCTTGATCAGCGCCTTGGTGTCCTTCGGGAAGCACGAGCCGCCAAAGCCGGGACCGGCATGCAGGAACTTGGTACCGATGCGGTTGTCCAGGCCAATGCCGCGCGCGACCTCCTGCACGTTGGCGCCGGCCTTTTCCGAAAGGTCCGCGATCTCGTTGATGAAGGTGATCTTGGTCGCGAGGAAGGCGTTGGCGGCGTATTTGATCATCTCGGCGGTGCGGCGTTCCGTGAACATCAACGGCGCCTGGTTCAGCGACAGCGGCCGATAGATGTCGCTCATCACCTTGCGGCCGCGCTCGTCGGAGGTGCCGACGACGATGCGGTCGGGGAATTTGAAGTCGCGGATCGCCGCGCCCTCGCGCAGGAATTCGGGGTTCGAGGCGACGACGACGTCGGCTTTGGGATTGGTCTCGCGGATAATGCGCTCGACCTCGTCGCCGGTGCCGACCGGCACGGTCGACTTGGTCACCACGACGGTGAAGCCGGACAGCGACTGCGCGATCTCTTTCGCGGCCGCATAGACGTAGGACAGATCGGCGTGGCCGTCGCCGCGGCGCGACGGCGTGCCAACCGCGATGAACACGGCATCGGCATCCGCGACCGGCTTGGACAAATCGGTGGTGAACTCCAGCCGCTTGGCCTTGACGTTGGTCGCAACCAGCTCTTCGAGCCCGGGCTCGTAGATCGGGATCTCGCCGCGATGAAGGGCCGCGATTTTCTTCTCGTCCTTGTCGACGCAGATGACGTCGTGACCGAAATCCGCAAAGCAGGCCCCGGACACCAGTCCCACATAGCCCGTGCCGATCATAGCAATGCGCATGAAAAACCCTGTTTGGCTTGGTTAACGAAACCGCAATTCCAAGGCGGTTTAGCATTTTACCGGGGTGAGGGAACAGCCCGCGTACAAAAAACGGCACAGCACTTGTACCAGTTAAGCAATCGTAAGCCGCAAGGCGCCAAACTGCTCCGCGTTCACACAGATCCCGGCGGAACACGCCTCGAAAAGAGACACCATGGCACTATCAGGCACAATCGCCGCGAGCGGGGGACTCAAGGCCCCGTCTGCTGCGCGTGTCGATTGGGTCGATTACGCCAAGGGCATCTGCATCGTCATGGTCGTGATGATGCATTCGGTGCTGGGGGTCGAGCTTGCCGCCGGCGAGACCGGCTTCATGCATGTCGTGGTGGCTTTCGCAAAGCCGTTCCGGATGCCGGATTTCTTCCTGATTTCAGGCCTGTTCCTATCACTGGTGATCGACCGGGACTGGCGAACCTATCTCGACCGCAAGGTGGTGCATTTCGCCTATTTCTATGTCGTCTGGGTGACAATCCAGTTCGGCTTCAAGGCTCCTGCCTTCGCGGCGGAAACGAGCTGGCGCGACGCCGGCTTGCTATATCTGGAATCTTTCGTCGAGCCGTTCGGCACGCTGTGGTTCATCTACCTCCTGCCGATCTTCTTCGTCGTCACAAAACTGACACGGCTGGTCCCGCCGCCCGCGATCTGGCTGATCGCGGCCGCGCTGGAGACGGCGCGTGTCGCAACCGGCTGGACCGCGATCGACGAGTACTGCGCGCGTTTCGTCTATTTCTATTCGGGCTATCTGTTCGCGCCCTACGTGTTCGCGCTGTCGGACCGCGCGCGCAATCATCCGGCATGGGCGCTGGCAGCACTCGCGGCATGGGCGCTGGTCAATGCCGGCCTCGTTACGCTTGGGGCCAGCGAGTGGAAATTCGTATCGCTCGTGCTCGGCTTCGCCGGCGCCTGCGCCATCATCACGATGGGCACGCTGCTCGCGCGCGCGCAATGGCTGAACGTCTTCCGCTTCTGCGGCGAGCATTCGATCGTGATCTATCTCGCCTTCTTCCTGCCGATGGCGGCGACACGGACGCTGCTATTGCGCACGGGCATCATTCCCGACATCGGTGCGGTATCGCTGATCGTGACCATCGCCGGCGTGATCGGCTCGCTCGCAATCTGGCAGATCACTCTGCGCCTGGGCGGCAACTTCCTGTTCGAGCGGCCCGATGCGTTCTGGATCGCGCCGAAGAAGACAGGGCCGGTGCTGCAGGCGGCGGAATAGCCACCCTCTCGATGTCGTGGGGCGGGGGGGGGGGGGGGCCCCCCCCCCCCCCCCCCGCGGGGGGGGGGGGGGGGGGGGGGGGGGGGGGGGGGGGGGGGGGGGGGGGGGGGGGGGGGGGGGGGGGGGGGGGG
>NZ_JBVVPL010000034.1:0-69330 GCF_055807615.1 Bradyrhizobium sp. MV1.5 | reverse complement strand
CCCTCCCCGCCCCCCCCCCCTGGGGGGGGCGGGGCAGGGAGGGGGGCGCCACACGGGGACTCTTTCCCTCGCGCGCCCATTCGATGCATCGTCACCAACCAGCACTTTTTCCTGGGCTACCCCTCTCCCTAGCCCTCCCCCACAAGGGGGGAGGGAACGCACCTCCCTCGGTGCGCTCGGCGAGGCTCAATCCGTCGAGCTCAGGAACGAGCCGGTTACTTCTCCGCCCGCTGCTGCTTTTTCACCAGCAACTGCCGCAGCGCCGTGACCTTTGCCGCCGCCTGATCCGGCGGCAGATCCGCCTTCACGACGGTTTCGGCCTCGGCCTGCTTTCCTTCCAGTCCCAGCACGAGCGCGAGATTGGCGCGCACGCGGGAATCAGCGGGATTGCGCTCGTGTGCCCGGCGCATCGTTTCCTCCGCCCGCGGCAGATTGTTCTGCAGCATGTAGGACAGTCCGAGATTGGACAGCACCGACGGCTCTTCGGGCACGATCTTCAGCGCGGCGGCGTAGTATTGCTGCGCCTCCTCGTTGCGGCCGAGCTGATCGAGCGCGGCGCCCTGCGCCGACAGGATATGCCAGTCGGGATCCTCGGGCGAATGCGCGCGACCCAAGACGTCGAACGCCTGCTGGAAACTGCCGCTGTCGGCGAGCGCGCGGCCATAGCCGGCGAGCAGCGCCTTGTTGCTGGAATGGGCGAGCACGGCCTGCTCCAGCACCGCGAGCGCCTGCGCGCGCTGGCCGGTCTGGCGCAACGCCTTGCCGTATTCGAGCGCGATGTTGGGATCGCCAGGCTTGGCGCGATAGCGCTCGCGCAGCGCGTCCATATCCGGCCTCACGTCCGGCTTGGCGTCGGCCCTGCCAGCCGTGTCCGACCTTCCGCCGAGCGCGCCGGTGATGTCCTCGATGCCGGTGGTCTGACAGCCGCCGAGGGCCAGGATCAGAAGCGCGGAAAACAGATATCTCGCCGGAAGGGAGGCGACGGACAAACGCTTGGACATACTCTGATCACTCGGCGACTGATCAGAGATGCTTACCGATTAACGCTAAAGTCCCGTTAAGGCGGGGCGCTTCCGAAAGCTTAGTCGGTGAATTCTGCGCCGAACTCGCAGCCGATGCGCCAGCGCAGGCGGCACTGGCGGGAATAGTCGGGCGCGAAGATGATGGTGAATTGCGGCGGCACCTCCAGAAATTCCGCCACGACTTTCACGCCGCCATCCGAAATATCCGTGATCGTGCAGTCCCGCGGCAGCGAACCCGCGCCAAAATGAATCTTGGCGAGCCGCGTGCACATCCGTCGTTCGCTTCTCCGGCGATTTGCAAGCATCTGAATTGTTCACCCGTTAGACCACGGCCCATCCCGCAGCCCTAGGAGTAGCGGACATTCGTTGGGATGTGCTGAGCGGAGCAGTTTGCATTCGAAGCGTAGTGTCTTCGTCGTGTTTACGATCGGTTAGGGCCTTGCAGGCCCCCTCGACACGTTCCCGTATTGTTCTTGCCAGAACTGGCCCGCTCTGCTACCCCTAATTGTGCAAAAGGGCAGGCTGGTTCGGGCATGGTTCAGCGGGTTTCTACCGTCGCCTTTGAGGGGATCGAGGCCCGCGCGGTCGACGTGCAGGTGCAGGTCGCGCCGGGTCTGCCGGCCTTCGCGATCGTCGGTCTCCCCGACAAGGCGGTGTCGGAAGCGCGCGAGCGGGTCCGCTCGGCGCTGATCGCCTCGGGACTGGCGCTGCCGGCGCGGCGGATCACCGTCAATCTCGCGCCCGCCGATCTGCCCAAGGAGGGCAGCCATTATGACCTGCCGATCGCGCTCGGTCTGATGGGGGCGATCGGCGCGATCCCTCCGGACGCGCTGACCGGCTTCACCGTCCTGGGCGAGCTTGGCCTCGACGGATCGATCGCACCGGTGGCCGGTGTTCTTCCCGCCGCGATCGGCGCCAATGTGCGCGAGGAGGGGCTGATCTGTCCGGCGGCTTGCGGATCGGAAGCGGCGTGGGCGAGCCCGGACATCCAGATCATCGCCGCGAGTTCGCTGATCCAGATCGCGAACCATTTCAAGGGAACGCAGGTGCTGTCGCGGCCCGTGCCGAAGGTGCATGAAGCAGCAAGCTCGCCGCTCGACCTGCGCGACATCAAGGGACAGGAGAGCGCCAAGCGGGCGCTCGAGATCGCGGCCGCCGGCGGTCATCACCTGCTCATGATCGGCGCGCCCGGCGCCGGCAAATCGATGCTGGCGGCACGCCTGCCCTCGATCCTGCCGCCGCTGTCACCGGGCGAGTTGCTCGAAGTCTCGATGATCGCCTCTGTTGCGGGCGAGATCGAGGGCGGCGCGCTGACGGCGCGACGGCCGTTTCGCTCGCCGCATCATTCCGCCAGCATGGCCGCGCTCACCGGCGGCGGCATGCGCGCACGGCCCGGCGAGATCTCGCTCGCGCATCAGGGCGTGCTGTTCCTCGACGAGCTCCCGGAATTCGATCCGCGCGTGCTGGATTCGCTGCGTCAGCCGCTGGAGAACGGGGAGGTCTCGGTGTCGCGCGCCAATCACCGCGTCACCTATCCCGCACGCTTCATGCTGGTCGCGGCGATGAATCCCTGCCGCTGCGGCAATGCGTTCGAACCCGGCTATGCCTGCAAGCGCGGCCGCGTCGATCGCTGCACCGGCGATTACCAGGCCCGCATCTCGGGACCACTGATGGACCGCATCGATTTGCGCATCGAGGTTCCCGCGGTGACCGCGGCCGATTTGATCCTGCCGCCGCCGGCAGAGGGCTCGGCCGAGGTTGCCGCGCGCGTCGCGGCGGCACGCGACATCCAGCTCGCGCGTTACGCGGCTGCCGGCCTGCCGAAGGTTCGCACCAATGCCGAAGCCCCGGCCTCGGTGCTGGAGGAGATCGCCAAGCCGGATGCGCAAGGCCAGAAGCTGCTGCGCGACGCCGCCGAGACCATGCGGCTGTCGGCGCGTGGCTATCACCGCGTGCTGCGGGTGGCGCGCACGCTGGCCGATCTCGACCACGCCGACAGGATCGGCCGGCTGCATCTCGCCGAGGCGCTGTCCTATCGCGCACTCGCGGAGGATGTGCGGCAGATCGCCTGATCATCCAGCGCATCAACCCGGCGGTAACGAGTTTCCTTTACGCTCTGCAAACCATAAGGCCCATCAGTTCGCGCCACGAGTTTCCCCAGGGCCCGGCGAGTAGCGTGTCATGTTGCGTTTCAAGATCCTGGCGTCGGTTATTCCCCTGTTGGCGGCCGCGGTGTTCGCGCGCAGCGAGATCGGATCGGTCTCGCATCCCTGCATCGCCCTCGGCGACACCTCGGTCGAGCTGACGTCGTTGTTCTGGACCGCCGGCGTGCATGTCGCCTTCACCGATGATCCCGCGCGCGCCACGGTGCGGGTTCAGATCACCGAGGATGCGGACGCTGCCGACTTCGCCGTCGTCGATGACGGCCTCGGTTCGGAATCGGAATCCTGCCAGGCCACTCCTTCGACCCGCCTGATCTCGATTGCGGCGCAGCCCGTCGACGGCGGTCAGGTGATCTATCTCTCCAGCGAGGGGCCGGCGGATTACCGCGTCTATGTGCGCTCGAAGACCTTCTCCCAGCGCGAGGCGGCGGCGCTGATCGTCGGCGCCCGCGGCGGCCACCGCCCTCTCCAGGCAGCCTCGCTTTGAGCCGTTAACGCTTCGTCAACCCTGTTTGGAGGCGATCGCAGGGCCTCAAACTGTTCGCAAGGTCGGCGGCACATCGTCGTTTACAGCGAGCACAGGTTTTTACGAAAAGAGTCGGGTCGGTGGCGATGGATCGGACGTTCCGGATCAAGGTGCGCATGCGCCGCTTCAGGCGACAGTACCCCCGAATCGCCTTTGCGATCCGCTCCATCATGATCTTCTCGGCGACCTTCGGCGGCGCCTATGGCTTTGTCTCCGGCAGCCGGTCCGAGACGTCCGGCTACGATCCCAATGCGTTTGCGATCGGCGTCAGCTTCCTGTTCGCGCTCGCCTGCCTCGGCCTCGCCACGCTCAGCATGCGCCTGCGCTTCGTCAACAAGCGGATGCGTGCGCTGGCCGCCCACAACGAAACGCTGATCGACCGCAATTGGGAGCTGAAGGAGGCCGAGGAGCGCGCTCGCAGCCTGTTCGAACAGCAGGGCGATCTGATCGTGCTGCGCGACACAAGCGGCCGCATCACCTTCGCCAACGACGCCTATTGCGCGCTTGCCGGACAGGCGCGCGGCGCGCTGGTCGGTACGCCCTTTGATTTCGACGTGCTGGAGCAGGGCGACAGCGCCCGCGAGAGCAACGGCACGCGCATTCACGACCAGAAGATCGCAACTCCGCTCGGTGCGCGCTGGATCGCCTGGCGCGAAGGCTATGTCCGACTCGACGCCGGCCAGCCCGCCGAATTGCAGAGCGTCGGACGCGACGTCACCGACCGCACCGAGACCGAGCGTGCGCTGTCCGACGCCCGCGATCAGGCCGACGCCGCCAACCGGGCCAAATCGCGCTTCCTGGCGATGGCCTCGCACGAGATCCGCACGCCGCTCAACGGCATCATCGGCATGGGCGGGCTGCTGCTCGACACCACGCTGACGCCGGAACAGTCGACCTACGCCAGGGCCGTGAAGACCTCCGGCGAAGCGCTGATGGCGTTGATCGAGGAGTTGCTCGACTATTCCAAGATCGAAGCCGGCAAGCTCGATCTCGAGCAGCGTCCCTTCGCCCTCTCAGGCCTGATCGAGGACATCACCGAGCTGCTCGCGCCCCGCGCGCAGGCGAAGCAGCTCGAGATCGCCGCCTATGTCGACGAGCGGCTGCCGCTCGAAGTGGTCGGCGATGCCGCGCGGCTGCGCCAGGTGCTGCTCAACCTCGCCGGCAACGCCATCAAATTCACTGTGAGCGGCGGCGTCGCGCTGATCGTCGAGCCCGGCATCTGGCCGAACGAGATCAGTTTTCTGGTGCGCGACACCGGCATCGGCATCGCAGCCGACGCGCAACAGCGCATTTTCCGCGAATTCGAGCAGGCCGACGAGCGCGTCGCCCGCAGCTATGGCGGCACCGGCCTCGGTCTCGCCATCAGCGAGCGCATCGTCAAGCGCATGGGCGGCCGCATCACGCTTACGAGCGAGCCGGGCAAGGGTTCGACCTTCGAGGTCGCGATCCCGTTGGCGTCATCCGCCGTCGATGCGGAACAGACGGCATTCCCGAGTCTCGATCTCACCGGCAAGTCGATCCTGCTGATTGCCGACGGCATCGAGGCCTCCCTGATCGCGCGGCGGCTGGAGCGCTGGGGCGGCCAGACCTGCATGGTGACGGACGCCGCGGTGGCGGAAGCGCTGCTGCCGGAACGCTCATGGCATTCGGTGCTGATCGATCGCGCGCTCGGCGCTGCCATCGCAGACCGCCTCGGCGAAGCCGCACGCAGCCATGCGACGCAACGCCTCGTGCTGCTGACGTCCGGCTCGCGCCACGAGAAACTCTCGCCGGCCTTCACCGGCTTCCTGGTAAAGCCGCTGCGCGCCGCCTCACTCGCCGCACGCCTCGCGCTGCCCCCGGAGGTCGCCTCGCCCGATCTCGCGCCGGAGCCATCGACCCCATCCACCGCCGCGGCACCGGCGAAAGGCCTGTCAATTCTCGTCGCCGAGGACAACGAGATCAACGCGTTGTTGATGCGCTCGCTGCTGACGAAACTCGGCCACCGTGTCGTTATCGCTGTCCATGGCGAGGCCGCGCTGGAATCCTGGCTCGGCGCGGCATCGGCCGGCACGCCCTATGATCTCGTGCTGATGGACATCCAGATGCCGCAGCTCGACGGCATCGAAACGACCAAACGCATCCGTGCGCATGAGGCAGCCAGAGGCGGCCACCACACGCCGATCCTCGCGCTCACCGCCAATACGCTGGTGGAAGATCGCTACGCCTGCTTTGAAGCGGGCATGAACGGGTTTCTGATCAAGCCGCTCGATCGCGAGAAGCTGGAAGAGGCGCTGGCCGGACTGGCGGCGGCGCGGCAGCTCGCGGTTTGATCCGGATTTCATAGGAACCCGATCTCGGCCGGCGATCGACAATTGAAATCGACCGCGTCGCGCGTCACCATCCTCTGGGGCATTTAAGCAGAGGATTTCGCATGAACGTGCTTTACCGCCTCGCCTTCGTGATCCTTCTCTGTGGTTCCATTCAAGCCACCGCGGCCGATAGCTCGCAACTGATCGCCTCGCTCAAGCAAGGCGGCTATGTGCTGGTGTTTCGCCACACCGCCACCGACGACAGCCAAAAGGATGTCTACCCTTTCAAGTTCGACGACATGAGCGCCCAGCGTCAGCTCAGTGAAAAGGGCCGCGACATGGCGGGCCAGATCGGGACGGCCATCAAGGGGCTCGCGATCCCGATCGGCGACGTCTACACCAGCAGGCTGAACCGCGCGATCGAGGCGGGCAAGCTCATCTCCGGCCGCGAGGTCAAGCCGGTCGATGCATTGACGGACAGCAGCAACGCGAGCGCGTCGGGCATGGCAAATCCGACGGGTGCCAATGCAAAGGCCGGCCAGGCGGTGCGGCAGCTCGTCGATGCGCCGCCCAAGGCCGGCACCAACACCTTCCTGGTCACCCACAAGACCAACATCGCCGATGCCTTCGGGAAGGATGCCGGGGACGTTCAGGAAGGCGAAGCTTTCGTCTACAAGGCCGGCAGCTCGGGTCCCGCAACCTTTGCAGGACGCATCAAGCTCGCCGACTGGACCGCGAAAGCAGACAAGTGACGGCCCGGACTTCAGGTCCGGATCATGCTCTGGCAACGGAAGGGTTGGCGAACACGTGAGAACATCGGAAGACCGCTCATTCCTCATCTTGCTTGCCGCGATCTCGCTTGCCTTCGGGTGGGTGCTTTGGCCATTCTCCGGCGCGTTGTTGTGGGCCACGCTTCTGGCGATCATCTTCGCACCACTCTATCGACGCGCCCTGGAGACCCTTCCGGGGAAGCGCAACCTTGCCGCATCATTCACAGTCGTCGTCGTGATCGTCATGGTCCTCATTCCCGTGGCGGTCGTCATCGCCTCGCTCGTCGACCAGGGTGGGGAGCTGTACCAGCGCGCTCAGAGCGGGGAGATCAGTTTCGCCCATCCCCTGCAGCAGCTGAAATCCGCGCTGCCCGCCTGGGCCGCTTCCCTGTCGGATCGCCTGGCCGGCATCGATTTCTCGGCCCTGAAGGAACGTCTGTCGAGTCTGGTCGTCCCTGCCGGCCAACAACTGGCGGGGCACGCCATCAACATCGGTCAGTTGACGCTGGAGTTCGTCGCAAGCTTGCTCGTGATGTTGTACCTGCTGTTCTTCCTGCTCCGCGATGGTGACGAGCTCAACGCACGGATCCGCGACGCACTCCCGCTGCGGCCGAGCCACACCACCGAGATTCTGAATGCGTTCACCCTCGCGGTTCGTGGGACGATCAAGGGGATCGTTCTCGTTGCCTTGATTCAGGGTGCGCTTGGCGGGCTGATCTTCTGGCTGCTCGGCTTGACCGCGCCGCTGCTCGCGGGCGCCCTGATGGCGCTGCTCTCGCTCCTGCCCGTGCTCGGCTCCGCCCTGGTTTGGGTTCCGGTCGCACTCTATCTGCTGGTGGCAGGCTCAGTCACGAAAGGGATCATCCTGCTCGCTTTCGGGACCTTCGTGATCGGTCTTGCGGACAATTTTCTCCGCCCGATCCTGGTCGGCCAGTCGATCCAAATGCCGAGCTATGTCGTGCTGCTCGCCACCTTGGGCGGCCTTGCGGCTTTCGGAGCGAACGGATTCGTCATCGGCCCGCTCATAGCCGCGATGTTTCTCACGGCGTGGCACATCTTCATCGGCTCAAAAGCGCGACAGGAGGTCCGGAAATGACCGCCCTGTCGAGTCACGACCCGGCGGTCAGCCGAGCGCCGAATCCGGCCGACGCCGAGCGGTAGGCGGCATAAGCCAGAAAACGCGGTGCGGAGAGCTTGTCCGGCGGCACTTGCTTGCTCTTGAAAATGGAATCCGCCTGGGCCGCGCGCTTGCAATGCGGACACACGAAAAGATGCGCGATGATCGGGGTTGGCTCGTCCGCCAGCAGCTCGGAACGGAACCACTTCATCTCGATAAGGCAGTCCGGGCATATCGGTGCTTCGAGATGCTCGGCAGCGCTTCTGAGACGATCAACCATGGTGCCCGTGTGCGTTTCCGAAAGCCATAGCCAAATACCCCTCGCCGGTCTGCAACAAAAGATACTCAGCCCGAAATTTAACAAGGGCTGCGTTCATCAAGGCTGTTACAGCCGCCTGAGCGCCACGCTTGCCACGGTGTGGTCGGCGCCTTTCTTCAGGATCAGGGTCGCGCGGGGGCGGGTCGGCAGGATGTTGTCCTCGAGATTGGCGAGGTTGGTGCGTTCCCAGATCGCGATCGCGGTGGCGGTGGCCTCCTCGTCCGACAACAGCGCGTAGCGGTTGAAGTAGGATTTGGGATTGGTGAACGCCGTGTCGCGCAGCGACAGGAAGCGCCTGATGTACCACTGCCGCAGCGCGGCCTCGTCGGCGTCGATATAGACCGAGAAATCGAAGAAGTCGGACACCACGGGCACGGCCTTGCCGTCGCGCGGCAGCTTGCCGGTCTGCAGCACGTTGACGCCCTCGACGATCAGGATGTCGGGCTGGTCGATCTCGGCCCACTGGTTCGGCACGATGTCGTAAGTCAAATGCGAATAGACCGGCGCGCGCACATGGCGGCGGCCGGCCTTGATGTCGGAGAGGAAGCTCAGCAGCAGCGGCAGGTCGTAGCTCTCCGGAAAGCCCTTCTTCTGCATGATGCCCTGCCGTTCCAGCACGGCGTTGGGATACAGAAATCCGTCGGTGGTGATCAGCTCGACCTTGGGACGCGGCGACCAGCGCGCCAGTAGCGCCTGAAGCACGCGGGCCGTGGTGGATTTTCCAACCGCGACCGAACCGGCGACGCCGATGATGTAGGGCATCTTGCGGTCGCGGATGTTGAGGAACTGGCGCTCCGCATAATAAAGCCGCTGCATCGCATCGACATAGATCGACAGCAGGCGCGACAGCGGCAGGTAGATGTCCTCGACCTCCTGCAAGTCGAGGCGGTCGTGCAGCGAGCGCAGCCGGTCGAATTCGCCCGGCTCCAGCGTCATCGGCGTGTCGTCGCGCAGTCGCGACCACTCCTCGCGCGTATAGACGCGGTACGGATTATATTGCTGCTCGGGTGCGCGGATATCCATGACGCGATTCTCCACCTCGGCTAGCTGCCGCCCTTGCGCGACGCCTTTTCTTCCAACCCTGACATATTGGTCCGCTTGTCCAATGCGGCCTCGACCTCTTCCAGCTTTACGCCGCGGGCCTTGAGCAGCACAAGGAAATGATAGAGCAGGTCGGCGCCTTCGGCGATCAGATGCGCGCGATCGTTTTCGACTGCTGCGATTACGGTTTCGACTGCCTCCTCACCGAACTTCTTGGCGCAATGTTCGGCGCCCTTGTCGAGGAGCTTGCGGGTATAGGACGCCTCGCCACCCGCCGCCGCGCGGGCGTCGATGGTCTCGGCGAGATCGTGGATCGTGAAACGCGGCATACAAAATACTCGGATTGGCCGGTTATCTGGCGGGACAAGCCGGTTCTCGCCGATGATGTAGCATTTTTAGGAACGGGAGTCGTCAGGCATCGAGGCGCATGGGCAGCCCGCGCCGGGACATGTGCTCCTTGGCTTCGCGGATGGTGAATTCCCCGAAATGGAAGATCGAGGCGGCCAGCACGGCGGTGGCGTGGCCGTCGCGAATACCATCGACAAGGTGGTCGAGATTGCCGACGCCGCCCGAGGCGATCACGGGAACGGGAATGCTGTCGGCGATCGCCCGGGTCAGCGGGATGTCGAAACCCTGCCTCGTGCCGTCGCGGTCCATCGAGGTGAGCAGGATTTCACCGGCGCCGAGCGAGACCACCTCCTGGGCATATTCGATGGCGTCGATGCCGGTCGAGTTGCGACCGCCATGGGTGAAGATCTCCCAGCGCTCGCCGCCACCGGCGCGCTTGACCCGCTTGGCGTCGATCGCGACCACCACGCACTGCCCGCCGAATTTCTCGGCGGCTTCCTTGACGAACTCACGCCGCGACACCGCGGCGCTGTTGATCGAGACCTTGTCGGCGCCGGCGCGCAGCAGCGTCTTGATGTCGTTGACCTCACGCACGCCGCCGCCGACGGTCACGGGCATGAAGCAGGCTTCCGCCGTGCGCCGGACCACATCCAGCATGATGCCGCGGTTCTCATGGGTCGCGGTGATGTCGAGGAAGGTGAGCTCGTCGGCACCGGCGGCGTCATAGGCGATCGCCGCTTCGACGGGATCGCCGGCATCGCGCAAATCGACGAAGTTGACGCCCTTGACGACGCGGCCGTCCTTGACGTCCAGGCAGGGGATCACGCGCACCTTGAACATCGGATGTCTCCTAGGCCGCGGCGCGGATCAGGGTGAGGGCGGCTGCGGGATCGAGCCGGCCATCGTAAAGCGCGCGGCCGGCGATCGCGCCAGCGAGCTTTTTCGCGCGCGGCGTCAGCATCGCCTTGACGTCCTCGATCGAGGCGAGGCCGCCGGAGGCGATGACGGGGATGGATATGGCGTCGGCCAGCGCAATGGTCGCATCGAGATTCAGGCCCTTGAGCAGGCCGTCGCGCGCAATGTCGGTGAAGATGATGGCGGCGACCCCGGCATCCTCGAAACGCCGTGCGATCTCCAGCACCGTCACCTGCGAGGTCTCGGCCCAGCCTTCGACCGCGACCTTGCCGTCGCGCGCGTCGAGCCCGACCGCGACGCGACCGGGGAAGTTTTTGGCGGCAGCCTTCACCAATTCGGGGTCACGCACCGCGGCGGTGCCGATGATGACACGGGTGATGCCCTTGTCGAGCCAGGCTTCGACAGTCGCGAGATCGCGAATGCCGCCACCGAGCTGCACTGGAATCGTGATCGTCTTCAGCATCGCCTCGACGGCCTGCGCGTTCACCGGCTTGCCGGCAAACGCGCCGTCGAGATCGACGACGTGGAGATACTCGAAGCCCTGCGCGACGAAGCTCTCCGCCTGCGCGGCGGGATTGAGATTGAACACGGTCGCGCGCGCCATGTCGCCCTGCTCGAGGCGCACGCATTGGCCGTTCTTGAGGTCGATCGCGGGAAAGAGAATCACGGTTTCCATCGCAAAAAGTTCGAGATCAGAGCCAGCCCAAAACGCTGGCTCTTCTCGGGGTGAAACTGCGTCCCGATGGCGGTGTCCTTGCCGACGATCGCGGTGATAGGCCCGCCGTAATCGGCGCGCGCGAGCACGTCCGCCTCGTTGGCGGCGTTGAGGTGGTAGGAGTGCACGAAATAGGCGTGCTGGCCCTTGGGGCCGAGCGGCAGCCTGTCCAGCACCGGATGCTCGCGCAGCACATCGAGCGTATTCCAGCCCATGTGCGGAATCTTGAGGCTCTCGTCCCGCGGCGTGATCTTCTCGACGTCGCCGCCGATCCAGTTCAGGCCTTGCGTGATGACATGCTCCTTGCCGCGGGTGGCGAACAGCTGCATGCCGACGCAGATGCCGAACATCGGCCGCGCCTTGACGCGCACCGCTTCGGTGATCGCCTCGACCATGCCGTTGACGGCATCGAGCCCACGCCGGCAATCGGCGAAGGCGCCGACGCCCGGCAGCACCAGACGGTCGGCGCTGTAGGCCTGGTCCGGATCGCTGGTGACGAACACCTTTTGCGGGTTGTCCATGCTGCGCGCGGCGCGCTCGAACGCCTTGGCGGCCGAATGCAGATTGCCGGAACCGTAATCGATGATGGCGACGCTCATCTTGACCCTCCCGGTTCTGGAAACAAACCAATGATGCCGCCCGCCGGCATCGGCGGCGGGTTGGAGAATTGCTGACCCGGCACGTTGCGGGTCGGCGGCGGGCCGCCGCGATCGACGGCCCATTGATCGTTGACGATGCCGCGCTGCTTCTGGCTCCAGCGCTCGAAGAAGCGGCGCTCGGCGGTGTCCTCGTCGTCGGAAATCACCACGTCGAGCTGCCGCCATTTACCGCGCGAGAGCGTCCAACGGCGCAGGCTGGAGGCCTCGAATCCCATCAGCAGCGCGACGATGATGTCGGCGAAGAAGATCGACGAACGGCCGAGTCCGAGGCTGGACAGCCCGACGTTGAACGCGGCAACGAAGATCACCCAGCCGATCAGCGCCAGCCATAGCCGATTCCACAGCAGCCAGAGCGGGCCGAAGATCATCGCCCAGAAATGGAAGCCGTCGCGCACGAAGACGAACTTGTCGGTCGCGCGCAGATCGGCTCCGGCAGGGGAGGGAGCATGAACTGTGTAGACGGACATGACGATGCCCCGTTCCCAAGAATTCAGTGATACCGCAAGCGGCGCGGGCCGCGGGCCGAAAGATGTCAGCCGCCGAGCGAGCCCTTGGTGGACGGGATCTCGCCCACAGCCTTCGGATCGATCGCGACCGCCGTGCGCAGCGCCCGTGCCAGACCCTTGAAGCAGGACTCGGCGATATGGTGGCTGTTATCGCCATATAGGGTCTCGACGTGAAGAGTCACGCCGGCGTTCATGGCAAAGGCCTGGAACCACTCGCGCACCAGCTCGGTGTCGAACTCGCCGATCTTGTCGCGGGGGAAGTCGACCTTGAACACCAGGACCGGGCGGCCCGAGATGTCGATGACCACGCGCGACAGCGTCTCGTCCATGGGCATGTGCACGCCGGCATAGCGGGTGATGCCCGCCATGTTGCCGAGCGCCTGCTTGACGGCCTGACCGAGCGCGATGCCGGTGTCTTCGGTGGTATGGTGATGATCAATGTGCAAATCGCCGACCGCCTTGACCGTGAGGTCGATGCGGGAATGGCGGGCGAGGAGATCGAGCATATGGTCGAAAAAGCCGATGCCGGTCGCGATATTGGACACGCCGGAGCCATCGAGGTTCACGGTGACCTCGATGTCGGTTTCCTTGGTCTTGCGCTTGATCGTCGCGGTGCGCATCAAAATACGCTTCCATCCTAGTTCGGGGCCGAAAACGCCGGTCTTTTAACAGCCAAATGAAGCCTTCGCTACTGCGGGAACGGCTGGCCGGGCCTCTACTTCTGCCTATGGTGAGCGAATTGGGCCCGGAGCGGCCCGTTGTGCCCCCGCTCCCGACCGCCTAAATCAGCCCGGACAACGAGGATCATTCATGCAGGACTCCCCAAACAGCTCGCCGGTCTGGCACGGCACCACGATTTTGACGGTCCGGAAGGGCGGCACGGTGGTGGTCGGCGGCGACGGCCAGGTCTCGATCGGTCAGACCGTGATCAAGCACAACGCCAGGAAGGTCCGGAAACTCGGCAAGGGCGACGTCATCGGCGGCTTTGCCGGCGCCACGGCCGACGCCTTCACGCTGTTCGAGCGTTTGGAAGCCAAGCTCGAGCAATATCCGGGGCAATTGACCCGGGCCGCCGTCGAGCTCGCCAAGGACTGGCGCACCGACCGTTATTTGCGACGGCTGGAGGCCATGATGATCGTCGCCGACAAGGACGTCTCCCTGGTGCTGACAGGCACAGGCGACGTGCTGGAGCCCGAAGCCGGCGTCATGGCGATCGGCTCCGGCGGGAATTACGCGCTGGCGGCCGCCCGTGCCCTGCTCGACACCGACAAGGACGCGGAGACCATCGTCCGCCGCTCCCTCGACATCGCCGCCGACATCTGCGTCTACACCAACCGCAATGTCACCGTCGAAGCGCTGGCGGCCGGGTAGGGCTTGTGGCTGGACAGCGGACCTCCGGACTGGCCGTAACCTCTCCCGCTTGCGGGAGAGGTCGCGCCGAAGGCGCGGGTGAGGGTTCTGTCCTCTTGGGGGCTGTCCCATTGCGGACGCACCCTCTCCCGCAGGCGGGAGAGGGAGTGCACCACCGCCTTGGCCGCTAGATGACCCCCGCCTACACCTTCCGTGCGATGACCGCGGCCGACCTGCCGCTGATCCGGCGGTGGCTGGGCGAAGCACATGTGCGGGAATGGTGGGGCGATCCGGACGAGCAGTTCGCGCTCGTGAGCGGCGATCTTGGTGAGCCGGCAATGGACCAGTTCATCGTGTTGGCCGACGACAAGCCGTTCGGCTATCTTCAATGCTACCGCCTGACCGCCTGGAATACGGGTCTTGGGCCGCAACCGGAGGGCACGCGTGGCATCGATCAATTCATCGGCGAAAGCGACATGATCGGGCGCGGGCACGGTTCGGTATTCATCCGCCAATTCGCCGACGCGCAGTTGCGGCAGGGCCTGCCGCGCATCGTCACTGATCCCGATCCGCTCAACGCGCGCGCCGTGCGTGCCTATGAGAAGGCCGGCTTTGTCCGGGAACGCATGGTCGAGACGCCCGACGGGCCGGCACTCCTGATGGTGCGCGAGCCATGACGCTGGCAACCACGCATGAGAGCAAGGCCGCGTTTCCACCGCTCGCCTGGGTCGGCATCGCGCTGCTGCTGCTGGCGATGCAGGCCTCGATCCTGCTGGCGATGGGCCGGGTGCCGATCTGCACCTGCGGCTATGTCAAGCTATGGCATGGCGTGGTGAACAGCTCGGAGAATTCGCAGCACATCGCCGACTGGTACACCTTCTCGCACATCCTGCACGGCTTCCTGTTCTATGGACTGACCTGGCTGCTGTTCGCGCGGCTGCCGTTCCTGTCTCTGTCGTGGCCGGCGCGCCTGATCATCGCCATGCTGATCGAGGGTGCCTGGGAGATCGTCGAGAACTCGCCGTTCATCATCGAACGCTACCGCGCCGGCACGATCTCGCTGGATTATTTCGGCGACAGCATCGTCAATTCGGTTTCTGACAATCTGTCCATGGTGCTGGGCTTCCTCGCCGCGCGCCTGCTGCCTGTTCCAGTGACAGTCCTGCTCGGGCTCGCCTTCGAAATCATGCTGGCGCTCCATATTCGCGACAATCTGACGCTCAATATCCTGATGCTGATCCATCCGGTCGAGGCCGTGAAACAATGGCAATCGGGTCCGCCGATCATCTGACGGCAAAAAAGCGGCTTGTCCCGCCCCGCATCTGATCCTAGCTAAGGTCCCATGACAGACTTTTCTCCCCGCGAAATCGTTTCCGAACTCGACCGTTTCATCGTCGGCCAGGCCGATGCCAAGCGCGCCGTCTCGATCGCGCTGCGCAACCGCTGGCGGCGGCAGCAGCTCGAAGGCTCCTTGCGCGAAGAGGTGCTGCCGAAGAACATTTTGATGATCGGCCCGACCGGCGTCGGCAAGACCGAGATCGCGCGGCGGCTCGCCAAGCTTGCCAATGCGCCGTTCCTGAAGGTGGAGGCGACGAAATTCACCGAGGTCGGCTATGTTGGCCGCGACGTCGAGCAGATCGTGCGCGATCTCGTCGAGGTCGCAATCGCCCAGGTCCGCGAGCGCAAGCGCAAGGACGTGCAGGCACGTGCGCAGCTCGCCGCCGAGGAGCGCGTGCTCGACGCGCTGGTCGGCGCCAATTCCAGCGCGGCGACGCGGGACTCCTTCCGCAAGAAGCTGCGCGCGGGCGAGCTCAACGACAAGGAAATCGAGATCGAGACGCAAGGCGGCGGCAGCGGCTTTCCGATGTTCGAGATCCCGGGCATGCCCGGCGCGCAGATGGGCGCGGTTTCGATCGGCGACATCTTCGGCAAGCTGGGCGGACGCAGCAAGACGCGGCGGCTGACGGTGGAGAGCTCGCACGAGATCCTCATCAACGAGGAATCCGACAAGCTGCTCGACAGCGATCAGTTGACCCTGGAGGCGATCAGCGCGGTCGAGAACAACGGCATCGTGTTCCTGGACGAGATCGACAAGATCTGCGCCCGCGAAGGCCGCGCCGGCGGCGACGTCTCGCGCGAGGGCGTGCAGCGCGACCTGCTGCCGCTGATCGAGGGCACCACCGTCTCGACCAAGCACGGCGCGGTGAAGACCGACCACATCCTGTTCATTGCCTCAGGCGCCTTCCACGTCGCAAAACCGTCCGACCTTTTGCCGGAACTGCAGGGCCGCCTGCCGATCCGCGTCGAGCTGCAGGCGCTGACCCGCGATGACATGCGCCGCATCCTGACCGAGCCCGAGGCCTCGCTGATCAAGCAATATGTCGCGTTGATGCAGACCGAGGGCGTCACGCTCGACATCACCGACAACGCCATCGACGCGCTGGCGGATGTCGCGGTGGCCGTGAATTCCACCGTCGAGAACATCGGCGCGCGGCGTTTGCAGACCGTGATGGAGCGGGTGCTGGACGAGATCTCCTTCACCGCCCCCGACCGCAGCGGCGAGACCGTCAGGGTCGACGCGGATTTCGTCCAGAAGCACGTCGGCGACCTCGCCAAGAACGCGGATCTGAGCCGGTTCATTTTGTAAATCCGGGCGGCCGCGCTATGGATGCGGCGTGACCGCGCGCATCCTGCAAAACCCCTGGCGTCTCCTGCTCGCGGTCAACGCGGCAGTCATCGTCGGCGTCTTCGTCCACAAGATCCAGCTGCCGCCTTACGTCCCCTACATCCACCTCCTCGTCGACTATCATTTCGGCTTCATCAAGCGCGCGCTGATCGGGGCGATCGTCGCGCTGTTCACCGACAGGGTGCCGCTATGGCTGGTGTTCGCGCTCGGCGGCGCGACATGGCTGGTGACGCTCGGTCTTTATGTAAGACTGTTCGAGAGGACGTTCGGCTTCACCGCGAAGACATTGCCGACGTTCGTCTTCATCGCGGGCTCGCCGTTCTTCCTCAAGAACTTCATGCACACGCTCGGTCATTTCGACATCTATGGCTGCGCGCTGACGATCATCCTGCTGCTCGTGCCGCCCGGCTCGCTGCTGTTCGTGGCGCTGGCTGCGCTGTTCTCGATCGTTCTCGTCCTGATCCACCACATCCATCTCCTGATGTATGTGCCGACCATCCTCACCATCGTCGTGATCAGGCACTATCTGACGCGCGGCTGCAATCGCACCAATGTCGCGTTCGGCATCATCGCCTTGCTGGCCGTCTCCACCCTGTTCTTCGCCGCGCAATTTTGGGGAACGATGCCGATCCCGGAGGCGGATTTCGTTGCCTATCTGAAGAGCCGGATGGCCGATCCGTCGCGAACCGACCTGCTGCAGTTCGCCTACATCTGGTATCAGCCGCTGGCGAAGGAGATTTCTGACACCTGGGGCCGCCTGCCGCACAACATCCTCGGCGTGCCCGTGTTCGCGCTGCTGATCTGGCTGCACACACCGCTGTGGCGCTATTTTGCGAATTTGATCGGCGCGCTCGCCAACGACACGCATCGCCGTCTCGTGGTCGCGGCGCTGATCGGCATCAGCCTCGCCTGTCTCGTGATGTTCGCGATGGTGTTCGACTATTCGCGCTGGATCTCGAACTGGGCGGTCTGCATGTTCCTGATCCTGCACGCGGTGAAGATGCTGCCCGCCGCTCGCGAGACGCCGCTGATTCCGGCGGAAGATCAGAAGACAAATATCTTTGGCCTGATCGTCACCTTGATCCCGCGCGTCGGAATCGTGCGGCCGTTTTAGAAGATCGGCTCCCTCTCCCACTTGCGGGAGAGGTTGCAGCAAGCCCGCGGTTAATATCTCGCCCGCCTGATCCGCACGTAAAGCGCGCCCTCGCCGCCATGGCCGATGCCGGCTTCTTCGAATCCCACGACGAAGGCGCGGAATTCCGGCAGGCTCAGCCATTCCGGCACCTGGCGGCGCAGCACGCCGCTTTCGCCGCCGCTCCGACCCTTGCCGGTGATGACGAGCACGAAGGTCAGGCCGTCATGATGGGCGCGGTGCAGGAAGCCGCTCAGCGCGCGATGGGCGCGCATCTGGGTCATGCCGTGCAGATCGAGCCGCGCCTCGATCTCGCTGCGCCCGCGCGACAGCTTTGTGCGCTCACGTTTGCCGAGCGGCGCTAACGGCGGCACCGCCGGCTTCGACGCACGCGGTGGCGGCGCAGCGGCAATCGGACGTGGCGACGGCGCAAGCCGCGTGGCGGGCGCTGCGGGAAAAGGCTCGGTGCGCGGCGCGGCCTGTGCCTTGGCGACACGATGCTTCCTCAGCGGCTTGACCTGCTTTGCGACCGTGTCCCACAGCGCGCGCTCTTCCTCGCTCAGCGCGCGACGGCGCGGCGAGGGACGAGGCTCCAGCACGGGCGGACGGGACGATCGCTTCATTGCTGCCGATGGGAACGATTTTTCACCGGCCGCCGCGGCTCCTGAACGGGCTCGATCACGGGACGCGGCACCGGCAGCGGGACTGGACCGGCGACAGCGACCGTCTCGCTCTTGCTTTGCGCCACGGCTGCCGCCGGCTTGTCCTTCGCAGGCTCGGTTTGCGGAAACAGCTTTGCGATCTTCTCCGACGGCCGCGGGTCCGGCACCGGCAGCCGCGCGGCACGCGCCGTGGGATCGAGGCCCTTCGGCACCAACATCACGAAATGCATGGCATGGCGCAGCCGCCCGGAGACGCGGCCGGCATCCGCGCCCGCGCCGAAATAGAGATCGGCGCGCGCGGGCCCGATGATGGCCGAGCCGGTATCCTGCGCGATCATCAAGCGATGGAACGGCGTCTTCGACCGATCGGAATCGATCGGCAGCTCGCCTTCGATGAAAAACGGCGTGCCGTAAACGTGAAGCGATTTGTCCACCGCGATCGAGCGGCCGGCCGTCAGCGGAATACCCTGCGCGCCGACCGCCTCCTCCTTGTCCGACAGATTGACCTCGCGGAAGAAGATGTAGGAGCGGTTCTGGCGCCGCAGCTCCCTGGCGCCGTCAGGTGTCTGCGCCATCCACTCCCTGATCTTCTGCATCGACATCTCTTCCTTCGGAATGATGCCGCGCTCGATCAGGATGCGACCGACCGCTGTATAGGGATAGCCGTTATAGGCGTCGTAGTTGAGCCGGACCGTGCCGCCGTCGTCGAACTTGATCCGCGCCGAGCCCTGGATCTGGGCGAACAGCAGATCGGTCGGGTCCTTCAGCCAGGCAATCTCGAGTCCGCGGCCGGCGATCTTGCCGTCCTCGATCTCGGCGCGGTCGTAATAGGGCACGAGCTTGCGGCGACCGATCTTGCGATAGACCGGGCCCTTGTTGGGCAGGCTGACCGAATCCTGCTTGTAGCCGCGCACGAACAGATTCGAGGGGCGGCGATAGACCGGGACGTTGTAGACCTCGGTCTGCGTGCGCGATCCCTCCAGCACCGGCTCGTAATAGCCGGTGACGAAACCGTCGGGCTCGCCGAGGCGAGAGATCCGCAGCGGCGCAAAATTTTCCTCGAAGAAAGTTTTGGCCCTGGCGTCGTCGGTAAGCTCGAGCGACTTGGCGACCCGGCAGGGTTCGCCCAGCGAGGCGCCTAAAGCCTTGGGTTCAGGAGCGCCGGTCTGCGCGCTGATCGGACGGCAGCTTGCGCGAAAGGTCTTGTAGGCCGCGAGATGATTGTCGTCGCCCCAGCCCTTCACATCGGCCCAGGCCAGCGGCAGATATTGCGCGCCGGGAATTTCCAGCGGCAGAGGAAGCTGCGGATACGGCAAGGCGCGCGACGGCGCTGCAGGCAATTCCGGGAGATGATGGTGATGGCTGCGATAGTGGCGCCGCGCCGCCTCGGCCCCGAGTGAAAACGACGACAGCGCGACGGCACCTGCGCAAAGCGCCGTCGCGCTGGTCTTCAGGAAAGCCTTAATTCGCGCTTCCGGTGCCAACCAGCTTCCAGTTCGGATCGCGAGAGGTGATGTCGCGGGCGAAAGTCCAGATGTCGGTGATGTCGGCGACCGTGTCGGCGCTGCCGTCGACGATGTTGCCGGCCTTGTCTCGGGTGGCCGAGATCATCTGCGAGACAAAGCGGATCGTGAGCTGGGCGGTGCGGTCGCGCAGCTCGGCGCCGACGAGCTCGGCCTTGTCGATCGAGACAAAGCGCGTCTCGGTCTTCTGCTCGTTCTTCTCGCGCTCCTTGATCGCGGCATCGAAGCTTTCATAGACCTCCGACGACAGCAGGTCGCGCAGCGCGCGGCGGTCGCCATTGGCAAAGGCCAGCACGATCATCTCATAGGCGCCGCGAGCGCCGGAGATGAAATGGCGCGGATCGAAGGTGGAATCCTTTTCGACGATGGCGTCGAGACCCTGGGCGAGCACGGTGCCCGGCTCGGTCAGGCCCTTCCAGCGGTCGGAGGGCGGGGCCGGCTCGGCCGTCGGCGCCAAGGGGGCCTGGTCGATGACCTTGCCCGGCATGGTGACGACGTTCTTGTCCTGGGCACCCTGGAGCGCGTTGCGGTCGAACGGCGGCCGCTCGTTGCCGGTGCGCTGCCCCAGCACGCTGCGCAGCCTCAGAAAAATGAAGACTGCCAGCGCCAGGAAGATGATGGTGTAGATGTCCACGTCGTATTCGCTTTCTGGTCGTCTGTAGAAGGGGCCGTCTCGAAGGGGTCGTGCCGGGAAAATCGATCCGGCCAGTAGACCGTTCCATACCGGAACGGCAAGTCTACATCACCATTTTGGGTCCGCGCGTCAGGTCCGTGGGATGTAGGCACGAAATCTTGCCCGGCCAATGGCGCCTTTTGGCACAGCACCGAGTGTAGCGCGTTTTATGCTTAAGGGGAAACCCGATCCTGGCCGGAAATCGCGCATCTTCAATCGTTTAAGGTGCCGTTGCGCTGGATCGGCGGGGTGAACGCCACAGTTGTGGTCGTGGCCGGAATTCTCCATCCGGGACCGTTCGTCCTTGTGGAACGAGGTAGCCCTATGTTAGCCAACCGCCGCGAAATTCAGCCCCAATCGGGTAAGGAGACACTCTTATGACCAACGGTAACGGCACCCCTCCCGAGGCGGCCCAGGCTCCCCAGCTCAACGTCCTGGCGCAATATACCAAGGACCTCTCGTTCGAAAATCCGAACGCGCCCAGCTCGCTCCAGCAGCAGAGCCAGCCGCCCCAGATCAACATCCAGATCAATGTCAGCGCCAACAACCTCAGCGAACAGGAGTTCGAGGTAACGCTGTCGGTCGAGGGCAAAGCCGAGACCGCCGGCAAGATCATGTTCTCGTTCGAGCTCGCTTATGCCGGCGTGTTCCGCATCTCCAACGTGCCGAAGGACAATTTGCATCCGCTGGTCATGATCGAATGCCCGCGCCTGCTGTTCCCGTTCGCCCGTGAGATCATCGCCACTGCCGTACGCGACGGCGGGTTCCCGCCTTTGATGCTCGACCCGGTCGACTTCGTGGGGCTCTATCGTCAGAACATGGAGCGGCAAATGGCCGCTCAGCCGAGCGGCCAGGCTTAACCAGCCGAAGGGGCGGCTGGAGCGGGCAAGAACTCGTTCCAGATCGCCTTGTCGCCGAGCGTTGCGATGAAGGCCCGGTGGGCCTCGCGCTCGGCGTCTGAAATCCGCGGCGTGAGCGGCGCCGGCCGCTGCCGCCGCGGCGCATCGGCAGCTCCATTGGCACGAGTTTCCTCGGATTCCGAAGCCAGCAGCAGCTGCGATTGCCGCGCCCCGACCAGATCCACATAGACTTCCGCAAGCAACTCGGCGTCGAGCAATGCGCCGTGCTTGGTGCGGCGTGAATTGTCGATCGCATAGCGCGAGCAGAGATCGTCGAGCCGGTTCGAGACGCCGGGATGCTTGCGCCGTGCCAGCAGCAGCGTATCGACCAGCCGCTCACGCGGGATTCCCGGGCGCTTGATCCGGTCGAGCTCGGCATTGATGAAGCTGATATCGAACGAGGCATTGTGGATCACCAGCGGCGCGTCGCCGATGAACTCCAGAAAATCGTCGACGACCTCGTGAAACAGCTGCTTCGTCGCCAGAAACTCGGCCGACAGCCCGTGCACCGCAAAGGCTTCCGCCGGCATGTCCCTTTCGGGATTGATGTAGACGTGGAAACTCTGTCCCGTCGGCATGCGATTGAGCATCTCGACGCAGCCGATTTCGACCAGGCGGTCTCCCCGCAGCGGGTCGAGGCCGGTGGTTTCGGTGTCGAGAACGATTTCGCGCATGATCCAAGAAGCCGTGTCAGGCGGCGAATCAGGCGCGCCGCTGCGGCATCTTAACGACCTCGGCCAGGATGTGCGCGATTTGGGCGCGCACCGGCTCGAGTCCATGCGACGTATCCACCACGAAATCAGCACGCTTGCGCTTTTCCGCGTCGGGGGTCTGCTTGGCGATGATGGCGTCGAGCTTGGCCTCGTCCATCGTGCCGCGCGCCAGCACCCGCTCGCGCTGCAGTTCCGGAGACGTCGTCACGACGACCACGGCATCGACCCGCGTCTGGCCGCCCGTCTCGAACAGCAGTGGAATGTCCAGCACCACCACTGGCGCGTTGGCGGCTTCTGCGTCGGCGAAGAATTTTTTCCGGGAAGCGCCGAGCATCGGATGGACGATCTGCTCGAGCTGCTTGATGGCGGCAGCATCGTGCACCACACGCGCCGACAGTTTTGGCCGATCGACCTTGCCGTTGGCGGTGGTGCCGGGGAAGGCGGCCTCGATCGCGGGCGCAGCCTCGCCCTCATAGAGCTGATGGACGGCGGCATCGGCATCGTAGACAGGGACGCCGGCCTCCGCGAATAATTTCGCGGTGGTGGATTTGCCCATCCCGATCGAGCCGGTCAGTCCCAGGATTCGCATCAGCGCCCAGCCATCTCTGCCATTCACACCGCAACTAGCCGCTCGCGCCGCAGGAATGCAAGCAGCGGCAGCAACGGCAAGCCGAGGATGGTGAAGTGGTCACCCTCGATACGCTCGAACAAATAGATGCCCAGACTTTCGAGCTGATAACCGCCGACGCTGGTGGTGACGGCATCGCCGGCGGTGTCGAGATAGGCCGAAAGCTCGGCGTCGGTCATCTGCCGCATGGTGAGGCGGGCGACGGAGACGTCCTCGAAGATGATCTCGCCGTCGCGTGCTATCGCCACGGCGGAATTCAGCTCATGGCTATGTCCGGAGAGATCGCGCAGTTGCGCCAGCGCCTCGGCGCGGCCCGCGGGCTTGTTGAAGAGGCGATCGCCAAGCGCCAGCGTTTGATCCGCACCGATGACGGTGCTTCCAGCGTGATGGCCCGAAACCGCCTTGGCCTTTTCGCGCGCCAGCAGCAGGGCGATCTCGCGCGGGTTCGAAAGTCCGGAGGCGGCCTGGATACCGCGCTCGTCGATATCAGCCGTGATCGCCTTGAACTCGAGCCCGGCATTGGCCAGCAGCATCTTTCGCGCGCTGCTCTGCGAGGCCAGGATCAACGAGGATTTGCCGAGCCACAGACCCATCGCGAACTATTCAGAAGGCCGGTTGCGCTGGCGGTCACTGTAGAGTTTCATGATCGCCGCGGCGGTTTCCTCGATCGAGCGCCGCGTGACGTCGAGCAGCGGCCAATCGTGCTTGGCGCTCAGCTTGCGGGCAAATGCGACTTCCTCGGCGACCGACTGCTTGTCGGTATAGGTGTCGCTGCTGGAATCGGCGCCCATGGAGAGCAGGCGGTTCGTGCGCACCTGGATCAAGCGTTCCGGCGTCGCATGCAAGCTCACCACCAGCGGTCGCGTCAACGTTTCCAGTTGCGACGGCACCGGAATGCCTGGAACCAGCGGCACGTTGGCGGTGCGGATGCCACGGTTGGCAAGGTAGATCGAGGTCGGGGTCTTGGAGGTGCGGGAGACACCAACGAGCACCACATCAGCGTCGTCGAGACCTTCGACATGCTGGCCGTCATCATGGATCATCGTGTAGTTCAACGCGTCGATGCGCTTGAAGTATTCGGCATTGAGCACGTGCTGGGCGCCGACCCGGCCGGTCGTGGCAGCTCCGAGATAGGCCTCGAACAACTGCATCACCGGGCCGATGATCGACAGGCTCGGAACATTGATCCCCTTGCACTTGTCCTCGAGCCTGGAGACCAGATCCTTCTCGAGCAACGTGAACAGCACGATTCCCGGCGCTTCCTCGATCTCGTCGAGCACGCGATCGAGCTGTTTTTGGCTGCGCACCAGCGGATAGACGTGCTCGACCGGGGTCACGTTGGCGTACTGGGCGGCAACGGCGCGGGCGACCGTGATCAGCGTCTCACCGGTGGAGTCGGACACGAGGTGCAGATGGAAATAATTGCTCGAGGTCGGCACAAAAGCCCTTTGTATGAAACCGGTTTGGTTTGTGGATTTCTGTGGACCTTAACCCCTCGGAAAGGGATGTGCGACACCGGGGGCGGGACAAGTGTCAATTTTCTTCACACCACTGCCCATGAGAACAAGTTCGGCGCCCGGTCGAAAGGGAAACGGGATTGTGCCAATAACCCTCTTGATAAGCTGCCGACAGAAACGCGCAAGCCTTTGAAGCTGACCGCCTTATCGAAAGCGGCCAGAGCTATCAGAGGATATGTTGATGGATGTGAACAAGCGCGTGTGAACGGGCGGACGGAAATGTGTGAGTCCAATTCACCGTCACATAGACTCAAACCTTAAGAATCTAAGATTCTTATTGGAGAAGGGCGCTACGGACGGATATGTGTGCAGGTAAGACCTTAACGAGTTCTTACTATCCCCAGCGTTCCCTTCGGCTGGGCGGCAATCCGGACCCCAGACATGTTTGAAGACGTCTATCTCTGGATCAAGGCGCTGCATGTGATCGCCGTCATCTCCTGGATGGCGGGCATGCTCTATTTGCCGCGGCTGTTCGTCTATCATTGCGAGGCCGAAATCGGCTCGAAGCAGTCGGAAACGTTCAAGATCATGGAACGGCGGCTGTTCAAGGCGATCATCAACCCCGCCATGATCGTGACCTGGCTCGCTGGGCTCTATCTCGCCTGGGCTGGACACTGGTTCACTTTCGGCTGGCTGCACGTAAAACTGGCACTGGTCCTGGCGATGTCGGCGGTCCACGGCTTTTTTTCGCGCTGGCTGAAGGATTTCGCCGCGGACCGGCGCCCCCGGAGCCAGAAATTCTATCGGATTATCAATGAGGTACCGACCGCCTTGATGATTCTGATCGTCATCATGGTGATCGTGAAGCCGTTCTAGGCAGGGGTCGCGAACAATCGCTCAGTGCTTCTGCTTGCGGAGTGAGAGGCGATTTTCTATATTAGCAATATCCCACCCAACGCAGGCGGATGTGGTCGTGTCTGAGCTTTCCAGAGGCCGGACACCCCATCAGGTTTGAAGCCTCACCGGCGCTCTCCTTGCCAGACCTGCGGACCTTACCTTTTCGCGTCCGCATTTCAGAGCCTCCTCGCACCCCCCTCCCAGGTTACCCCACAGGACCACCCCAATGCGGGAAATCAAACTTCAGGACCTCAAGTCGAAGACGCCGGCCGAGCTCGTCTCGTTCGCGGAAGAGAACGGGGTCGAGAATGCCAGCACCATGCGCAAGCAGGAGCTGCTGTTCGCCATCCTCAAGCAGCTTGCGCTCGCCGAGACCGACATCGTCGGCGAAGGCGTCGTCGAGGTTCTCTCCGATGGCTTCGGCTTCCTCCGCTCGCCCGATGCGAATTACCTGCCGGGCCCGGACGATATCTACGTTTCGCCCTCGCAGATCCGCCGTTTTGGCCTGCGCACCGGCGACACCATCGAAGGCCACATCCGCAGCCCGAAGGAGGGCGAGCGCTATTTCGCACTGCTGAAGGTCAACACGCTCAATTTCGAGGACCCGGAAAAGGCCAAGCACAAGGTCAATTTCGACAACCTCACGCCGCTGTTTCCGAATCAGCGCTTCCGCATGGAAATCGACGATCCGACGCGGAAAGACCTGTCTGCAAGGGTGATCGACATCGTCGCGCCGATCGGCAAGGGCCAGCGCGCTCTGATCGTCGCGCCGCCTCGCACGGGCAAAACCGTGCTGATGCAGAACATCGCACACTCGATCGCGCATAATCATCCCGAGTGCTATCTGATCGTGCTCCTGATCGACGAACGTCCGGAAGAAGTCACGGACATGCAGCGCTCGGTGAAGGGCGAGGTCGTTTCCTCCACCTTCGACGAGCCGGCGGTGCGCCACGTCCAGGTCGCCGAGATGGTGATCGAGAAAGCCAAGCGTCTGGTCGAGCATGGCCGCGACGTCGTGATCCTGCTCGACTCCATCACGCGCCTCGGCCGCGCCTACAACACCGTGGTCCCGTCATCGGGCAAGGTGCTGACCGGCGGTGTCGATGCCAACGCGCTGCAGCGGCCGAAGCGGTTCTTCGGCGCCGCCCGCAACATCGAAGAGGGCGGCTCGCTGACGATCATCGCGACCGCGCTGGTCGATACCGGCAGCCGCATGGACGAAGTCATCTTCGAAGAGTTCAAGGGCACCGGTAACTCCGAGCTGATCCTCGATCGCAAGGTTTCGGACAAGCGGACCTTCCCGGCGATCGACATTTCGCGCTCCGGCACCCGCAAGGAAGAGCTGATCACCGATCCGGTAGTCCTGAAGAAAATGTACGTGCTCCGCCGCATCCTGAATCCGATGGGAACGATGGACGGAATCGACTTCCTGCTCGACAAACTGCGCTCGACCAAGAGCAATTCCGAGTTCTTCGACTCGATGAACACCTGATTGCAGTGCAGCATGATAAAAGGGCGCCTTCGGGCGCCCTTTTCTTTGTGCGGCTTTGTTGCAGCGGAGCTGCAGCATGGCGCGGCGTTTGTCGTCTGGAGTAGGGGCCGTATAAGCCTTTGATATTATTTATGAATATCTGAACCGAGGGACGCCGCTCATTCCGTTGGAAGTGCTTTTTGCAGCAGACGCTCGCGAGTTTATTGCATCGCACTATAGCTTTTGCTGCGGGAATCGGTGCAGCATAATCGCGCGATTTGTCAGCCGAAACGGATGTTTGCCTTTTCCCTTTCAGCCGGACAAATAGGCCATGCATCCGCGAGACCAGACCATCTTTGCGCTGTCGTCCGGCCGTCCGCCGAGCGCGCTCGCGGTGGTGCGCGTCTCCGGGCCAGGCGCCAGCCTGGTGCTGACGACGCTGGCAGGCAAGCTGCCGGCGCCGAGGCAGGCCAGTCGCCGACTCCTTCATGACGGCGCGGGCCAGCCGATCGACGATTCGGTGGTGCTGTGGTTTCCGGGGCCCGCCAGCGCGACCGGCGAGGACGTCGCCGAATTTCATGTCCATGGCGGCCGCGCGGTGCTGGCCGCACTCTTCGTCGCAATTTCCATAATTCCGAATATGCGCGCCGCCGAGCCCGGCGAATTCACGCGGCGCGCCTTCGAGAACGGCAAGCTCGACCTGACCGAGGCGGAGGGCCTCGACGATCTCATTCACGCCGACACCGACCGCCAGCGCCGCCAGGCGTTGCGGCAGTTGCAGGGTCTCCTCGGCGATCGCGCGCGCGACTGGCGCGAGCGCATCATCGAGGCTTCGGCCTTGATCGAGGCCGGCATCGATTTCTCCGATGAGGGCGATGTGCCCGCCGAGTTGATGGCGCCTGCGGTCAAGGCGATCAGTGCGCTGCATGACGAAATAGCAGAAGTCCTTGCGGCACAGGGACAGGCTGAACGCTTGCGCGACGGCCTGGTAGTAGCGATCGCGGGCGAGCCGAATGTCGGCAAATCGACGCTGATCAACCAGCTCGCGCGCCGCGACGTCGCAATCGTCTCGCCGCATGCCGGCACGACACGCGATGTGATTGAGGTGCAGCTCGATCTCGACGGCTATCCCGTCACGGTGATCGACACCGCCGGCATTCGGGAGACCGACGATCCGGTCGAGCAGGAGGGTGTACGCAGGGCGCGAGCCCGAGCCGAAGATGCCGACCTCGTGTTGTGGCTGGTGGAGGCGGGGCGCGCTGTCGATCCGGCCGCGATACCGTCGCTGGGGAAGTCCGGCAACGCAGGCAGTCGTTCCGGCGGCTCGGTCTGGATCGTGCGCAACAAGATCGATCTCAGCGGGGTCGGGGACGTGGGGCCCCGGGGTGAGTTCGGAATCGCAGCGAGCCGGGGCGACGGCATTCCCGAACTGGTCGATGCGCTCGTGAAATTCGCCGCCGAGTTTTTCGGAACGACCGAGGGGGCGTTGGTGACCCGGGCCCGGCAGCGGGATCTGCTGCGCCGGGCATCGGACAGCTTGCGTCGGAGTCTGGAGCTTGTAGAACACGGCGAGGAGCTTGCCGCCGAAGAGCTGCGCGCTGCGGCCTATGCCTTGGGCCGGCTGCTGGGTCGGGTGGATGTCGAGGACGTCCTAGGGGCCATTTTCCAAAAATTCTGTGTTGGAAAGTAGGGCTAGTTCTTCATTGTAGAACTAGCCTTTGTTCCACTTCTTCCGTTTCACGTGAAACAGGGCGGGTCGTTCCCAGATGTTTCACGTGAAACGTCTTCATCACCCAAATTTCTCCGGCCTGAGCCGTAGCAGCTAAGGAGCGGGTGAGCGGAGAGATCCGGGATCACTCCTCTCGCGCTGATAGGGGTATGCCGCTGCCATCGCTTCGGAGACCGGCCTGTATCTGGGCATTACGACCTCCGGTCGATGCCCTTATCCTTCGAGAGCCCCGTTTTCTCTCACTGAAAACCGTAATCTTTCCAAGGGCCATTCTACTGTGCATGGGGTTGTTTTCGCGGAAAATACTTGGGCTTCGCCTTGCCCCGTTTCACGTGAAACAACCCCCCCTCCAGTTTCCACTTCCGGCTTCCCCGCCTCTGAGTTAGAAGTCCGCCATGCGAACAGAGCGAGAGAGCTTCGACGTCATCGTGATTGGCGGCGGCCACGCCGGCTGTGAGGCCGCGGCCGCGGCCGCTCGGGTGGGTGCAGCGACCGCTCTGGTGACGCACCGATTCTCCACGGTCGGCGCGATGTCCTGCAATCCCGCCATTGGCGGTCTGGGCAAGGGCCATCTGGTTCGCGAGGTTGACGCGCTCGATGGTCTGATGGGCCGGGTCGGCGACGCCGGCGGCATCCAGTTCCGCGTCCTCAATCGTCGTAAGGGCCCGGCGGTGCGCGGTCCGCGCGCCCAGGCCGACCGGAAGCTCTATGCTGCCGCGATGCAGGCGGCGATCCGGGAGACCGACGGTCTTTCCGTCGTCGAAGGCGAAGCCGACGAGCTGATCGTGGTCGAGGGACGGGTGATCGGCCTGCGGCTGGCAGATGGCCGCGAACTTCGGGCAGGGGCTGTCGTCGTCACCACCGGCACCTTCCTCCGCGGTCTGATCCATCTTGGAGAGAAGAACTGGCCGGCCGGCAGGGTCGGCGAGGCGCCGGCAATGGGCCTTTCGACCTCTTTCGAGCGTGCCGGCTTCACTCTTGGACGGCTCAAGACAGGGACTCCGCCGCGTCTGGACGGCACGACGATCGACTGGTCGGCGGTCGAAATGCAGCCGGGGGACGAGCCTCCGGAGCCGTTTTCGGTGATGACCGAGCGGATCACGACGCCGCAGATCCAGTGCGGGATCACCCGGACCACGCCTGCGACCCACGACGTGATCAGGGCCAATGTCCATCGCTCTCCGATGTACTCCGGCCAGATCAAGAGCTCCGGACCGCGCTATTGCCCCTCCATCGAGGACAAAATCGTTCGCTTCGGCGATCGCGACGGTCACCAGATCTTTCTGGAGCCGGAAGGGCTCGACGACAGCACTGTCTATCCCAACGGCATCTCGACCTCGCTGCCGGAGGACGTTCAGCTCGCCATCCTCGCAACCATTCCCGGCCTGGAGCGAGTGAAGATGGTCCGGCCGGGCTATGCCATCGAATACGACCACGTCGATCCCCGTGAGCTCGATCCGACCCTCCAGACCAAGCGTTTGCGCGGCCTGTTCCTGGCTGGCCAGATCAACGGCACGACCGGATACGAGGAAGCTGCCGGCCAGGGCATCGTGGCAGGGCTGAACGCGGCATTGGCTGCGAGCGGTGCCGCACTGACGGTGTTCGACCGGGCGGATGGCTATCTCGGCGTGATGATCGACGACCTCGTCACCCGAGGCATCAGCGAGCCCTATCGGATGTTCACCTCCAGGGCCGAGTACCGGCTGACATTGCGGGCAGACAATGCCGATCAGCGTTTGACCGAGAAGGGCATCGCCCTGGGATGCGTTGGCAGCGCCCGCACCCAGCATCATCGCGCCAAGATGGTCGCCCTGAATGCGGCTCGATCGCTGTCGAAGTCGCTCACGATCACCCCGAACGAGGCCATCAAGCAGGGTCTCACCCTGAACCGGGACGGCCAGCGGCGGTCGGCCTTCGAGCTGATGGCCTATCCCGACATCGGCTGGAGCCAGGTCCGCGCGATCTGGCCGGAGCTCTCGGCCATTGATCCCGTCATTGCCACCCATCTCGAGATCGACGCGAAGTACGATGTCTATCTGGAGCGCCAGAGCGCCGATGTCGAAGCCTTCAGGCGAGACGAGGGGATGGTGTTGTCGGACGTCGATTACCAGCAGGTCCCCGGTCTCTCCAATGAGGTGAGAGCCAAGTTGGAGAAGGCGCGGCCGTTCACCGTTGGCCAGGCCGGTCGAATCGACGGCATGACGCCGGCCGCGCTGGGTATCCTTGCGGCCTATCTCCGCCGCGAAGCGCGGAAGACTTCCAAAGCGATCGCATAGGTTTCACGTGAAACAGCGCGGGCCGGCCGGCGGCAGACCGTCATCAGCAAAACCTTCGGCGGGGGAGGGTGCCGGTGTTCGCTCCGAACCGGCGCCGACCAAGCCGAAGATCGACAAGGCCAGTGCCAACGATCGATCTTTGGACGCCATCATTGCAGCCGACAAGGTTGCGGCGCTCAAGCTCGCACCTGTTTCACATGAAACCGAAGCCCGGCTCGATCGCTACATCGCACTGCTGCGGGAGTGGCAGGCCAAGACCAATCTCGTCGCGCCCTCGACGTTGCCGCATCTCTGGACCCGGCACATCGCCGACTCGCTTCAGCTCGTCGCACTCGCCCCATCGGCCATACGCTGGGCTGATCTCGGCAGTGGCGGCGGCTTCCCCGGCGTAGTCCTGGCCTGCGCCATGGCGGGGACGGCCGGGGCGAGCGTCCACCTGGTCGAGCGAATCGCCAAGAAGGCGGCCTTCCTGCGCGAAGCCATCCGCATAACTACATCCCCGGGAGTCGTACATCTCGCTGAGATCGGGGATAATGTGGATAGAATCACCGGCCCGGTCGATTGCGTCACCGCGCGTGCGCTGGCTCCGCTACATCAACTCATCGGCTTTGCGGAGCCGCTGATGCGCCAAGGTGCAAAGGCGTTATTTCTCAAGGGTCAAGATGTAGAGTCTGAATTGACCGAAGCTACTAAATATTGGAATATTCAGCCGCAGCTCCACCAAAGCCGGACAGGCGACGGTTGGATCGTTGAGCTGGCTTCCGTCGAGCGGCGCGGGTGAGGCGTCAGGGGCCAAGTGGGGAATTTGCGATGAGCGTGATTGACGAACCGCAGCAAGAACAGACCGCTGCCGTCCCGCAGGGCCATCCGCGCATCCTGGCGCTGGCGAATCAGAAAGGCGGCGTGGGAAAAACAACCACGGCGATCAATCTCGGAACGGCGCTCGCTGCGATCGGCGAACGCGTCCTGATCGTCGATCTCGATCCGCAGGGCAACGCCTCGACCGGACTCGGCATCGATCGCCGCAACCGCTCCTGCTCGACCTATGACGTTCTGGTGGGCGAGGCGAGCCTGCGGGAAGCGGTGGTGTCGACGGCAGTGCCGCGGCTGCATATCGCGCCCTCGACCATGGATCTCTCCGGCCTCGAGCTCGAGCTCGGCACCACGCCCGGTCGTGCGTACAAGCTGCGTGACGCGATCAGCGCGCTGAACAACAACGTCTCGCCCGACGCCGATTACACTTACGTGCTGATCGACTGTCCGCCCTCGCTCAATCTGATCACCGTGAACGCGATGGCGGCTTCCGACGCAATCCTGGTGCCGCTGCAGTGCGAGTTCTTCGCGCTCGAAGGTCTGTCGCAATTGCTGCAAACGGTGGAGCAGGTACGCTCGACGCTCAATCCGAACCTGTCGATCCACGGCATCGTGCTGACCATGTTCGACTCGCGCAACAATCTCTCGAACCAGGTCGTTGCCGACGTTCGGCAGTTCATGGGCGAGAAGGTCTACAAGACCATGATCCCGCGCAACGTGCGCATCTCGGAGGCGCCGTCCTACGGCAAGCCGGTGCTGGTCTACGATCTCAAATGCGTCGGCAGCGAAGCTTATCTGCGGCTCGCCACCGAAGTGATCCAGCGCGAACGCGAGCTGCGGACGACGCATTGAAGTTGCCGTAGGGTGGGTTAGCCGAAGGCGTAACCCACCACGGTCGATCTCCGCGGAAACAGAAGAGGTGGGTTACGCCGAGCAGATACGCTTCGCACATCTGCAGGGCTAACCCACCCTACGATTCGAAATTCAGTTTTGGAGTGCTGCACGTTGAATCCAAGGGAGCTGGCGATGGCCGACGAAGCGCGTTCGCGATTGGGCCGGGGTCTTGCGAGTCTGATCGGTGACGTCGGCGGCGAGGCTCAGCATGTCGATCGTCCGCGCGCGCAACGCAAGGTGCCGATCGAGTTCATCAAGCCCAATCCGCGCAACCCGCGCCGGACCTTTTCGGAAAGCGAGCTCAGGGAGCTCAGCGATTCCATCAGGCAGCACGGCGTGATCCAGCCGATCGTGGTGCGACCGGTGAAGGGCGCGCAGGACCGCTTCGAGATCATCGCCGGCGAGCGGCGCTGGCGCGCGTCGCAAATGGCCGGCCTGCACGAAGTGCCGATCGTCCCCGTCGACATCAGCGACAGCGATGCGCTGGAGTTCGCGATCGTCGAGAACGTGCAGCGCGAAGACCTCAACCCCATGGAAGAGGCGCTCGGGTATCACGCGCTCGCCAACGAGTTCAAACGCAGCCAGGACGACATCGCCAAAGTCGTTGGCAAGAGCCGCAGCCACATCGCCAATATGATGCGGCTGACCAAGCTTCCCTCTGAGGTGCAAGCCTTGATCACGAGCGGCGAGCTGACCGCCGGTCACGCCCGCGCGCTGATCGGCGTGCCTGATCCGATCGCGGCTGCCAAGCGCATCGTCGAAGAAGGCCTCAACGTCCGCCAGACCGAGGCGCTGGCGCATGAAGAGGGCGTGCCGGAGCGTAAGCCGCAGAAGGCGCGCACGGGGGCGAAGGAAAAGGACCCTGACACGGTCGACCTGGAGAAGCGCGTCAGCGACGCGCTCGGGCTCAAGGTCACGGTGAGCCACCGCGATCCCGGCGGCTCGGTCCAGATCAACTACCGCAACCTCGATCAGCTCGACGAGGTGATGCGGCGGCTGGCGAAGGGCGCGATCTAGACGCACCCTCGATGTCGTCCTGGCGAAGGCCAGGACCCATACCGCGTGATGTCTCGATTGGAGCTGGTCGCAATACCGGACTACGAATCTTCCCCAAACCTCTCCTTGGGGTAATGGGTCCTGGCTTTCGCCAGGACGACATTGGGAGACTCAGCTCCGCCGCTTCGCGTTCGCGGCGATCGCCATCAGCGTGCGCTGGGCGATAGCGGCGGCGAGGGTGGATTGCTTGCGGGTGTCGAGCGCGGCGGTCGCGAGCTGCTCGATGATGGCGGCGAGCCGCGCCACGCTGAAATTGCGCAGTGCGGTTTCGACGGCGGGCTTCCGCGAAAAATGCAGGCGCGGATAGCCGCTGTCGAGCACGGCGGAAGCGGGCGTGCCGTCGGCGATTGCGAGCGCCGATTTGTGCAGCCACGCCGCCTGACGCTGCGCCGCAGAGATGATCACGCCGGGATAGGTGCCGGCGATCATGGCTTTGGCAAACTCGTTTTCGACAATCTCGGGCCGGCCGGCGAAGGCGCCATCGACGATCGGATCGAGTTTCAGCTCCGAGGCATCGGCGACGACAGCCATCACGTCATCCAGCGTGATCTCGCCCTTGCCATGGGCATAGAGCGTGAGCTTGCGCAGCTCGTTGCGGGACGCCTGCCGGTCCCCGCCGAGGAACGACATCAGCGCGGCGCGGGCATCCTGCGCGATGCGCAAATTGGCGATGCGGAGCTCGTCTTCCATCAGCTTGGCGAGGTCGCGCTCGGTATCGGGATAGCAAGCGATCGCGACGGCCGTCTTGGCGCGTTCGCAGGCCTTGCGCAGTGGCGATTCCGGGCGCAGCTCGCCGGCCTCGATCACGATGCGGCAATCCTTCACGCCCATCTCCGCCAGCGTGTCGATAGCGCTGGCAAAGCTGCGCGAGCCGGCGCGCACGCGGATGGCGCGGCGGCCACCGAACAGCGGCACCGTCATGGCCTCGTCGACGAGGCGCGACGGCTCGGCGGAGAGCTCGTCGCCGTCGACCTTGACCAGCGAGAAGGGATCGTTGGGATCGTCGACGCCGGAGGCGATCAGCGCATCCGCGCGTTCGCGGACCAGGCCGGCGTCGGGACCGTAGAGCAGGATGATCGGACGGCCCGCATCGGGGCGGGCGAGAAAGGCGTCGATCTCTTTTCCGCGCAGCGCGACCATGGTGCCTGGGATTCGTCAGTCCGGGCGAATCGGGGTGACGGGATGAATTAAGTGCCCGCGGTGAAGAACGAGGCGAGGCGAGTTGTGATGTTCTCGGCGATCTCGTTGGCGGCACGATCCTCGGCATCACGTATCGCACGGTTGCGGCTGAAACGTTGATAGGAGCCGGGCATGTCGTAGGACACGCGGGAGAACGTGGTGCCCGTCATCACCGACTTGCCGCTGACGACCTCGATCAGATTGTACTGGGCGTCGAGACCGTAGTTTTCGCTGCTCGGCAGGCCGGTGTTGGGATCGACGATCAGCGACGTCTTGCTGCTTGAGAAGCGGATCTCCAGGCGGTGCGTCGGCGGCATGCCGGTGGCGGTGCCATAGAGCTTGAACGCCAGCGCGTTGCGGACCTCGACGCCGACGCGGGCCTCGCGCGAGGCATTGGCCTTGGCGATCGGGGGCAGATCGACCCCCATCAGCTTCTCGCGCAGGCCGGGGGTGCCGTCGGTGTGCTCGGCATACATCGGATGGAAGCAGCCGGCCGTCATGGCCGCCAGTGCGGCGACCGCCAGCAAGCGGGCTGCGATGCGGATCCTAGCCGACAACATTCACGATCCTCTTGGGGACGATAATCACCTTGCGGACGGGCTTGCCGTCCAGGGCCAGTTTTACCGCATCGAGGGCCAAAACGGCAGCCTCGATTTCCGGATTCTCGGCCGCTGTTGCAACTGTGACCTCGCCCCGCTTCTTGCCGTTGACCTGAACCACCAGGGTCACACTGTCTTCAACCAGCAAATCGCGTTCGATTTGGGGCCAATTGGCCTCGGAAACCAGCCCGCTCTGGCCCAGAACCTGCCAACACTCCTCGGCCAAATGCGGCATCATCGGGGAGAACAGCTGGACCAGGATCTGGCTGGCCTCCCGGATCGCCCAGGCCAAATCTGGAGCCGGCTGGCCGGGACGCTGCAAGATCTCCGCAAACGCATTGGTGAATTCGCGGATATGGGCGAGGCAGACGTTGAAGTGCAGCCGCTCGATCCCGGTGGTGACCTTGTCCAGCGCGCCATGGGCTGCCTTGCGCAAGGCGGTGGCGTCCGGGCCGAAGCTGGCGGGCCGGGCCGCCGGCGCGGCCTTGCCGGCTTCGACAGAGTCGTTCACCAGCCGCCACAGCCGCTGCACGAAACGCGAGGCGCCCTGGACGCGCTCATCGCTCCAGATCACGTCGCGCTCGGGCGGGGAGTCCGACAGCATGAACCAGCGGGCGACGTCGGCGCCATAGGTCTCGATGATGTCGTCGGGGTCGACCGTGTTCTTCTTCGACTTCGACATCTTCTCGATCGGGCCGATCTGGATGTCTTCGCCTGACGTCAGCAGCGTGGCGCGGCGGCCGTTGGCGCCGGTCTCGACCTTCACCTCGACCGGCTGGACATAGGTGCCGTCGGCCTTCTGGTAGGTCTCGTGCACCACCATGCCCTGCGTGAACATGCCGGCGAACGGCTCGTCCAGTGCGATGTGCCCGGTCGCCTTCATGGCGCGCGTGAAGAAGCGGCTGTAGAGCAGATGCAGGATCGCGTGCTCGACGCCGCCGATATACTGGTCGACCGGCAGCATCCGGTTGGCGACCTCTGGCGTCGTTGGCGCGTTCTCGTTCCAGGGATCGGTGAAACGCGCGAAGTACCAGGACGAATCCACGAAGGTGTCCATGGTGTCGGTTTCGCGCTGAGCCTTGCCGCCGCATTGCGGACAGGTCACATGCTTCCAGGTCGGGTGATGATCGAGCGCGTTGCCCGGCTTGTCGAAGGTCGCATCGTCCGGCAGCTTCACCGGCAGGTCTGCGTCAGGCACCGGCACCACATCGCATTTGGGACAATGGATGACGGGGATCGGGCAGCCCCAATAGCGCTGGCGCGAAATACCCCAGTCGCGCAGGCGGAAATTGACCTGGCGCTCGCCGACCGGCGCGTTGCCGCGCAGCTCGGTCTCGAGGCGCTTCGCCACCTCGTCCTTGGCCTGATCGATGGTCATGCCGTCGAGGAAACGCGAATTGATCATGCGGCCGTCACCGTCATAGGCGGTATCGGTGATGACAAAGGTCTTGGGATCCTGGCCCTCGGGGCACACCACCGGCGTATTGCCGAGAGCGTACTTATTGACGAAATCGAGGTCGCGCTGGTCGTGTGCGGGACAGCCGAAAATGGCGCCGGTGCCGTATTCCATCAGCACGAAATTGGCGACATAGACCGGCAGCTTCCAGCTCGGATCGAACGGGTGAACCGCGCGGATGCCGGTATCGAATCCCTGCTTCTCGGCGGTGTCGATGATCTCCTGCGCCGTGCCCATCCGCTTGATCTCGCCGATGAACTCGGCGAGCGCAGGGTTTTTGGCGGCGGCGGCCTGCGCCAGCGGATGATCGGCCGAGATCGCCATGAACTTCGCGCCGAACAACGTGTCCGGGCGCGTCGTGAAAATCTTCAGCTCGCTCTCACCGGCCGGTGTTGTCGCCGCATCGAGCGCGAAGCGGATCAGCAGCCCCTCGGACCGGCCGATCCAGTTGCGCTGCATCAGCCGCACCTTGTCGGGCCAGCGATCCAGCGTATCCAGTGCCGACAGCAGCTCCTGCGAGTACTTCGTGATCTTGAAGACCCACTGGTTCATTTCCCGTTGTTCGACAACGGCACCCGAACGCCAGCCTTTCCCGTCGATCACCTGCTCGTTGGCGAGCACGGTCATGTCGACGGGGTCCCAGTTCACTTTGCGCTTCTCGCGCTCGGCGAGGCCTTCGCGCAGGAAGTCCAGAAACATCTTCTGCTGGTGCTTGTAATAGGACGGATCGCAGGTCGCGATCTCACGGCTCCAGTCCAGCGACAGCCCGATCGAACGGAGCTGCTTCTTCATCGCGGCGATGTTGTCGTAGGTCCAGGCCTTCGGTGCGACCTTGCGCTCGATCGCTGCGTTCTCGGCCGGCAGGCCGAAAGCGTCCCAGCCCATCGGGTGCAGTACGTTGAAACCCTTGGCGCGCATGAAGCGGGCCAGTACGTCGCCAAGCGTGTAATTGCGGACATGGCCGATATGGATGCGCCCCGACGGGTAGGGGAACATCTCAAGCACATAATATTTCGGCCGCGGATCGTCGTTCTTGGAGACGAAGATCGCCTGTTGGTCCCAGGCGGCTTGCCAGCGCGGTTCGGCGTCGCGGGCGTTATAGCGTTCGGAGGTCATGGAATCGTTGGGTTTTCGTGGATCTGGCCGTCTAAAGTCGGCGGACTAGGCCATAGAAGTCCTCAGGGGGTCAATGGGTTGCCGCAATTTGGGAACCTTCGGCACTGCACCGCATAACTACTGAGGCCGCGTTGGGGCGCGATTAAGGGGTCGATGCGAGTTTGCGACTGACCAGAACTCTCAAGATTTGTGATGGACGCCAGCTTCGACGATCCCGATTACGACTATGCCGCGTCCGTTGCCGAACGGGCGATGCGGAGCATGGCCGAACAGCGGATCCCTGCCACGCCGGCCAATTTCGCCGTCTGGTTTCGCTATTTCGCGGGAAGCCATGACGATCTACGCAACGCCATCGACCTCCTGATCGATCATAACCGCCCCTTCGACGTCAGGACCAATCAGGATCTGTTCGAAACCTATGTCGCGCCCAAGGGGGGCGCTATCGTCTCGGAGACATCGGAGCGGCTGCATGCCCTCATGGGTGCGGCGAAGGATTTTCTGGCAACCGCGATCGCCGACAACCACTCCCAGATGCAGGCGATCAACGAGGTTGCCGACCAGGGCGAGGCCGGTGTCGACCCCAAAGCGTTGGTCGCCCAGCTCATGAACGAGTTGGGCCGCGCCGCCGCCCGCGCGACGCGGCTCGAGGCAGGCTTTGCGGAAAAGACCCGCGAGCTCGACGTGATCCGCGCCTCCCTCTCCAAATCCGAGGAGCGTGCCCGGACCGATACCCTCACAGGCCTCGCCAACCGCCGGGCGCTCGACGAATTCCTGCGCAAGGCGCAGACAACTGCGGAGTGGGGCGAGCCGCTCAGCGTGCTGATGCTCGACATCGACCATTTCAAAACTTTCAACGACAGTTTCGGCCATGGCGTCGGCGACCAGGTGCTGCGCCTGATGGCCAAGGTGCTGCGCGAAAAGGTCCGCGAGCAGGACCTGTCGGCCCGCTATGGCGGCGAGGAGTTGATCGCGGTGTTGCCGGATGCCGATCTGGCCGCCTGCGCCGAGGTCGCCGAACGCATCAGGCACGCGATCGCGGAATGCACCATCACGCGTCGCTCGACCGGCGAGGTCCTGCCCCATATCAGCGTGTCGATCGGTGTTGCGCAGTACCGGACCGGCGAAGCGATCACCGATCTCATCGAGCGCTGCGATCGCGCGCTCTATCTCGCCAAGAACCGCGGCCGCAATCGCGTGGTCACCGAGAGCGAGCTCGATGGCGCCGGGGCTGCGGGTTAGCCCTCAACCCGCCATCATCATTTCCGCCGCGCCGTTGTCGATCACCGTGATGCCGTGTTCGACGACGTTGTTGCGGCCGCGGTGCTTGGCGGCGTAGAGCGCGGCGTCGGCGGCTTCGATCAAATCGCCCGGACGCAAGCTCTCGTTGGGCTTTGTCGCGGCAACGCCGATCGAGACGGTGACGATCATGTGGTCGGAGGTGATGTGCGGCAGGCACAGCTTCAGCACGGCCGCGCGCGCCTGTTCGCCGATTTCGACGGCGCGCGCCACGTCGGTGTTCGGCAGCAACAGGCAGAATTCCTCGCCGCCATAGCGGGCCGCGAAACCCATCGTGTCGGCGGCGATGCCGGACAGCGATTCGCCGAGCCTGGTCAGGCAGGAATCGCCTTCGAGATGGCCATAGGTGTCGTTGAACAGCTTGAAATGGTCGACGTCGATCATCAGAAGCGCGAGATCGCTGCCATATTGCTGCGCGCGCATCCATTCGAAGTCGAGGCGGCTCTGGAAGCCGCGGCGGTTGGCAAGCCCTGACAACATGTCGATCGAGGCCATTACCGTGAGGCGGTCATTGCTCGCCATCAGCTCGCGTTCGCGCTGGCTGAGCTGCGCGGCCATCGCGTTGAACGCGCGGGCCAGCGGCACGAACTCGGCCGGCAGGCGATTGCGCGCGGCGCGCGCCGAGAGGTCGCCCTCGCCCAGACGCTTGGCCATGTCGGCGAGCATTCTGATCGGCTTGATCACCAGTTTCTCGGCTGCGATCAGCGCGCCGAGCAACACGAATACGACGACGAAAGCGAGTTGGAGATAGGCGGTGCGGATGTCGCGGCTCACGGCCGCGGACACCTTGTCCTCGTCGATGCTGGCGATCAGGCGGGCATTGGTCCCGGCGATGCGGATAAAGCTGACCGCGCGGCGGGAGCCGTCCGCGGCGAGGAAAGAGAGTGAGCCTTCGTCCTGGTCAGACCTCAGCGCCTTGTCGGCGATCGCAGACATCAGCGGCAGATTGTCGAGCGGACGGCCGATCGCGCTGTGCTGGTCGGCCGGTGCCGCCAGCACGGTACCGGCGCTGTCGACCAGCACGGCCGTGATGCCGGCGCGACCACCCAGATTGCTCATGACCTTCGACATCCAGTCGAGGTTGACGGTGGCGAGCACGACGGCATCAGCTGCGCCGCTGAAGGCGGATACCGGGTAAACCGCCATGACGGTCGGTGTCGGCACCGGGCGCGACATGATGAAGTCGCTCAGCACGAAGCGGCCGGTTTCCTGCGCCTGCTGGAAGTACGGCCGGTCACTGAGGTCGAGGCCGACATACATGTTGTTGGTGGCGCACTGGATGCGTCCGTCCTGGCCGGCAATTAGAAGCGTACGGATCCAGGGGAGATTCGACGGCAGGCTCGCGCGCAGCACGTCACAGCTCTTGCTGATGCCGCCGGCGGAGGCGCGGATGAAAGCTTCCGATTTCAGGATGGTCTCGACCGACGAGATCACCTCGCGCTGCGCATCTGCGCTGTGTCGTGCGACGGTGGTGAATTCCGCCGTGGCCTGCGCGATCTGCCGCGTGCGCGTGTCTTCGAGCGAACGGATGCGCTCGAACATCAAAGGCGTCACCAGAATCACAGCGAGCAACGCAAGCCGCGCCCGGATTCCGAGAACCTGCTTGAGTTTCGCTCGTTTGCGGTTGAAACTGACGTTTGACATCTTCGCTGCCCACCCCACGGCTAAGGTAAAGCGAAGGGTTCAAAAACTCTTTCTTGAACTCGGTAAAATTAGAACTACCTCCGCAACAATCAGCTCCGATGCGACATCATGACTGAAGCCAACGCCGCACCGCTAACCGGCCATTCACCAAACGCGCTCGCCGCGGTCGAAGCCGAAATCGCGCGCGCCTGCAAGGATGCGCGGCGCGAACGTGGCTCCGTGACCTTGATTGCGGTGTCGAAAACTTTCGCCGCGGATGCAATTACCCCGGTCATCGACGCCGGACAGCGTGTATTCGGTGAAAATCGCGTGCAGGAGGCCAAAGGCAAGTGGCCTGCGTTAACTTCTGTTTACCCCGATATCGCGCTGCATCTGATCGGGCCGCTGCAATCCAACAAGGCGAAAGAGGCGGTCGTGCTGTTCGATGCCATCCATTCGGTCGACCGCCCGAGCATTTGCCAGGCGTTAGCCAAGGAAATCGAATCCCAGAACAAGCACCCGGAATTGTTCGTCCAGATCAATATCGGTGAGGAGCCGCAAAAGGCCGGCATCGCCCCCGGCGAGGCCGATGCATTCATCGCGAGCTGCCGCGACACCTACGGGCTGACGATCTCGGGCTTGATGTGCATCCCGCCGGTGGATGAGCCGCCGGCGGCGCATTTCGCGCTCACCGCCAAGATCGCCGCGCGCAATGGATTGAAGAAGCTCTCGATGGGCATGAGCGCGGATTATGCGACCGCGATCATGCTCGGCGCCACCCATGTGCGCGTGGGAAGTGCGATCTTCGGGCACCGGTGATCATAGGCGAATTTGTTTTTGGTCGTCCTGGCGAAAGCCAGGACCCATTACCCCGATAGTCTGTTTGTCGAAGACCGCGGCAACGACCGTTCTGCCCTTTGCGTAGATCACGCCGTATGGGTCCTGGCTTTCGCCAGGACGACGATGGGGATGAGCCTAGTCAAACCCCACCGACACCGTCCCGAGCACGCCGAAATCCGCCGCGAAATGATCACCCACCAGGATCGGCAGCGGCGGATGGCACGTGCCCGTGGTCACCACCTCTCCTGCCCGCAAGGCAATGCCGAGGCCACGCAGCTCGTTGGCCAGCCAGACCATGGCAATTCGGGGATCGCCGAGCACGTTCTTGCCGTGGCCGAGATAGCGCTGGCCGCGCAACGTGATCTGCGGCCGCTGCTCGACGAGATCCATGGCGCGCCAGTTCGCACGCGTCGCTGCGCCCAGCACGAACAGATGCGCACAGGCGTTGTCGGCGATGAGCTGCGCCTCGCCGGCGCTGGCAAAATCGGCAAAGCGCGAATCGGGAATCTCGATCGCGGGATGCAAGCTGTCCACCGCGGAGAGCACCTCCTCGACAGTATACGGAGCCGTGCGCGGCGGCAGATCGCGTCCCATGCGGAAAGCGAACTCGGGTTCGCCGACGCGCATCGCGTTGCCCTTCATCGAGGCGGTGCCGCCATCGGCGATCACGGTGTCGCTCATGATCCGACCGGCCAGCGGTCCCGCGACATTGATGTGCTTCTGTCCGGACTCGCTCGTCGCCGCGATCTTCCAGCCGAACATTGTCCCGCCGAGCGCAGCCTGCACGGCGTAACCCTCGGCGCGGCTCTGTGGCCGCAACCGAGGCTCCAGCGCATCAAGCTTGGTGCCGTCGCGCCAATGTTTGGCCAGGACCTGCGATGCGGCGGCGATCTGACCCCTGTCGAGCATGTGTCCTCACCCGATGATGATTTTTGTTTTTGGTCCAAGCCGCCGCAGCAATTGTCGCATCGCCGCTTTGCTCATCGAGACGCAGCCTGCGGTCGGGCCGAAATTGTCGCGGGCCAGATGCAAAAACACCGCGCTGCCGCGGCCGGCGATCCGCGGCCTCGTATTGTGGTCGATTTCGATGATGAAGTCATAGAGATGGTCGGCCCGCTTGAGCCGGTCACCGCCCTGCCCTTCGCCGAGGCGGATTCCCTGATTGTAGTGACGGTCCTTGGGATCCTCGCACCAGGCGTCCTCGCCCGTGATGATCCGGGCCGGCAGGAAGGTCTGCGGCCGGCTGTGCCGGTCGCCCCGCCACCACAATCGCCTGGGACGGAAGCTGCCCCTCGGGGTGCCGCCATCGCCCTCGCGCTTGTTCGCCAGAATGCCGCCGCGCCCAAGGGCCACGGGAATCGTCAGCGCTCCCGCAGTCAGCCAGCCCCGGCGCGGATTCCCGGCGGCAGGCTTAACGCGGATCGCCGACAGCGGCCCGGCGCTTCGGTTCGAGGTGTAACTAGCTGAAGCAGCTTTATTTTTCATGTGAACGTGCGATGTCGAATTCATTACAGGACATTCATCAAAACGGCCTGCTATTCTGGGTTAGAGTGGTTCTGGCTTGTGAATCGGTAACAGCCCACTACTTCAAGACGAACAATAATAATATCGGCGACCCCTAAACTTCCCTCTCGGCCGGGTGCAGCATGGATGCGCGCCGTGCCGGACCCCAAAAGGATGACCCCCTATGGCCAATGCCCGCAAGATCCTGATCGTGGATGACGATACCGATCTGCGCGATACGTTGGTGGAGCAATTGTCGCTGCACGAAGAATTTGAAGCCTCCGCGGTCGATACCGGCGCCAAGGGCGCGAGCGCCGCGAAGGCCAATGCCCCCGATCTCGTCCTGATGGATGTTGGCCTGCCCGACACCGACGGCCGCGAAGTGGTCCGTTCCTTACGCAAGGGCGGGTTCAAGGCTCCGATCATCATGCTCACCGGGCATGACACCGATTCCGACACGATTTTGGGGCTGGAATCCGGCGCCAACGACTATGTCGCAAAACCCTTCCGCTTCGCCGTGCTGCTGGCGCGCATCCGCGCCCAGCTCCGGCAGCACGAAGCCAGCGAGGACGCGGTGTTCTCGGTCGGCCCCTACTCTTTCCGGCCCGGCTCCAAGATGCTGACCGCCGCCAACGCGCGCAAGGTCCGGCTGACGGAGAAGGAAACCGCGATCCTCCGCTTCCTCTACCGGGCCGGCCAGATGCCGGTCTCGCGCGAGACCCTGCTCCAGGAGGTCTGGGGCTACAATTCCGGCGTCACCACCCACACGCTGGAAACCCATATCTACCGGCTTCGCCAGAAGATCGAGAAGGACGCCGCCAACCCGGAAATCCTGGTCACGGAAGCCGGTGGCTACAAGCTGGTGCCGTGATACGCTTCAGGGGTGTGCGAATCGTTTTAGATTGCGTGCCCTTGAGCCCCGGACCTGAATGTCAATCGACGACGATGTAGCGCTTCTCGAGCGTGTCCCGACACTGCGCCTGTTGGGAGACACTTCGTTGCGCATGCTGGCGATCGGCTCCGAGCAGCGTGACTTCGTCCGCGGCGACGTCTTGTTCAATCTCGGCGACGATGCCGATGCCGGCTTCGTGGTCCAGCGCGGCGCCTTCCGGGTCGACGACGGCGCCGGCGCGGAGATGATCGCAAGTCCCGGTGCGCTGATCGGCGAGCTCGCGCTGATCGTGCCGATGAAGCGGCCGTCGAGCGCGATCGCGATCGAACACGCCTCCGTCATCCGCGTCGCGCGCAGCCTGTTTCAGCGCGTGCTCGAAAGCGACCCTGCCGCGGCCGTCCGCCTTCGCGACGAATTCGCGGTGCGCTCCAGCCAGATCGCCAGCGATATATTGATGGCCGGTGCGAAGTTGACGAGTTGAGTGCCGTAGCTTCGTAGCCCGGATGGAGCGAAGCGTAATCCGGGATTCGTGCCTCCGGAAAAACTGCCCCGGATTTCGCTGCGCTCCATCCGGGCTACAAGATCACACCTCCAGCGTCACCGTAACCGGCACATGGTCCGACGGGCGCTCCCAGCTCCGCGCATCGCGCAAAATCTTGAAATCACTGACCGCATCTTTCAGCGTGCGCGAGACCCAGATGTGGTCGAGCCTGCGGCCGCGGTCGCCGACGGTCCAATCGGCGGAGCGGTAGCTCCACCACGTGTAGACCTTTTCCGACATCGGAATGCGCTCGCGCGCGACGTCGACCCACTCGCCGGCGGCGAGCGCGGCCTGCAGCTTCTCGGTTTCGACGGGCGTGTGCGAGACCACTTTCAGAAGCTGCTTGTGCGACCAGACGTCGTTCTCATGCGGGGCGACGTTGAGATCGCCGACCAGAATGTGGCGATCCTCGCCGCGCGGATGCAACGGCTCGCACGCCTTCATCTCGTCGAGGAAGCGGAGCTTGTGATCGAATTTCTCGTTCAGCGCGGGATCGGGAATGTCGCCGCCGGCCGGCACGTAGAAATTATGCACCACCAGCGGTTTTGCGATCCCAGCCTTCTCACCGAACGATACCGAGATGTGGCGTGAATCCACCTTGTCGCAAAAGGTGCGGATGTCCTTTGACTCGAACGGTATCTTCGAGACGATGGCGACGCCGTGATAACCCTTCTGGCCGTTCAACGCGACATGCTCGTAGCCGAGCCGCTTGAAGCGCTTCAGCGGAAAGGCGTCGTCGATGCACTTGGTCTCCTGGAGACACAGCACGTCCGGCCGCGCGCTCTTGAGAAATTTTGCGACCAGATCGATGCGCAGCCGCACCGAATTGATGTTCCAGGTTGTCAGGGAAAAACGCATGAGGGATGCGTCTTAGCATGGATTGGCGTGGGGAAAATGCTTGTCCACAGGGGCGGAATCGTAGGGTGGGTTAGCGCAGCGTAACCCACCATGCTTCCACATTTGCGGACCGAGAGGGTGGGTTACGCCTTCGGCTAACCCACCCTACGCACCGTCAGCCCGGCGACGGGCCGTAATTGGTGAAGTCGATCTTGAACATGCCGGGATCGAGCTTCTTGCTCGTATCCAGATTATAGACCGCGATCGTGGTGTCGTAGCCTTGCGGGTCGGTGACGGTCCACTGCTTCAACTGGCCGTCCTTGGCGCCGAACATCAGCATCAGGCGGCTGGTGCCGACCAGCGCCTGCTTCTCCTCGATGGTGACGCTGACGAAGACGTCGTCGGCCGAGACGTTGACGACGTTGGTGTCCTTCATCAGGTCGATGCGGTCGGACAGCAGGAAGCGCAGCGGCGTCTGCGACAGCGGATAGACGTCTTGCGTCGCGAGCTTGCGGTCGCGCACCACCAGCGACGATCCGTCGGCGACAATGTCGATCGGGCTCGGCGCGTCATATTCGAAGCGCACCTTGCCCGGCTTCTGGATGTAGAAGTCGCCTTGCGTCTTGCTGCCGTCGGGGCCGACCTGGACGAAATTTCCGACCAGCGTCGACAATGACGACAAATAGGCGCTGACCTTGGCGGCCTGCGCCTTCTGGTTCGCATCGAAGGTCTGGAAGATGCTGCTCGGCACGTTGCGGCGCGGATCCGGGATCACCGGATTCGGCGGCGTCTGGGTCGCGCCGGTGACCGCGGGCCCTCCACCGGCCGGACCGCCATCGCGGCCCTTCGGTGCGGGCTTCGGCACGGGAACCGTCTGCGCGAATGACGCCGTGATCACCATCGCGGCGGTGACGAGAACCACGCCGGCCATGCGCGCGCTTCGCGCGGCGACGATGGCAACGAATCGAATGTTCGGATGTCTGATCAACGCGTCGTCCTGTGTGGCTGGGCGCCCTTTTAGCGTGATTTCGGCCAAAAGCAGATAACGTTTTTGCGTGAAATGGTGGTCTGAGTCGGCTCGCCTCACATATGGCTGTCTTCTTCCTCGACCAGGATCTCGCGCTTGCCGGCGTGGTTGGCGGGTCCGACGATCCCTTCGAGTTCCATGCGCTCCATCAAGGATGCGGCGCGGTTATAGCCGATCTGCAGGCGACGCTGGATGTAGCTGGTCGAGGCCTTGCGGTCGCGTTTGACGATCGCAACGGCCTGCGAGAACAAATCGCCGCCGCCATCCGCGCCCATGGCGGACGCGTCGAACACCGCGCCGTCCTCGTCCTCGCTGGGTTCTTCGGCTGTGACGGCTTCGAGATATTCCGGCTGTCCCTGTGTCTTGAGGTGGCGCACCACCTTCTCGACTTCCTCGTCCGACGCGAAAGGTCCGTGCACGCGGCTGATGCGACCGCCGCCGGCCATGTAGAGCATGTCGCCCTGGCCGAGCAGCTGCTCGGCGCCCATCTCGCCGAGAATCGTACGGCTGTCGATCTTGGACGTCACCTGGAAGGCGATGCGGGTCGGGAAGTTCGCCTTGATGGTGCCGGTGATGACGTCGACCGATGGACGCTGCGTCGCGAGGATCACGTGCAGGCCGGCGGCGCGCGCCATCTGCGCGAGGCGCTGCACCGCGCCTTCGATGTCCTTGCCGGCGACCATCATCAGGTCGGCCATTTCGTCGACGATGATGACGATGTAGGGCAGCGGGTCGAGCGAGAGCTTCTCTTCCTCGTAGATCGCCTTGCCGGTTTCCTTGTCGAAGCCGGTGTGCACTGTGCGCGTCGGCTCTTCGCCCTTGGCCTTCAATTCGAGCAAGCGCGTGTTGTAACCGTCGATGTTGCGCACACCGAGCTTGGCCATGTTCTTGTAGCGCTCTTCCATCTCGCGCACGGCCCATTTCAGCGCGACCACCGCCTTCTTCGGGTCGGTCACGACGGGCGTGAGCAGATGGGGAATGCCGTCATAGACGGAGAGCTCGAGCATCTTCGGATCGACCATGATCAGGCGGCACTGGTCCGGGCGCAGCCGGTAGACCAGGCTGAGGATCATGGTGTTGATGGCGACCGACTTGCCGGAGCCGGTGGTACCGGCGATCAGCATGTGCGGCGTGCGTGCGAGGTCGATGATGACGGGATCACCGCCGATGGTCTTGCCGAGGCAGAGCGGCAGTTTCGCAACCGAATCGACGGTCTCCTTGGCGACCAGCAGCTCGCGCAGATAAACCTTTTCGCGATGGGCGTTCGGCAGCTCGATGCCGATGGCGTTGCGTCCGGGCACGACGGCGACGCGCGCCGACAGCGCGCTCATCGAACGCGCGATGTCGTCGGACAATCCGATCACGCGCGACGATTTGATCCCCGGCGCCGGCTCCAGCTCGTACAGCGTGACCACGGGACCCGGATGGGCCTTCACGATCTCGCCGCGAACGCCGAAATCCTGCAGCACGCCTTCCAGCGCGCGCGAATTGGTTTCCAGCTCGGCCTTGCTGAGCGGCTGGCGATCGCCGGCCTTCGGCGCGGCCAGCACCGACACGGACGGAAGCTCGAACTTGTCGGAGGATTTCTTGGAAGCAGCCTTCGGAGCAGCCTTCTTGCGCGGGGTGCGGGCGGCCGGCTCTTCCTCCTCTTCCTCGTCTTCCTCGACCTCTTCGTGCTCGTCGTCGTAATCCTCGTCCTGGGCCTGCGGCGAGATCGGCGGCGCGGCGCGGCCGCCTCCGAGCTTCGGCTCCTGGCGGCTGAATGCAACGGCCTTGCTCTTCGGTCCGCTCGAGACCAGCGAACGGTAGGCAGCGCCAAGCAACCAGATCAGCCGTGCCTTCGTGCTCATCAAGGCGTGGAACAGCCAGCCCAGCGATACCGAACCGCGATCGTTGTCCTCGTCCTGGTCGAGCGGCTTGTCGTCGTCCTCGATCTCCGCGAGCTCGTCGTCATGCTCGCGTGCGCCAAGCCCGCAGGCGATCAGGAAGGTCGCCGCCATCGCGGCGAACAGGATCGTGCCGAGCACGATGCGATAGATCATGCCCGGCGGTCCGAAGATCACCGCGGGCGCGCGGACCAAGGCATCGCCGACCACGCCGCCGAGCCCGGTCGGCAGCGGCCAGGCGCCGCCATGCGGCCAGCAGCTGACGAAGCCCGCCGCGATCACCGTGCAGAGAATCCAGCAGCCGAGCCGCAGTGCCTCGCGGTCGAACGGGCGATGGGTCAGCATGCGCCAGCCCCAGACCGCGACCGTCAGGACCAGCATGATCGCGCCGAGCCCGAGGATCTGCATGGCAAGGTCGGCGCCGATCGCGCCGGCATAGCCGAGAATGTTGCGGATTGGCCGCGACGTTGCGTGGCTGAGGCTGGGATCCTGCACCGACCAGGTCATCAGCGCCGCCGAGGCGACGCCCGACAATGCGATCAGGCCGAGACCGCTGAGCTCGCGCATGCGCCGCGCCAGCCCCTCGCGGATCGAGGGCGGCAGATGGCCAACCAGGGGAATGACACGTTCGATTGTCGACATGCTCACGGGCCTCGCCTAACCCAGAGTCTCGACCAGGCGGTGCAGCGCCTGCGCCGTGGTCTCGCCATCCTGCACCAGCGCAAGGCGAATGTAGCCTGCGCCGGGATTGAAGCCGTCGGGCTGGAGCCGCGCCAGGTAGCTGCCGGGTACCACGCGCACGCCTGCTTCCGTGAAGAGCTTTAGGCACACAGACACGTCGTCGCCGATTTTCGAAGTGTTGAGCCAGACGCAAAAGCCGGCATCGGGCCGGCGATAGCCGTAACGATCGCCGATGATCTGGTCGGCAAGATCGAACTTGATGCGGTAGAGCCTGCGGTTCTCCTCGACATGCGCCTCGTCGCCGTAGGCTACGGTTGCGACATGCTGGAGCGGCACCGGCACCTGCGGCGCCGCGATGTTGCGCAGCTCGAGGAACATGCCGATGAGTTTTTTGTCGCCGGCGGCGAAGCCGACGCGCAGGCCCGGCAGGTTCGACCGCTTCGACAGCGACTGGAACGCGACCACGCGGTTGAAATCAGGGCCCGCGCATTCGAGCGCGCTGCCGGGCGCTTCGCGGGTGTAGATCTCCGAATAGCACTCGTCGCTGAGGATCACGAAGCCGTAGCGGTCGGCGAGCTGCTTCAGGCGCGTGAAATAATCGCGCGAGGCGACCGAGCCCTGCGGGTTGGCGGGCGAGGCCAGATAGAACGCCACCGTGCGCGCCAGCGTCGCCTCGTCGATGGCGTCGAGATCGGGCAGGAAGCCGTTCTCCGCCGTGGTCGGCAGGTAGACCGGCTCGCAAGCGGCAGCGCGGGCGCCGGCGCCATAGACCGGATAGAACGGGTTCGGCATCAGGATCGCGGGCTTGCCGGGACGCGGGCCGACGTAGCGCGCGGCCGCGATCGCGGCGAGGAACAGCCCCTCGCGGCTGCCATTGAGGACGAGAATCTCGCTCTCGGGATCGAGGGTGCGCGGAAGCTTGAAACGCGACGACAGCCAGGCGCCCGCGGCCTTGCGGAACGGGTCGGTGCCCTTGTTCGCGGGGTAACGGCCGAAATCGGCGATGTGTTTGGCCAGCACCGGGCCGACGAAGTCGGGCACGGGATGCTGCGGCTCGCCGACGGCAAGCGAAATCAAAGGCTTGCCGGGCTGATGCGGCGCCAGCAGCTCGTTGAGCCGGACGAAGGGAGAGCGTTCGCTACCGGAGCTTCCACTGTCCTGCGGCGCACGGGATGAAGCGGTCATAGCCATTCTGGACGCCAGCACTCTTGGAACAGCCGGTCGCTCTACCAAAAGCGCCAGCGGGAAGCGGTTCAGTTCACCATAGATAGGGCGAGGTTAAGACGCGATTAACCATCGGTCGCCGCCTCCGTCCAGAGCAGGAATAATGAGGCCGGATAACCGGGATGGCCGCGGCGGTTCTTACCTCTCCCGCTTGCGGGAGAGGTCGCGCCGGAGGCGCGGGTGAGGGCTCTCTCCACCCAGGGATTTTCCCGATGTTGAGACACACTCTCCCCAGCCTCCCCCGCGTGCGGGGGGAGGGAGCCCGCCGTCATCGCGGTTCTAGTGCCCCGGCAGCTTCTCGAATGTCGCCATGCCCGCGGGGATCGCGTGGAAGTCCTGCTTGTCGCAGGTGTAGATCGCCATCTGCGGATGGAACTGCGCAGGCTCGTCCAGCGTGCCGACCTTCAGGATCGCGGCCGGCAGTCCGGGAACCTTGGTCACCAGATGGGTGCCGCATTCGCCGCAGAACTCGCGCGTGACAGCGCGTTCGAGGTCCTTGCGCGTGAATTGCTTGGGCTGCCCGGTGATGTAGCTGAAGCCGGCCGCCGGCATCGCGATGAAGGTGTTGGGCGCGCCGCCCGAAATGTACTGGCACTCGCGGCAATGACACTGCGCCTGCATCATCGGGTCGCCCTCGGCGACATAGCGCACTTCGCCGCAATAGCATCCGCCTTCCAAACGCATGACGACCTCCCTTTTGTTGTTTGTTGTGGCCGATATTTCTGCGCAGGTTGTCCGGAATGGCAATCCTTTTCTCGCGTCTCTTTCCGCCCAGCCAATCAAAAAGAAAGGGGCTCCAACTTGCGCTGGAGCCCCTCAACGGTCGGGACATTGCCGGGTATGTGCCCCAAACCGTAGTTGTGAGCGCGACCTCCGAGGAGGTCGCGCCCGGGAGAAGACTTACATGTTGTAGGCGCGCTCGGTGTGCTCGGTGATATCGAGGCCTTCACGTTCGCTCTCGACATTGGCGCGGAGGCCAACGATCACATCGACGACCTTGTAGAGGATCGCCGAACCGATACCCGACCACACCAGCGTGGTGCCGACGCCCCAGACCTGGGAGATCATCTGCGCCGCAAAGTCGTAATCGGCAACCTTCGGCGGGATCGCGGTGTAGTCGATGATGCCCGCACCACCCAACGCCGGATTGACGAGGATGCCGGTGCCGAGGGCGCCGATGATGCCGCCGACGCAGTGCACGCCGAACACGTCGAGGGAGTCGTCGTAGCCGAGCGCGTTCTTCACGACGGTGCAGAAGAACAGGCAGACCACGCCGACCACGAGGCCGAGGACGATCGCACCCATCACGCCGGAGAAGCCGGCGGCAGGCGTGACGGCCACGAGGCCCGCGACAGCGCCGGAGATGACGCCGAGCACCGACGGGTGACCCTTGATGATCCACTCCGCGAACATCCACGACAGCGCGGCGGCTGCGGTGGCGACGAAGGAGTTGGTCATGGCCAGGGCCGCGCCGCCGTTGGCTTCGAGGTTGGAGCCGGCGTTGAAGCCGAACCAGCCAACCCAGAGCAGCGAGGCGCCGATCATCGACATGGTCAGCGAGTGCGGAGCCATCAGTTCCTTGCCGTAACCGACGCGCTTGCCGATCAGCAGAGCACCGACCAGGCCTGCGATGCCGGCGTTGATGTGCACCACGGTGCCGCCTGCGAAGTCGATCGCGCCCTTCTTGAAGATCCAGCCTGCGTCGGCGTTGATCTCGTCGAGCTTGGCCTGCGCCGCGGTCTTCGCCGCGCCATCAGCCGCAGCAGCCAGAGCCTTGGCTGCGTCCTGGATCATGTCCGGGCCGGGCCAGTACCAGACCATGTGCGCGATCGGGAAGTAGATCAGCGTGACCCAGAGCGGAACGAAGAGCGCGAGCGCCGCGAACTTCATGCGCTCGGCGAAGGCGCCGACGATGAGGGCGGGCGTGATCGCCGCGAAGGTCATCTGGAAGCACATATAGATGAGCTCCGAGATGTTGGCGTCGACCGAGAAGGTCGCGGCCTTCGAGTCGGTGGTGATGCCCATCATGAAGGCCTTGGAGAAGCCGCCGATGAAGTCGGAGCCGCCGGTGAAGGCGAGGCTGTAGCCGTACACGGCCCAGATCACGGTGACGACGCAGACGGTGTAGAACACCTGCATCAGGACCGAGAGCATGTTCTTGGAGCGGACGAGGCCGCCGTAGAAAAGCGCGAGGCCGGGGATCGTCATCAACAGCACGAGCACTGTCGATGTCAGCATCCAGGCGTTGTCTCCCTTGTTGACCGTTGGCTCGGCGTAGGCTGCGGTCGCAGCGAACAGGCCGACTGCGAGAGCCGCCAATCCCGCGCCATAGGGACGCTTAAACGTCATTTCATTTACTCCTGATTGAATTTTGATTGAGCGCGAAATCAAAGGGCCGCAGCATCGGCCTCGCCGGTGCGGATGCGAACCGCATGGTCGAGATTGATGACGAAGATCTTGCCGTCGCCGATCTGTCCGGTTTTCGCGGCGGTCGTGATGGCGTCGATGGTCTTGTCGACCTGGTCGGAGGCGACAGCGACCTCGATCTTGATCTTGGGCAGGAAGCTCACGGCATATTCGGCGCCGCGATAGATTTCCGTATGGCCCTTCTGGCGGCCATATCCCTTGACTTCCGTCACCGTGAGACCGTGAACGCCGATGGCGGTCAGGGCGTCACGGACTTCTTCCAGCTTGAATGGCTTAATAATCGCCATAACAATTTTCATGGGTCCTATCCCCGCTTGGGCCCGGTCCGGACGTGGCCGGGCGTTTCTCGACTGGTTCGCCACGAGGGAGAAAGTTCACTACGCGGGCACAGCCAGGACCCATAGAATCAAATGCCGTGCCAGATCGGGCGTGTTGCCTAACGGACTATGAAAACGGGTGTTTTCGCGTTTGACGCGTATTGCGGTGCAGTGCGCCATTACGCCGCGCTCAATACCTGACCATGCCTGATTAAAATAAAGGCACGTCAAGCTGCCGACACATTGGTGCTCACGCGTCGGGCAGTGGAAAGGTAATTTAGTAGGGCGAACGCCTGTTGCAGGGCCGTTCGTGCTGCGAAATATCGGGCCCCCCGTACTTCTGCTCACGGAATGCGCGCAACCGGCCAACCGGCTTGAGCAGGGGCGAGGCCTGCCGAGCGGTCGCCGGCAGAGACCGTCAGGCGGCGCTGCGTTCCGCGAACACCCGGTCGATCAGCCCCCAGTCGACCGCCTGCTGTGCGGTCATGAAGTGGTCGCGGTCCAGGGTCCGTTCCACGTCCTGCTCGGGGCGCCCGCAATGTTTTGCATAGAGCCGGATGAGGCGCCGCTTGGTTTCCTGCATTTCGGTGGCGTGGATCAGGATGTCGGACGCCTGGCCTTGAAAGCCGCCGAGCGGCTGATGCACGTGAAGGCTCGCATTGGGCAGGGCGGCGCGGTGACCGGGCTCGCCGGCCATCAGCAGGAACGAGCCCATCGAGCGCGCGGTGCCCATGCACAGCGTATGCACCGGCGCCTTGATGAATTGCATGGTGTCGTACATCGCGAGGCCGCTGGTGACCACGCCGCCATAGGAATTGATGTAGAGATTGATCGGCTTGTTCGGATTCTCCGCCTCCAGAAACAAGAGCTGCGCGCAGACCAGTCCGGACATCGCATCATTGACCTCGCCGTTGAGGAAGATGATGCGCTCGCGCAACAGGCGCGAATAGATGTCGAAGGATCGTTCGCCACGGGCGGATTGTTCGACGACCATAGGGACGAGCTGAAGCATGTCGCGCATCGGCGACCTCCATGTCTGCGGGTGATGAAGTGGTGTCGGTGTTAGGCGGCCGCGCGCATCAGGCAGCCATTGCTGTTGGCCGGCTGCGGCAGCTTCATGCCGATCTCGCAGGCCTGCTGGATGATGCGGAAGCGGGTGCCGCCGTCTTCGTTCGGCTCGATCCGGAAGATGACATGGCTTTCGCGAAACGGCGGTTCGGAATCGCGAAGCCGGTAGCGCACCTCCTGGCCCGGGATCGATGTCTCAGGCTCGGCGCCCGCAAGTTCGCAATCCGGCAGCCAGCGCTCGCGCAAAGCCGGAATGGTCACCGCGCGCCAGACCTTGGCCGGCGGCGCATCGAATTCATATTCGAGCACGAGAGCTGGGTCGGAGGGATCAGGCTTCACGGCGTCGGTCATTGATCCATCTCCTTCAAGAGATCGGCAAGGGCGTCCATGCGTTTCGGCCAATAGGCGCGATAGCGCGCAAGCCAGGTCCCGATGGCGGCGATTCCTTCGGGATCGACTTCGTAATTTACAAAGCGGCCCTGCCGCTGTTCGCGCACCAGGCCTGCCCCGCGCAGCACCGCGAGATGCTGCGACATCGCCGGTTGGCTGATCTCCAGTCCGTCGCGCAAGGCGCTGGCATTCAGGCTTCCGCCGGCAAGCTTCTCAAAGACCTTGCGGCGGGTCGGGTCGGCCAGCGCCTTGAAGATGTCGGCTTCGATCATAGCAACACATAAGCATGTGCTTATGTGTTGCGCAAGCCCAATTACTGCAACGCCTCGCCGTGCTGCGAGATATCCAGCCCTTCGAGCTCGTGCTCACGCGAGACGCGCAAGGGCACGAACAGGCCGACCAGCTTGAGCAGGACGAAGCTCACGCCTGCCGACCAGACGAAGGTGACGGCGACCCCGTAGAGCTGGATCAGAAGCTGCTGCGGATGGCCTTCGAGCAGGCCGGCGGTGCCGCCGATCGCGCTGGTTGCGAACACGCCGGCCAGCAGGGTGCCGGTCAGCCCACCGATGCCGTGGACGCCGAACACGTCGAGCGAATCGTCATAGTCGAAGCGGTGCTTCAGCCAGGTGCAGGCCCAGTAACAGACGAGGCCCGCGATCACGCCGATGACGATACCGTGCCAGGGCGCCACGAAGCCAGAGGCCGGCGTGATGGTGCCGAGGCCGGCGACCGCGCCGGAGATCATGCCGAGCACGGACGGCTTGCGCCGCGTCGACCATTCGATCGCGCCCCAGGTCAGCGCGCCGGAGCAGGCGGCGAGATGGGTCGCGATGATCGCCAGCACCGCGCGCGAATTGGCTGCGCCCGCCGAGCCGCCGTTGAAGCCGAACCAGCCGACCCACAACAGGCCGGTGCCCATCACCGCAAGCGACAGATCGAACGGCGAGAGATTTTCGGTGCCGTAGCCGTGACGGCGTCCCATCACCTTCGCCGCGACGAGGCCGGCGGTGCCGGCCGACAGATGCACCACGAGGCCGCCGGCGAAATCCAGCACGCCCATGCTGGCGAGGAAGCCGCCGCCCCAGACCCAATGCGCCAGCGGAATGTAGACGAAGATGAACCAGGCGACCGAGAAGAGGAGATAGGCCGAGAACCGCATCCGGTCGGCCACCGCGCCCGCGACCAGCGCCACCGTGATGATCGCAAACGTCATCTGGTACAGCATGAACAGCGCTTCCGGGATCGTCTTCGCCGCCGGGTTGACGCTGTCCATGGTCATGCCGGAGAGGAACCAGCGGTCGAGCGTGCCGATCCACGGGCCGTCGCCGACGAAGCACAGCGAATAGCCGAACGCGACCCAGAGAATGGAGATGATCGTCACCGCGGCCAGGCTCTGCGCCATGGTGGCGAGCACGTTCTTCTTGCGCACCATGCCGGAATAGAACAGCGCGAGCCCCGGGATCGTCATCATCAGCACGAGCGCGGTGGCGACGATCATCCAGGCGGTGTCGGCGGTGTTGATCTCGGAGCCCCCGGCACGCGCCGGCGAAGCCATGATCGAGACAAGCCCGATCGGCGCAGCCATAGCAGCCGCGCGGCGCAACAATCCCGCCATGTCGTTTCCCCCAGCTATTGATTGCGTCGCACGCTGTGGCGCCATTGCCCGGTGCGATTTAGATAAGAATTAGTCCGTGCCTCACCGCACTCCACCCTCAACCCGAGGAGCCCGCGACAAGCGGGCGTCTCGAGGATGGCCGCGGGCGAGAGCCGGGCCTCCATGGTTCGCCCGGCAATGCAAAGCATCGTCCGGAAACGCGTTCCGCGCTCCTCACCATGAGGGTCTTGAATTCAGAGCGCGTCGCTGTCGGTCTCGCCGGTGCGAATGCGGATGGCGTGATCGATCGGCGTGACGAAGATCTTTCCGTCGCCGATCTGGCCGGTGCGCGCGGTCGCGGTGATGACGGCGACGGCCTTCTCGGCGATATCGGAGGCAACCGCGATCTCGATCCGCAGCTTCGGCAGGAAATTCACGACATATTCGGCGCCGCGATAGATCTCGGTGTGGCCCTTTTGGCGGCCATAGCCCTTCACTTCGGTCACGGTCATGCCGTGGACGCCGATCGCCGTCAGCGCCTGGCGGACTTCATCGAGCTTGAAGGGTTTGATGATCGCGACGACGAGTTTCATGGTCAGGCCTATTCCCCGGGGATGCGCCGCGCCGTATGTCCCCGGCGCAGCGTCAATCTGGCATCTTTCCGGGCAAATGGCATAAAAATGTTGCAGATTGAAGCGGAAAATCGTTGCGCCATGTGAACGGCCGCCTCTGTACAGGGCAGCCGTTCATCCTCCACAATGCGTTTTTGGAATGGATGCGATGAACCCAAGCGTCGCGGCGGGTACAAAACTATGTTCGAGGGGGACGTTTCATGGCGAGTTGGTTCTACGCATCCGAGGGTAAGCAGCAGGGACCCTATCAGGAAGGACAATTCCGCGACCTCGTTGCCCAGGGAGTCGTGCGTCCGGATACGCTGGTGTGGTCGGAGGGCATGGCCGGCTGGCAGAAGGCCGCCGAAATCCCTGGGCTGATCGGCGGCGGCGGTGCGCCCCCGATGATGCCGGCTGGCGGCCCGCCGATGATGGGCTCCGGAGGCTATGGCGGCGGTGGCGCCGGAGGATCGTTGGCGGTCGATTTCGGCATCCTCGAGTTCACCTGGCGCAGCATCGTGATGCTGATCGGCATGTGCTTCATCATCCCGGTGCCGTGGGTGTTCGTCTGGTACACGAAATGGATCGTGTCCTGCGTCAAGGTCCCCGGGCGGCCCAATCTCAGCTTCACCGGCAATGCGATGGCGCTGGTGCCCTGGTATTTCGGCTTCATCGTTCTGGCGATCGTGATCGGCTACATCGGCGTCCCCTTGCTGAGCAATTTGCTGTTCATCGCCCAAATCGTTCTGTACTGGCTCCTGATCAAATGGATGGTCGCGAACCTCGCCTCCAACGGCCAGCCGCTCGGCCTGAGCTTCACCGGCACGGTCTGGGCCTATGTCGGCTGGAGCCTGCTGTTCGCGATTTCCATCATCACCATCATCGGCTGGGCCTGGGTCGCCGCAGCTCAGATGCGCTGGTTCTGCCGCAGCATCGAAGGCACGCGGCGCGAGATCGTCTTCAACGGCAGCGGTCTCGGCATTCTCTGGCGGGGCATCGTGGCCGCATTCCTTTGCGGCTTCATCATCCCGATCCCGTGGGTGTATCGCTGGATCATGAACTGGTTCGCGTCGGAGACCGTCCTGGCTCCGCGAGGATCGCTCCGGGCATGACCTCGAGAGGCATCAGCGCTATCGATCGTGCTTATGCCTCCTAGGCTCTCCGCTCGCGTACCGAGCCTTCTTGCGCGACGGAAGCCACCAGTGTGCCGTCAGGCTTGAAGATCGAGCCGCGGGTCAAGCCGCGGCCGCTTCGGGCGCTCGGCGAATCCTGTGCGTAGAGCAGCCATTCGTCGGCGCGGAACGGGCGGTGAAACCACATCGCGTGGTCGAGGCTCGCCGGCATCATGCGCTTGTCGAACAGGGTGCGGCCGTAGCGCGCCATGATCGCATCGAGCAGCGAGAAGTCCGACGCGTAGGCCAGCGCGCACATGTGCAGCGCCGGATCGTCCGGCAGCGTTGCCGCGGTCTTGATCCAGACATGGATGCGGCCGTCCTCGATCTTTTGGCCGAAATAGCGGCCGAGTTCGACCGGGCGCAGCTCGATCGGACGGTCGGATTCATAATAGCGGCGGATGAACTCCGGCATCTCCTTGAACATCGGCTGCTTCGCCACCTCCTCCGCCGTCAGCTTTTCCGGCGGCGGCACGTCGGGCATCTTGTCCTGGTGATCGAACGCGCTCTCCTCCTCGGCATGGAACGACACCATGATCGAGAAGATTGCGTTGCCATGCTGGATCGCGGTGACGCGTCGCGTCGAGTAGCTCTTGCCATCGCGCAGGCGCTCGACCTGATAGATGATCGGGATCTGCGGATCGCCGGGCAGGATGAAATAGCAATGCAGCGAATGCGGCAGCCGGCCCTCGACCGTGCGGCACGCTGCAACCATCGCCTGCCCGATCACCTGGCCGCCGAACACCCGTTGCCAGCTGGTCTTCGGACTGTTGCCGCGGAACAGATTCACCTCGAGCTGTTCGAGGTCGAGGATCGAGATGAGGTCGATCAGGCTCTTGGACATGGAATTCAGCTTTCGCCTTGCCGCTCCGGCTACGCTGCTCCGGAATGACACAATGGGGGCTTACCGCCCTTGTTTCACCGCACTGTTTCGCCCACCTCAAGTCTGCTAGCAAGGCCAGGATTTAGCCGGGAATTGGGTATGTCGGTACAGGGTAGCATTGTCATCGGTGGCGGCGCGTTTGCGGGCCTGGCGCTGGCCCTGGCGCTGCGCCAGGGGCTCGGCCCCGAGATCCCCGTCATCGTCGCCGACCCCGCGCTCTCCACACGTCCGAGCCGGGACCCGCGCGCCACCGCGATCGTGGCCGCCTGCCGCCGCCTGTTTGAGGCGATCGGCGCCTGGGATGACGTCAGGGGCGAGGCGCAGCCCATCCTCGACATGATCGTCACCGATTCCAAGCTGGAAGACGCCACCCGCCCGGCGTTCCTCAACTTTGCCGGCGATGTCGCGCCGGGCGAGCCCTTCGCGCATATGGTCGAGAACCGCCGCCTGATCGATGCGCTGGTGGTGCGCGCCGAGGCCGAGGGCATCGATCTCCGCGCGACCACCGTATCGTCTTACGACGCGCGGGCCGAAGGTATCGACGTGACGCTCGGTGACGGCAGTGTGATTGCAGCGAGCCTCCTGGTCGCGGCCGACGGCGCGAAGTCGAAACTGCGTGAGCGCGCCGGCATCGCCACCCATGGCTGGGAATATGATCAGTCCGGTATCGTCGTCACCGTCGGCCATGAGCGCGATCACGAGGGCCGCGCCGAAGAGCATTTTCTGCCGGCGGGTCCATTCGCGATCCTGCCGCTTTCGGGCAAGCGCTCCTCGCTGGTATGGACCGAGCGACGCAGCGAAGCCGCGCGTATCGTTGCGTTGAGCGATGAGGAATTTCACGGCGAGCTCGAGCAACGCTTCGGCCTGCATCTCGGCGAAGTGAAGGCGCTCGACAAGCCGCGCGCGTTTCCGCTGTCCTATTTCGTCGCGCGCTCCTTCATCGCCCAGCGCCTCGCGCTGGTCGGCGATTCCGCCCACGTCATCCACCCCATTGCGGGCCAGGGTCTCAACATGGGGCTGAAGGACGTCGCCGCACTGGCCGAGGTCGTGGTCGATGCGGCGCGGCTCGGCATGGATCTCGGCGCCGCCGACGTGCTCGAACGTTACCAGCGCTGGCGCCGCTTCGACACGATGGCCATGGGCGTTGCCACCAACTCGCTGAACTTCCTGTTCTCCAATCAATCGACCTTGCTGCGCACCGTACGCGACATCGGCCTCGGCCTCGTCGACCGCGCCCCGCCGCTGAAGAACCTGTTCATCCGCCAGGCCGCGGGTCTGACCGGTGAGATACCGCGGCTGCTGAAGGGCGAGGCGTTGTAGGATTTTCCTGTCGTCCCGGACAAGCGCGCCTCAGGCGCGCGCAGATCCGGGACCCATACGCCGCAGCATTAATTTTGCGATGATTCGGAGTTGCCGGCTTGCGCCACAACCACGTCCTGTGGTTATGGGTCCTGGCCTTCGCCAGGACGACAGCGAGAGTGTGGTGCGGCGATCGCGCCAAACCTCAATCGATCTTGCGGGCCTCTTCCGGCAGCATGATCGGGATGCCGTCGCGGATCGGATAAGCGAGCTTGGCGCTGCGCGAGATCAGCTCCTGCTTTGCAGAATCGAACTCCAGCGGACCCTTGGTCAGCGGGCAGACCAGAATCTCCAGCAATTTGGGATCGACGCTGGCTTCGGGGCGTTCGGTGGGCGCGTTCATGTGGATCTCCGGCGGTCGGTTGCCTCTAGCATGAAAAATCGCAGGAGCCCATCGCGTCGCCTCAAGCGGAAACCATCCGCAGGATCTCGTCGAGCAGGCCCTCGAGCCGCGCGGCGGGCGATGGAGGGCCCGACAGGGCGAAGCCGAGGAACGTCCAGTACAGGATTTGCGCGCGGGCTCGCGCCGTCGCCGCCTCGAACCCGCGCTTCCTCAGCAGCTCCTCGATATAGTCGAGCCTGCGCCGGTCGATGGCACGCACCGCCGTTTGTGCCGCTGCATCGAAGGCCGCCCAGTTCCGCACCGCGCGCTCGAGGTCGAGCCGCGCGCCAAAAGTCCTGCGCAGCAGCGCTTTCAGCGGATCGTCGCTGTCCGCCTCGACATCGGCGATGATCTGCTCGGCCGCGATCTCGCGCCAGCGCTTCAAGAGAGCGGCATGGAACGCGCCGAGATCGGCGAAATGCCAATAAAAGCTGCCGCGCGAGACCCCCGTGGCTTTCGCCAGCGGATCGGCCTTCAGCGCGGTGAAGCCGTCTCTCGCGAGCGCCTTCAGGCCCTGCTTGATCCAGTCGTCGGCGTTCAGCGTTTCGGCCATGTCGGGTTCCGGATTCGACCATACACTAGTGTATTGACAGCCGGCACGCCAGCGCCTATCTCACCATACAGGACTGTATGGAAAAATTTTCAGGAGTTTTGACGATGCGTGATCTCTTGCTCCAGTGTGCCGGGGGCGTGACCATTGTCGTGGCCCTCATCCGTGGCATTCTCGGCGAGACCAAGGTCTTTGCCCGCGCCCGCATCGAGCCGGAGCGGCTTCGCACCCTGATCCGCCTGGTCTGGCAGGCCTCGACCGTCGCCTGGTTCGGCGGGGGTGTGCTCCTGATCGCGGCACCCTGGCTGCAATCGGAGCCGGCACGGCACTGGATCGTCGTCACCATGGCCTGTGTGTTCGGCTTCGCCGCTCTCGCCAACGCATGGGCGACGCGCGGTCGGCACTTCGGCTGGATGGCGCTCAGTGCTGTCGTCGCGATGGCGGCTGCCGGCTACTAGGCGCGGCATATTGCAGTCATGCCTGTTGTGAGGCGTAAGGCCGCATCGACGCGCCAAATGTACGTTGCGCACGGAGGGCGCTGAGCTTTTTCGGATCGTTAGAATATCTCTAAAGGCTTCCGCCGTAGCTGCGGATTGACTTCATCATGTGCTTTGCTTCCTTCGGTCCCGCTTCGCCTTGGGGCGTAGCGCCCACGACAGAAGAGGAGACGTTCGTGAAGGTTATTCGTGTTGTTGCCGTTGCATTGACGATCGGGATTGGCATGGGATCGGCGGCCTTGGCCGATGGTTTCAAGGACTGCACCAAGCTCGACAAGGCGTCGTGGAAGCCGGCGAGCGAAGCCGAAGCCAAGGCCAAGGCGCTCGGCTACGAGGTGCGGCGCTCCAAGATCGAAGGCTCGTGCTACGAGGTCTACGGCGTCAAGGAAGGCAAGCTTTACGAGCTGTTCTACAGCCCCGAAGATCTCAGCCTGAAGCACACGATTGCAAAGTAGGCCGCGCGATGGTCTGCGCGCAAACGTCTGCGCAAAGTCATGCCTGAGGGTGGTCCTCGCTTGATCGAAGAAACGGTACCGCAGCCGCGCGGGGGGTCCAACCGGACCCCCGCGGATCGAACCGCTTCGCGGACGGTCGTGGTCTGGGACCTTCCGTTGCGGCTCTGGCACTGGGCGCTCGCGGTTTGCGTTCTGGCCGCGTGGTTCACGCCGACCGTCTATGACGGACTTCACCGCATCGTCGGTTATACAGTACTCGGACTTCTTGCGTTCCGTCTGGTCTGGGGTCTTTGGGGAAGCCGCTATTCGCGTTTCCGCATGGTCGGCGTCAGGCTTCGGGCCGCGCCGGGTTATCTGTGGAATCTGCGCCGCGGTATCACCGGCCGCTATATCGGTCTCAATCCCGCCGGCACGTTGATGCTGGTGGCGCTGCTGGTCTCGCTCGCGGTCTCGACAATATCAGGCGCGATGTCGGTGACCGTAACCTTTTTCGGCGTCTGGTGGGTCGAGGACACCCACCACTATTCGTCGGACGCGGTCATCGTCCTGGTCGTGCTGCACGTCCTGGGCGTGCTGATGATGGGACGTCTCCAGCGCGAGAACCTGATCAGCGCGATGATCACCGGCCGCAAGCGCATCCGGCATCACTCGTAGGATTGAGTCGGCACAATCTGGCCGCGGGCTCGGTCAACCTCGCCCGCTTGCGGGAGAGGTCGGCGCGAAGCGCCGGGTGAGGGTTTTCTCCTCTTCGGGGTTCTCGCTTGAGGCAGCACCCTCTCCCCGACCCTCTCCCGCAAGCGGGAGAGGGAGCGCACCGTGGAGGCGGAAGCTTAGTCGCCACTCACTGCAGCGGTGGATCGCCGCTGGTGCGCTTCTTGGCGAGATCCATCTCGGTCACCGCGACCAGGATTTCAGCGCGGGTCTTCAGGTCGGGCGCTTCCAGCATCGCTTGCTTCTCGGCCACGCCATAGGGCGACATCATCGCCAGAGCGTTGACGAGCGCTTCGTTGGGGGCGGTCTCGACGCCCTCCCAGTCGACCTTGAGGTTGTTGGCCTTCAAGAAATCCGCCAGCACCGTCAGCAGTGCCTCGCGATCGACCTCGTCCTCGCCCATGCGTGGCGTAAAGTCGTCGACGAAGGCGAAGAAATCCACCTTGCACTGGCGGTAGGCGGTGAGCACTTCGAGCTCCTCGAGCACCTTGAAGCGCGAGACGCCGGTGAGCTCGAGGATGTAGCGGCCGTCGCCGGATTCGGCGAGCTGAGTGATGCGGCCGACACAGCCGACACGGAACAGCGCCGGCTTGTCGGAATTCTTGGGCGAGTGCGCGATGTCGGGCTGGATCATGCCGATCAGGCGATGACCGTCGCGGAAGGCATCGTCGATCATCGCGAGGTAGCGCGGCTCGAAGATGTTGAGCGGCATCTGCCCGCGCGGCAGCAGCAGCGCGCCCGGCAACGGAAACACCGGAAGGATCTCCGGAAGGTCGGCGGGCCCGCGATATTCGATGTTGATCGGCATCTGGTCCCCATTGTCCGCATCAAGTCACGATGCCTAACGCTCCGCCGGCGGCGATGGATCAATCATCGTCAGGAAAACAGGATGATCGACAGGCGCTTGCGTCCCTCGACAGTTGCATCGTCCGTGCTGCCCCAGGCCTCGAAGAACTGCACCAGCTGCTTGCGGGCGCCGTCGTCATTCCATTTGCGGTCGCGCTTGATGATCGCGAGCAGCTGCTCGGTGGCCGCTGCCCGGTTGCCTTGCGCGTTGAGCGCGATCGCCAGATCGAATCGGGCCTGATGATCGAGCGGGTCTGCGGCGACTTTCTGTTCCAGCTCGGCGACGGGCCCGAGCTGCTCGGCCTGCTCGGCCAGATCGATCGCGGTCTGCACGGCTTTCACAGCGGGGTCGTTGCGCTTCGATTCCGGGACCATGGCGAGCGTCTGCTTGGCCTGCTCCATTGCGCCGGAGACGGCGTAGCATTTCGCGAGCCCGGCGAGGGCTGCGATGTTGGTCGATTCGAGCTGCAGCACTTCCGCGTAGATCTGGGCGGCCGCGGCGGCATCGCCCTCGCCGAGCACCGCCTCGGCTTCCTGGAGGATCTCTGCGACATTCGGCTCACCCGGCGCGGTCACGCCCTTGGTCAGCTTTTCGATGAAGGCGTTGAGCTGGCTCTCCGGGACCGCACCCATGAAGCCGTCGGCCGGCTGGCCGTTGACGAAGGCGATCACCGCCGGAATCGACTGGATGCCCATCTGGCCCGGGATCGCCGGGTGCTGGTCGATGTTCATCTTGACCAGCTTGACCTTGCCCTTGGCGGCCTTGACCGCCTTTTCCAGCAAGGGCGTGAGCTGCTTGCAGGGGCCGCACCATTCCGCCCAGAAGTCGATCAGCACCGGCTGGCGCTTCGATTCCTCGATGACGTCCTTCACGAAGGTCTGGGTGGTCGTGTCCTTGATCAGATCGGCGGCAGCCGGGCCCGCTGCTCCGTTACCCTGGTCGATGATCGTCACGGCATCCCCTCGTCTGATGTCTGGAATTGGCGGGTCTTTAGCACGTCGCCAATCCATATGCTTCGCTGTTGGCCCTAAATTGGGCCGGGACGGCCGAATTTCAATCCGTGCGGGCCGATTCGGCGGTTCCGGGGCCTTTTTGGGTCATTTGACCGCGTTCGGGTCGATATCCGGCCTCCGATTGCGAATCTATGCCGCCGGTAGCTGTTGCATTCCCCGCCCGCTTTTGGCATACGACAGCCGGTGCCGGCGCAGTCATGCGACCGACACAGGATGCGGGTGTAGCTCAGTGGTAGAGCACGACCTTGCCAAGGTCGGGGTCGAGGGTTCGAGCCCCTTCGCCCGCTCCAATTTTTCCCAAAGCATCCAGCCGGACCGGACGGGCACGTGGTTTCCACGCCGCTGGCGGCTGTATTGGGTCACGAATGACAATTCTGGTCACAGGTAGCGCGGGCCATCTCGGCGAGGCCGTTCTCCGCACGCTCCGCGGGCGCGGTTCGCCTGCGCGTGGCATCGACCTGAAGCCATCGCCCTTCACCGATGCCGTCGGCTCGATCGTCGATCCGGATTTCGTGCGGGGCCAGATGGACGGCGTCACCGCGGTGATCCACACCGCGACGCTGCACAAGCCGCATGTGGCGACCCACAGCAAGCGAGCCTTCATCGACACCAACGTCACCGGCACGCTCAATCTGCTCGAAGCGGCCGTGGCCGCTGGCGTGCGTAGTTTTGTCTTCACGAGCACCACCAGCGCGTTCGGCTCGCAGCTCCGCTCCGAGGTGGGACAGGCCGCAGTGTGGGTGACCGAGGATCTGCCGCCGATCCCGAAGAACATCTACGGCACGACCAAGCTGATGACCGAAACTCTCTGCGAGCTGTTCTGTCGCGAGCGCGGCCTGCCCGTCGTGGTCTTGAGGACCTCGCGCTTCTTCCCGGAAGACGATGACGATCCGGCGATGCGGTCGGCTTACGCGCCGGAGAATGCGCGGGCCAACGAGCTGCTCTATCGCCGGCTGGATATCGCGGACGCAGTGAGCGCCCATCTGCTCGCCGCCGAGCGCGCGCCGAACATCGGGTTTGCCCGCTATATCATTTCGGCGACGAGTCCGTTCGAGCAGCGCCACCGGACTGCGCTGGCGCGCGACGCGGCCGCTGTGGTGCGCGAGCTCTATCCGGATTGTGCGGAGCTCTACGCGGCGCGCGGCTGGCGGCTGTTTCCCGCGATCGACCGCGTCTATGTCAACGAGCGCGCGCGGCGCGAGCTGGGCTGGCGGCCCGAATTCGACTTCGCGCATGTCCTGAAGTGTCTTCGCGACGGCCGCGATTTTCGCAGCACGCTGGCGCGCGATGTCGGGTCGAAAGGCTATCATGAGACGATTTTCGACGACGGTCCCTACCCGGTCGCCCCGTAGCCGCCATTTTTGCTAATTCGCTCGACGCCTCAGATGTCTACCCGGAGTCACCGGCAGCAAGACGGCCAGAGCATTTCTACTGTGCATGGGGTTGTTTTCGCGTTTTTTTGTTCCGGGCCTCCTGCTGCCTGCAAATTAGCCGCGCGCGATCTTGATTCCGCGCTGCAGCGACGACGTTGTCGTCGCGGCATTCGCCATCGTTGACTTTCCGTCTCAATTTTTACCGAGCGCTATCGCAGCGCACGCGGCGCGCTTCTCACCGCTCGCAGATGTGCTAACCTTCTGCGTCTGTCCTCTCGACAGAGTCCGAACTTCGCCTCTCGATAGCAAAATAAAATAAATGTGCAGCCCTGATGGCTGCCTTAGGGGAGTGACGCGATGAAATTCCATCGATCCGTCTTTCAATCCATCCTGGCGCTTGCAGCAATTGCCCTTCTCGCGGGGACAAGCGCAGGTCACGCGCAGCAGCAGGACAAGAACAAGCCGCTGAAGAAATACGAATCCGGCACCAAGGAGTTCTGGACCCATCCGCCGGACGACTGGTTCCTCGGCGACGAGACCGAGGCGCAGAAGGGACTGGCGCCGCCGTCGGGTCCGCCGACCGGCGCGTCCGATTCCGAGCTCGCCAACATCGTCAAGAAGGTCAAGCTGCCAGCGGGCTTCAAGATGGAGGTCTACGCCTCCGGCGTGCTGGCCGCGCGGCAGATGGCCTGGGGTGACAAGGGCACGCTGTTCGTCGGCTCGTTCGGCCTCGGCAACGTCTATGCCATCAAGGACAACAACGGAAAGAAAGAGGTCAAGACCATCCTCAAGGGGCTGAACATGCCCACCGGTCTGGCCGTCAAGGACGGTGCGCTCTACGTCATCGCCGTCGACAAGCTGATCCGCTACGACGACATCGAAAACAAGCTCGACAGTCCCGGCGAGGGCAAGGTCGTATATGACGACATGCCGTCCTACGCCGCGCATGGCTGGAAATACATCGCGGTCGACAAGGAAGGCTGGTTCTACATTCCGTTCGGACCGCCCTTCAACATCGGCGTTCCCCCGACCAGCGTGTCGCAGATCCGCCGCGTCGATCCCAAGACCGGCAATGCGGAGATCTACGCGCTCGGCGTTCGCAACTCGGTCGGCGGCGACGTCGATCCGCGCACCGGCAAGTTCTGGTTCACCGAGAACGCCCGCGACTGGATCAGCGACGATCTGCCCTCGGACAAGCTGAACATGATCAGCAAGATCGGCGAGCACTTCGGCTATCCCTACTGCCACCAGGGTGACCTGCCGGATACCAAGTTCGCGATGGGCCACAAGTGCTCCGAGTTCACGCCGCCCGTGCTGAACCTCGGCGCTCACGTCGCTCCGCTCGGCATGAAGTTCTATACCGGCGACCAATTTCCGGCCGAGTACAAGAACAACATCCTGATCGCCGAGCACGGCTCCTGGAATCGTCACAAGTACCAGGGCGGCCGCATCATGCGCGTGATCGTCGGTCCAGACGGCAAGAACGCCAAGCAGGAGGTGTTTGCCTCCGGCTGGATCGAGGGCGACCAGGGCTATCTCGGCCGTCCCGACGACATCATCCTCGCCAAGGACGGCTCGATCCTCGTCGCCGACGATTGGGCCGGCGCGATCTACCGCATCAGCTACAGCAAGAAGTAGTGTAAGACGACGCGAGGCTGCGGTGCCGAGGGGCACCGCAGCCTTTTCATTTCAATTTCGCACGCTGTCGTTCCTGATCGCGCGCCGCCTGCGCGCAAGTCCGGAACCCTTGGCCACGAACGCGGGTTATGAATCTCCGGGCTCGCGCCGCCGCGTGTCGGGAATGACGCGTTCGATAGATCGGAATTCCAATCATGCGCCGGCAGTTCATCTCACACGCAATCAGCGCGGTTGCGCTTCTCGCGCTCGGGTCTCTCCCGACAAGCGCTGCCGACAATGCCGCGGTCAAGGAGAAGGCCGCCGTCTGCGCCGGCTGTCATGGCGAGAACGGCATCTCGCAGACCGAGAACATTCCTTCGCTGGCCGGCCAGCCCGATCAATTCCTGCAATGGCAGCTCGTGTTTTTCCGCGCCGGCTCGCGCAAGAACGACCAGATGCAGCCGATCGCCGAGGAAATCACCAACGAGGACGTCCGCAATCTCGGCGCCTATTTCGCCGCGCTGACGCCGCCGACAGCGGCGGAGGACAAGGATCCGGACCTGTCGAAAAAGGGCGCGCAAGTGGCCGCCGGCCGCCGCTGTGCCTCATGCCATACGGATAGCTTTGCCGGCACCAAGGCTGTGGCGCGGCTCGCGGGCCAGCGCGAGGAATATCTCGTCAAGGCGCTGCACGACTACAAGAGCAGCCAGCGCGTCGGCGGCGGTGGCGCCGCAATGGCCGATGTCGCCTATCACATGAGCGACGAGGAAATCACCGCCGTCTCGCACTATCTCGCGTATTTCAAATAGCGCGCGATGTAGCTGCAATCTCCGCTGTCGTCCCGGACAAGCGAAGCGTAGATCCGGGACCCATAGCCACAGGGCGTGGTTTGGCGAAGATTCGTCGTGATCAGCTCGGTTCATAACCACGCCCTGTGGTTATGGATCCCGGGCTCGCGCTATGTGCGCCCCGGGATGACGATCTAGCGAGCGGCTTACCCCGCCCGCTGCTTCTCATATGCCTTCAAATGGGTGTACGCGATGCGTAGCTTCGGCACCGGCACCTTGGCGGCATCGGCACGCGCGATGAGGTCGCCGATGACGTGATCGGCCTCGACCGGCAGTCCCGCCTTGACGTCGCGGAACATCGAGGCCGTCATCGGTGAACCCTCGGTGGTGAGGTTGCCCTTCACGCGCTCGAAGAACGGCCCGCCCGGCGTGTAGCCCGACGCGGCGGCGATCGCGCTGGTCTCGTCCAGCATGCCGAGCAGGAAGTCCCTGCCGCCGGGAGCGGCAAGAATATTACCGACAGAGGTGCGCATCAGGCTGGTGGACGCCGCCAGCGAGGACAGGAATACCCACTTCTCCCACATGTCCTGCATGATGTTCTGGCTGGCCGTGGCACCATTGATGCCGCTCTTGAAGGCCTCGTCGATCGCCTTGACCCGATCCGACAGCGTGCCGTCGCGCTCGCCGTAATTGATCGACTGCATCGGCTGGAGCTGCACCACCTCGCGCTTCTCGTTGAGCGTCGCGGCGATGGCGCAGAGGCCACCTAGCACGCGCTCCTGGCCGAACTTGTCGTCGAGGATGTCGAGATGCTTCATGCCGTTGAGCATCGGGATGATCGCGGTATTCGGCCCGACTGCTGCCGCGAACGAGTTGATGGCGTCCTCGAGATCGAAGGCCTTGCAGCTGAGCAGCACGACATCGAACTTGTCCTTGAGCGCGTCGGCCTGAACGGTCGGCGGATTTTTCAAGGTCACGTCGCCGTTCGGGCTCTTGATGACGAGGCCGGCGCTGGCGAGCTCGCTGGCGCGCCGCGGCCGGACCAGGAAGGTGACGTCGCGGCCCGCCTGCAACAGCCTGCCACCAAAATAGCCGCCGATGGCGCCAGCGCCGACCACGAGGATACGCATGGGATCGTCCTTGTTGTTTCTTGTCGTCGTCCTGGCGAAAGCCAGGACCCATTACCCCGACTGCCTGTTGTCGGACAAGTCGGAGGTCTAGCTCGTTACAGCCATAGCCTTCGGTGGTTATGGGTCCTGGCTTTCGCCAGGACGACATCGGAGATGATGGCTCGATCTGTCCATCATACGAAAATCACTTCCCCGA